>JBBRET010000001.1:0-154646 GCA_038202695.1 Flavobacteriales bacterium
CCAGTTTAAAGCACACTTTACGCTGAAACGATAAAACATAAATAAAACAAAAAAGTCCTGATTATGTCAGGACTTTTTTATTTTATGATAGAAAGCACTGCGTGATTTTAGCCCCAATGGGAGCTAGCTACCCAGCTTGCCAGCAGGCAGAGAAGCAAGGAAGTACTGCTGCTAAAAAATAATCTCTTTCGAAAGGAAAGAGATTATAAAGTGGATCAAAGAAGTATTCGTTCAAACTATTTTAACTCAGATTTGGAATTTTTGAGTACAATAATTTTTTTATAATCTTTTGTAAATTAATTCTTTTTTAAAAATCAATCTTTATAACTCAGTAAAAAGTGTGGTTTATTATTTTATTATATTCTATATCTGAAACAGTATTTTACAAAGCGATAGTAAGATTTGAATATTTTAGTTTAAATTTTTAATTTGATTCAGTTCTGTTTCCCTTCTTTTTTAATAAGTATGATTTCAATCATAATTTAACGATTGTTTAATGCTGAAATTTGTTCTAGATAATTAAAAACTAAAATATTATGAATAAAATATCAGTATTAATTGTAGCAACTCTATTGTTAATAGCTTGTGGTAAAAAGGAAAGTAGCAATGATGATTTTTCGAAACCAACATCGGTAGACGAATCAGCTATTGCAAAAGACCCTTCAGAATATGATCCTAAAAGAGGAGAAGGAAAATTTGATAAAGTAGTTTTAGGAGCTACGGTAGATCAGGCGATGGCTACAGACGGTGAGAAAATTTCTGAAGTTAAATGTACTTCTTGTCACAAGATGACCGACGAAAAACTAGTGGGTCCAGGATGGAAAGGCGTGATGACTCGTCACCAACCAGAATGGATTATGAATTTTATCACTAATCCCGATCCGATGATTACTAAAGATCCAAAAATGCAAGCGCAATTGGAAATTTGTTTGGTACGTATGCCTAATCAAGGATTAAATGATGATGAAGCACGTCACGTATTAGAATTTATGCGTAAAAACGACGGAGCAAAATAAACCACACTTATTAAACCTTATATATTATGAATAAAAATAAATTAAGTACACTACTTTTTGCTTTTGTATTGTCAAGTGCTTTGTTTACTTCTTGTAAACCTAAAAACTCAACGGATGCTGTTAGCGGTGACGCTGCTAAACGTGTATATGTTGCGCCAGGAAAGTATGACGAATTCTACAACTTCGTATCTGGAGGTTTTAGTGGTCAAATGAGTGTATATGGTCTTCCAAGTGGAAGAATGCTTAAAGTTGTTCCAATTTTCTCTCAAGATCCAGAAAGTGGATGGGGATTTAGTGAAGAAACTAAACCTATGTTAAACACTTCTGAAGGATTTATTCCTTGGGATGATCAACACCACTTAGAATTATCTCAAACAAATGGTGAAGTGGATGGAAGATGGATTTTTGCCAATGCAAACAATACACCGCGTATTGCTAGAGTTGATTTAAAACGTTTTAAAACAGCAGAAATCATTGAATTGCCGAATTCTGCAGGGAATCACTCTTCTCCTTTTATTACTGAAAACACAGAATATGTAGTAGCAGGAACCCGTTTTGCTGTACCTGGAGATTATGAGGATGGTGATGTGCCAATTAATACCTATAAGAAAAATTTTAAAGCACACGTTAGTTTTATCAAAGTGGATAAAGAAACAGGTAAAATGGATTTGTCTTTCCAATTGCGCTTGCCAGGAGTTAACTTTGACCTTTCTCACGCAGGAAAAGGAAAATCTCATGGATGGTTCTTCTTTACTTGTTATAATTCAGAACAAGCCAACACACTTTTAGAAGTAAATGCTTCTCAAAATGATAAAGATTTTATCATGGCAGTGAACTGGAAAAAAGCGGAAGAGTATATCAAAGCTGGTAAAGGTAAAATGGAAAAAGCTAAATATGCTCACAATACTTGGAATGACGAAACCCATACAGGTACTTCTGAGATGAAGGACGAAGTTTTAGTATTAGATGCAATGGCAATGAAAGACATTTGTTATTTAATGCCATGTCCAAAATCCCCACACGGTTGTGATGTTGATCCAACAGGAGAATACATTGTAGGTTCTGGAAAACTAGCAGCTTTAATTCCAGTATTTAGTTTTGACAAAATGATCAAAGCAATTGGTAAAAAAGATTACGAAGGTGATTATGAAGGAATTCCTGTGTTGAAATACAACTCTGTTTTATACGGTGAAGTTCAAAAACCAGGTTTAGGACCATTACACACAGAATTTGACGGAAAAGGAAATGCTTATACAACGTTCTTCGTTTCTTCTGAAGTGGTGAAATGGGATATCAAAACACTTAAAGTCTTAGATAGGGTTCCTACGTATTACTCTGTAGGTCACTTATGTATTCCTGGAGGAGATTCTAAAAAACCTTTCGGAAAATACTTAATCGCTTACAATAAAATAACGAAAGACCGATATTTACCAACTGGTCCAGAGTTAACGCAATCGGCGCAACTTTATGATATCAGTGGAGATAAAATGCAATTGTTGTTAGATTTTCCAACCATTGGAGAACCGCACTATGCACAAGCTGCTCCTGCTGATTTGATTCGTAACAATGGTCAATTGAAAATTTACGATATTAAGAAAAACAATCACCCTAGGGTAGCCAAAGGTGAAAAAGAAACTAAAGTCGTAAGAGAAGGAAATAAAGTACATGTTTATATGACAATGGTACGTTCTCACTTCTCTCCAGATAATATCGAAGGAATTAAAATGGGTGATGAAGTGTACTTCCACATTACAAATCTTGAACAAGATTGGGATGTACCTCACGGATTTGCAATCAAAAAAGCACCAACAGCTGAATTGTTAATCATGCCAGGTGAAACCGCTACTTTATACTGGAAACCAACTAAAGTCGGAATTGTACCATTCTATTGTACCGACTTCTGTAGTGCGTTGCACCAAGAAATGCAAGGATACATAAGAGTATCTCCTGCAGGAAGTAATGTGCCACTATCATTTAGTTTAGGTACCAATTTGCCCGCTTCAGCAACAAAATAATAATAATGAAAATCATGAGGGAGCAATTTAAAATTGCTCCCTCTTTTTTTTAAATAAATCTTCAAAATGAAAATATCAAATTTAACTTCGCCTTCAAAAGTGATGCTTTTGATTGCAGGATTGCTTTTTACAAGCTCTTTATTTGTGCCAATGTGGAGAATTGAATTAGCAGCTCCACAATATCCTGAAGGATTGACGTTGCAATTGCACGCGAACAAAATTGCAGGTGATGTAGATATTATAAATGGTTTAAATCATTATATTGGTATGGCAACACTACACACCGAGAATTTCTTTGAGTTTAAAGTTTTACCCTATGTTTTTAGTGCTTTTGCATTGATTTCTTTTTTACTGATATTTATTAATAAACGAAAAGCTGTGTTTGGTTTTTTAATAGTATTCGTACTATTTGTGGTTGTTGCAGGAGTTGATTTTTACAGATGGAATTATGAATATGGACATAATTTAAACCCGGACGCTGCAATCAAAGTACCAGGAATGTCCTATCAACCACCATTAATAGGGTATAAACAATTATTAAATTTTGGAGCTTATTCTATTCCAGATACTGGAGGATGGATGCTAGCAGGAGCAGGGGTTTTATTAGCTACAATCGTTTTAAAAGAATTTAAATTTAAAAAAGCAGTATAATGAAAATTGTATCTTATTTTTTGCTCTTCACAGTAATGATTTCTTGTGGTAAAAAAGAAGCAGAACCTATTAAATTAGCTATTGACGGATGTGAATTTTGTAAAATGAAAATTGCTGACGGAAAATTTGGTGGCGAATTAATAACCACAAAAGGACGAGTATATAAGTTTGACGACATCCATTGCATGATGAATTATTGTAAAGAAAATGAAACCAAAAAGGTGCAATCTTTTTACATTCATGATTTTAATCAAAGTAATGTACTCATACCGGCTGAAACTTCTTTTTATATAGAAGGTGGCTACATCAATAGCCCTATGCATGGCAATACCATTGCTGTTCAAACAAAAGAAGAAGCGGAACAATTAGTAAAAAAATTTAATGCAAATTTTATTTCTTGGAGTGAAATTAGTAAATAAAAGTAAATGAAATATTTCTTAATTATAGCCTTGCTTTTTTCATTCTCAGTCAAAGGAACCACCATTCACGTAGGCAAAAACTATCCTATTAAATCCATTAAAAAAGGAATTGAAGTTGCCCAAAAAGGCGATACATTGATGGTTCATGCTGGGTTATACAAAGAAGGAAACATAATAATTGATAAAAAAATTGTATTCATTGGTAAAGGTTTACCCGTTTTAGATGGTGAAAAAAAACACGAAGTGCTATCTGTAAAAGCGGATAGCGTTGTAGTTGATGGTTTTAAAGTGATACGATCTTCTTATGCAACAATCACCGATCCATGTGGAATAAAAGTGTACAACAAAAAGTATGTTGTGATTCAAAACAATGTTTTAGATGATAATTTTTTTGGTATATACCTTCAAAATTGCCAAAATTGTATCATAAAAAATAATTCTTTGAAAGCTTACGGTAAAGAAGAACAACAACTGGGAAATGGTATTCATTGTTGGAAATCAAATGAAATATTAATTATTGGAAATCGTATTGATGGGCATCGCGATGGCATCTATTTTGAATTTGTATATGATTCTCTGATTTGGAGAAATATCAGTACGAATAATATTAGATACGGATTGCATTTTATGTTTTCGCATAGCGACACCTATATTACTAATGTTTTTGAAAATAATGGAGCAGGTGTTTCTGTGATGTACACGAAAAACGTAAAAATGTTTAACAACTATTTTGAAGAAAATTGGGGTGATTCCTCTCACGGAATTTTACTTAAAGACATCACGGACAGTTATATTTTCAATAATAAATTTATCAAAAACACATCGGCTATTTACATGGAAGGTGCCTCTAGAAATAAAATTGAAAAAAACGTTTTTATTTCAAACGGTTGGGGATTGAAAATTCAAGCAAGTTGCATGGATAATGTAATTGTAAATAATAATTTTTTTAAAAACACTTTTGATATTAGCACCAATGGAAGTTTAGTTTTAAATACGTTCGACTCTAATTTTTGGGATAAATACGAAGGATATGATTTGGATAAAAACGGAATTGGAGATGTTCCGTATCATCCGCTAAGTTTGTTTGCGGTTTTAACAGAATCCACGCCATCCGCTCTGCTCTTGTACCGAAGTTTTATGATCACATTATTAGATAAGTCAGAAAAAATTCTACCGAGTATAACGCCAGATAATTTTATAGATAAAACGCCTTTAATGAAATCGATGCCATTATGATTGAAATAAAAGACATAAATAAAAAATTCGGAAAATTAGAAGTTTTAAAAAACGTAACGCTTTCGTGTAAAAAAGGAGAATGTATCGCATTAATTGGACCAAATGGTTGCGGAAAAACAACCTTAATAAAATCGGTTCTTGGCATGGTTTTGCCCGATAAAGGTGCAATTGAATTTAATGGAAAATCAGTTTTAGGCGAATATATTTATCGCGAAAATATTGGTTACATGCCTCAAATTGGTCGGTATCCGGATAACATGACGATTGGTCAAATTATCGATATGATTAAAAAAATTCGAAACTCCAATAATGAATTGGATGAAGATTTGCTAAAAGCTTTCGAACTTGAAAAAATGTTTGACAAACAAATGCGAACACTTTCAGGCGGAACTACTCAAAAAGTCAGTGCGGTTTTAGCGTTTTTATTCAACCCTGAAGTCTTAATTTTAGACGAACCCACGGCAGGTTTAGATCCGTTAGCCTCTGAAATCTTGAAAGAAAAAATCATTAAAGAAAAACAAAAAGGGAAACTTATTTTAATCACATCCCATTTATTAAGTGAATTAGATGATTTGATTACCGAACTTATTTTCATGCAAGATGGTGAGGTTCATTTTCATAAAAGAGTGGAAGATTTAAAAGCAGAAACCAATGAAGATAGGATTTCAAAAGCCATCGCCTCTATACTTAAATCGAAAAAATCAAAATAATATAAAATCAGAGATTGCTTCGCGCCTCGCAGTTACAAATGAATAGAATTATAAAAATCATATTACTCGACATTCTAAAAAGCAAGATAGTCATAGCGTATACGCTTATTTTAGCTATTTTATCTTGGAGTTCTTTTGCTTTAGAAGATAATTCAGCTAAAGGAATTTTAACTATTTTAAACGTAATTTTATTTACAGTTCCTCTAGTTTCCATACTTTTTGCTACAATTTATTTATACAATAGTTCCGAATTTATTGAACTTTTATTGAGTCAACCCATCAAACGAAAAAAGATCTGGATTAGCTTATTTCTCGGACTTTCTTTCTCAATGATACTTGCTTTTTTTGTTGGCGCCGGAATTCCTTTATTGCTAAATTCCCCTGACAGTGTTGGTTTAATGATGTTGATTAACGGTTGCCTCATTACCGTAATCTTTACCGCTTTGGCTTTTTTAAGTTCGATTCTAACACGAGATAAAGCAAAAGGAATCGGAATCGCAATCATGACTTGGTTGTTCTTTGCGTTGCTTTTTGACGGATTGGTTTTGTTCTTACTATTTCAATTTCAAGAATATCCAATAGAAAATGCAATGGTTGGAGTTACAGCGCTTAGTCCAATAGATTTGGCACGAATTCAAATATTATTGCATCTAGAAGTTTCCGCAATGATGGGGTATACAGGTGCTATTTTTAAGGATTTTTTTGGAACTTCAGTTGGGTTGATACTATCCTTTTTGTTGTTGTGTTTGTGGGCAATTATTCCGTTTTACCTTTCACTTAGGAAATTTAAAAGTAAAGATTTATAAAAATGAAAACAGATATTAGAAATAGAAAAGACATCGAAAAATTAATCAATGCCTTTTACGATAAAGTAAAAACGGATGCCGTTATTGGTTATTTGTTTAATGATGTTGCTAAAGTGAATTGGGATATGCATTTGCCTAAAATGTATGATTTCTGGGAAAACATATTATTTTACACTGCTAATTATGAAGGAAATCCAATGCTAAAGCACAAAGAATTGCATCAAAAAAGTCCAATGACAAAAGTGCATTTTCAACATTGGAATGCATTATTTATACAAACTGTAGACAAACTTTTTGTGGGTAAAAAAGCGGAAGAAATTAAGAATCGAGCACTGAATATTTCGGATATGATGATGTACAAAACCCTTTCGCAATGATATTTTAGTGTTTTCAATAAAGAGAAAAATATAGGTTATGCTTCAATGTAAAAAAGCGTGAATGTTTAAAAATTTACGCTTTTTTAATTAAAAAAAGAAGATAACTATTTGAATTAATAAAAAACTATTTTGGGAGCAAAACATCTCCAATTACGTGGATAATTCCGTTTGAAGTTGGAATTGATGCTACAATTTCAGAACCATTTACAAATGTTTTGTCACCATTTTTAGTGATTTTTACTTTGCCACCATACACCATATCAAATTCTTGACCGTCTTGCATATATTCTATTTTTAGAGTTCCAACATAAGTATGGTAACCTAAAATGTTTGCCAGTTTTTCTTTATTTTCTGTTTTTAATAAATCATCAACAGTTCCTTTAGGGAGTTTTTCGAAAGCCGCATTCGTTGGCGCAAAAACCGTAAATGGACCTGCATTACTTAATGCCGTTACTAAATCAGCAGCTTTTACAGCCGTCACTAAAGTGGTGTGATCTTTACTTCCAACAGCAACTTGAACAATATTTGGATTTGAAGTTTCATCTTTTACTCCTTCTTGTCCATGAGCTTGAGTAGTTGTTTCATCAGTTGCAACAGGCTGTGAAGTTTCATCTGTATTTTTGCACCCAACAAAAACTACTAATCCTACTAATAAAAATAATTTAATTGATTTTTTCATAATAAAAAACTACTTGGTTTATGGTAACAAAGTACTTAATTATGAAATTGTTCTTTTATGAGTATAATCATAAAAGTGGATGAATATTGCCTTTTTTGATAGAATAAAAACCAGTAATTCCCATTCCGGAAACTAAAATAATTGCGATTCCAAAAAGCATTTCATTTACATACGGAATAACAATGTAACTAAACGAAGCAATGCCTTGAATAGCAAGTACTATTTCGTTTAGTAAAACTCCCATAGAGAAAAGAATGATACCAAATTTAATTTGTTTGTTTATGTAAAAAAAGTGATTTGCATAAATATAGAATAACAAAAAAAGTGAAATAATAGCTAAAAGGACTAAGTGTAAATAAGCAATTACAATAGGTCTAAAACCAAACGTTAGTTGGCTTAAAGCCGGAATTGTAGAACCCAACTGCAAAAGTAATTTAACACTCAATGCAAACCCAACAAATAACAAAATGTAACGCAAGAAAAAAGGATAATTATCTAAAATTTTTATTTTAGTTTTAACCAAAATTAGCAGCAGTTTAAACCAACTGAAAACCTGAATAAATGCAGCAATTACAGTTAAAACATAAACCCAAGAAGGTATTAAATCCCACCATAGTGTAGAAAGAAAATAGGCCGGAATACAGGTTACAAAAAACAATTTAAAGGAAGTTTTAAAAAATGGATTTTCAGTCGATTTTAGATTTAAAAAATCAAACAGCAATCCCATACAAGCAAAGAAAAACCAACCATTGTATTGAAAATGCAAGAAATAATATATCGATGCTAAATATTCTTCTTGATGAATGTTTTTGGTAATCATCATGTAGGCCAATGCAAAGGTTCCGAGTGCAGAAAAAACATTAAATCCAATTGCCGCTTTGAACCAATTTTTAGTCAGATTATTATTGTCAATTAACTTTAAATCTTTAAAAAAGCTATACCCAAACAAACAAGCAACTACAATTGACAAGGTTGAAAAAAAGATGGAGAACATTCCGTAACCTTCTATGATAAAGAAAAGTAACATTCCGTAGGCGCTTAGTAAATTTAAGATTAAAATCTTGTTGTATTTTTGGCTGTCAAAATTGACTATTTTCTTTTGAAGAAAGTAGATCATTAAAATCATTAGTGTATGACTAATCCATCCTGAAAAAGCAAAGTGTGAATGGGAATGTTGTAGGTGTTTTTGGTCTAAATAAGGGAATTCAAAACCAATTTTATACCGCATTAAAAGTCCAATAAGAGCAACAATTAGAAGGTTAATTAATGAAAATTTGAGCCAAAATTTTGTAGTAAACATTTTAATAATATATTTTGTGATTGATGATTTCAACCTTATTTGTTTTGCTCATTTTTGTCAAAACTCTAATAACTGTTTCTACTCTTAATCCTGTAAAATTAGCAATTTCTTGTCGAGTAAAAAGAACTAATTCTTTACTGTTAGATTCATTTTTTTTATGTGCATTTAAGAAAGAAATAATCCTAAATTCTGGCTTTTGGTTTATAATATCCTTCGTGGCCATGGCTTTGGAATAAATTCTGTTCGCCATTAATTTTAATATATTCTTTTGGATGGAAGGGTATTCCTCCAAAATTTTTAGGAATTTTTCTTTAGATAATTTGATAACCTTACTATCCTGAAAAGCAATAGCAGTAGCAGGATATACCTTATCAATTAATAGCGGTGGTTCACCAAAACTTTGGCCATTAGAAAAATATCCTTGTGTAAATTCTTTTCCTTCATCATTAGAATTAAACATTTTCACGCTTCCTTCAATTATTTGGAAATAAAAATTGGCCATTTCTCCTTCGTGAAAAATTATTTCGTTTTTCTTAAATTCTTTAGCAATAGCTCCCCAAGTAAATAATAAATCGACATCTATTTGCATGATTGACTTTAAGCGTTATTCGTTTGTTTCGCTTTTGAAGAAAAAAACAGTTTTTAGGTTGAACAAAAATAATAGATATAAAAATACAAAAAATATGACCTGAATCATATAAATAGCTATAATTTGATTTAAAAACTGGTAGCATTAAATTTGCAAACAGCGCAATAAAAAAACCATCTTTTTGAGATGGTTTTTATCTGTGGAGTCGCCGAGAATCGAACTCGGGTCCAAACAAGCAACTAAAGAGTTTTCTACACGCTTATTTTCTGATTGAGTTTTCGATATTATGAAAGGCCAGAAACAGCCACACAATACTTATCTTCTTAAATTTTCGTAACAGCCCCAAAGCTTCACTGTTCTTAGGTTTATTTTTACGATTCACCCTTACCGACCGCCACAAACCAAAGCTATCGAGGTGAATCCTGCTTTCCTACCTGGTAGGACGAGGCTAATCTTACTATGAATTCAGATTATGCAGCAAGAGCGTAGTTTCCTTCGCCGTTTATGTTTTTGTATCTTTGGATTTACGAGCAAAAAATACAATGCTCGACGTGCTTACAATTCAATTCGACTTGCTGTCAAAACCAGTCGACCCCAAAAATGTGTTGCAAAAGTAATGTAAAAAAATATAGAAAGCTATTGTAGGCTGTTCTTGATTTTAATCAATATAATAAATAGGATAATCAAAGCGGGAACCGATAGCGCAAAATAAATTTCGAAGTATTTTAGCATCAACACAGCAAATCCCAATGTAAATGCAAATGCGACGATTTGGTTAAACCCTCTTTTGATATTTTTATCATAATATCCATCCAATATAAATGACAATACTGGAGCGATTCCAACTAAAGAAAAAATAATGAATAGCATTTAATATTTTCCGTTAAGTAGTTTGCCACCAACAGCTGATTTGGCTACAATACCAATTTTCTTTATCATTTTATAAGTAATGCAAACGGCAACGGAAATTACCAGAGTTCTGAATTTGTTTTTAGTGCATTATTTTCTTGGTAACTATTACTCCATTTGATAAAGTGATTTTAACTAATAATGTTTGGTTTTTGATTGGTATTATGGAAGTAGTCCATGTGGCAGCATTAATGTTTTCAAAACTATTTATCTTTCTTCCTAAAATATCAAAAATATCGATTTTCAACATCTCAACTGAACCAGAATTTATAAAAATTTGATTGTTTTGAGAATATAAAACAACCGAATTGGCATTAAAATCGGAATTATCTAAAGATTGCTCACGGAAAACAATTTCAAATCTATTTGGAAAAACGCCTTCATTTGTTGTGAAGTTATATGTACTAGCACTCAAATTGTGAATATTTTGCAAAAGGCTATCTTTCAAATACACCGATTGATTTTCGGTTTCAAACAAACCGTCAACATGATCAATACTTACAGTGAAATTTCCAGCATTTGAAGTTTTAAAAAGCAATGGAACAGTATCTAGGTCATTAAAAGGCAATCCTTTTAACTGAATTGCATATTCTTCATTATCAAGTAATGAAGTTAAAGAAGTAGCATTATCATTAATGTATTTTCCATCCAATAATTCATCAAACCCATTGGTAGCATTCGTCATGTAGCCAATCATGGTTTGGGAAAACAATCCACTGGAATTCGTTAAATTTAACCAAATTCTATTTTTTTCAACATCGGTACTATTTCTAAAAAACTGATTCTGATTGTTGCCAATTCTATGTGAGTTTAAAAAAGTAGCGGTTGGAGTTGTAAAATTTTTAGCTTCAACAATAAATCCTTGACCAACTTGAATTATGCCATTGGGTGTTGGACTAGTAGGCGATGTTGTAGTAGCACCTCCCAGAGTATAAGTTGCATAGGCAGTTCCTGCGGCATTATTTATTTTTCTCCAAAAATAGATTGTTCCTGTTATATTCGCTGTATTATCAAAAAGAAAACTATCTGCATTGATTGTTGATGGATAAGGATTTCCAATCATATTAAAACTTTGTCCTGCTCCACTATAACTTAAACTGGAAGTAATAGTTCCATTATTTAAATTTCCATTAAACATTCCATTCCAAATTGTAGGTGTTGTCGGGTGATTGTCGGGCATTCTAATTAAATAGCCATTAGATAATCCGAAAGTTTGAGTAATCGGATCAAGCACTGCACTATATAAATTGCTTGTTGTATTGTAATTATAAAATCTATTGTTTAAAGTCAAAGGAGAAAACTGTTTTAAAGTTTGTGTTCCTGTAACCGGTGAAGACCAAATGGTATAATCTAATCGCATCAATGGATTTGAATCTCTGTATACTTTTGCATTTGCAGTATTTGCAACATTTTGTATTTGAATAAGATTTGCATTATTTTGGATAGTTAAACTTGCATTTGAACCAACGTTTACAATTCCACCAACCGTTACATTATTTCCTGATGAAAATAGTACTTGAGAAGTTCCGATAATGTCTAATGAACAGGCATTGAGGTTTTCGGTAGTTGTAAAATTTCCATTTATAGTTGTTGCAACATTATCTTGTGGCTTTCCATTGCTCCATGACGTGCCATTCCAAGTTGTACTAATTTGTCCACATGAAAATGGTATTGGCGGACTACAAATATTCAAACTCCAACTGTTAATTGTTCCACCATCTGCATTAGCATTATCCACCACGCGTAAAGTCCATAGTCCTTGAGAATTTTGACCATTAAAAGTTGATAAAAGTTGAGTAGGAGTAATAGTTCCAGAAATTGCTGGTGTTGTTCCACAAACTAAAGTTGTTCCTGCATCATCAAAAGTTGCCGTAATATTGTTATTGCTACCACATTGATTAACAACCAAATTTACTTGTGTATTATTTGGGCTAATTAAAGTTACCGTTAAATCGGAAGTATAGGTGTGTGAAATATTGACTGTTACATTAATATCAGCAATGGAAACATTATTTATTGTTGGAATTGTTAATGTTGAAGTTACCGTTGGTGTTCCAGTTGCAGATATTGTTACAGGAACATTTGTAGAAGCAAAATCAGTACACGGATTTTGAGTAGTTGTAAATCGATAAGGCAAATTAAAGCTACCAAAACAACCGGTGTTTCTTGGTTGTACTCGCCAAAAATAATTTGTTAAAGCAATTAAGCCAGAAATAGTAAAAGAATTAGTTGTAACCGTTTGATTACTAATAATGGTTGTAAAATCCTGATCTAATGCAACTTGAACAACATATTGAGTTGCTGCGCTATCTGCCGTCCAATTCAAATTTATATTTGTAGCTTGCACAAAAGCATTATTTGAAGGAGAAGTAGGAAGAATAGTTGAAAAAGTGGAATTCAAAATTGTCAAATAGAGTTTTACAACTTTTGTTGCTCCGCCCGATGTGCCTGTTACTGTCATTTCATATAATCCAGGAAGAGCAGCTTGTGTGTTTGAAATTGTTACCAATACAACGCCATTACCATTTATGCTGGAAGGCGAAAAACTTACTACAGTTCCGGCTGGATTACCAATAATACTAAAAGTAGTTGTTCCTGAGAAACCTAAAAGTGCTGCATAGTTTAAATCATAAGTGGTGTTAGTTCCTTGACAAACTTCTTTATTTTGACCATTTTCAATTCCTGAAAAAGCAAGTGAAAAACCTGAAACAGGGGAGATAATAGAAAAATTTGTGTTAGATACGTCATAAAAAATATGTTTATTTCCACTAATCATAATTCGGTTTGAAGTCCCAACTACATTTGGAATACTGACAATTTCAGAACCATCGTTAGGAACATTACTTGCTAATAAAATTGGAAAACTAGTGCCTCCATTTGTTGATAGATAAATATCAATATTGGCACAATTAATTCCGTTTGCGGTTGTTCCTGCTACATTCCAAGTTATTGTTTGATTGGTCCCAGCCTCATAGGAAACATTTGTATTTGGACTAGTAACTATAAACGGACCAACATTTGCAACTGTTAAAACCATATCGTCTCTACTAGTTTGTGCTCCATTCAAAATACTGTTATCTCTAACAGTCAAAGCAAAATTCATTGTTCTTGCTACATTTGAAATAACTTCCCAAGTTGGTGCAAGGTTTCCAGCAATAACACTAGATAATATAGGCATGTATCTATTTGAAGATAAACTTGGAGATAATGACCTGAAATTTGGACCCGTAGTTGCAGTTTGCGTTGGAGGTTGTGTGCTTACTTGGTTGTTGATTTGTTCCCAACAATAAGTCAAAACATCACCACTGTTAGCATCAGTTGCTGTACCTTTTAATAGGTATGGAGTTCCAAATGGAATAGTGTAATCTAAACCCGCATTTGCAACAGGAGTTGCATTGGTGTTAATAGTAGAAGAACCGCATGTGCCACCAGCACCAGCAATAAAATTCTGCATTTCGGTTATACTAATCGTGTGGAAATATGCATCTGAATTAGTTTGAACATTTGGCGAACAAATACCAGCATAACCCATTATTGTTGAAGCGCTTCCTGGTTCAACACAAGCAGCAGCAGCGCGATTACAATTATTATTTTGTGTGTGATTTCCTCCCCATTGATGTCCCATTTCATGAGCTACATAATCTATATCAAAAGGATCGCCTACTGGTGAACCTTGCCCAGTAATCCCTCTAGCTTTATTGCCTGAACATGGTGAAAACAATTGTGCTAAACCACCACCGCCAGTACTTACAGTATGACCAATGTCATAATTAGCGGCTCCTATTGCTGCATTAATTTCAGTTTGGCTTTCATTAATTAGTAAGCTTGAATTATTATTTGAAAAGTTGTCGGTTGTAATAAAAATAATCAAATCATTATTGGCAATTAAAGTCATTCGCAGCGCCATGTCTTTTTCAAAAATAGCATTTACGCGAGTCATTGTTATTACCATAGCCGACAAAACAGCAGCTTTTTTTTGTTCAATCGTTCCAGCATTTAAACCAGCTGCATTAACATGAAAAGCAGCATATTCTATGGTACAAGCCATCGCTAAACGATATATTTTAAAATTTCCAGCACTTGATCGATTTGAATTTATAGTAGGTAATTCACTAGGGCCATTTTTTAAAGGTTCATCATTCACAAAATCACAATTAAAAGTTGAGTTTGAAGCGATGTCTTTTCTATTATAAACAATATAATTATTCAAGTCCTTGGTGTAAGCATCGATATAGGAAGTTCCGGATGGTGAAAAAATTATAGCGTGTAAACCAAAAACAGTAATGCTGAAACGAATTGTTGTTGCTGGATTTGAAACACTTATTCCTGTATAGGATTCAATACCAGCGTATTTTAATGACAAACCCACTTCCATAACTGGAGCTTTGTAAATAGTAAAATCATCAAAATTCCCTTCAGATATTGGGAAACTCAAAATGGTATTTGTTTTCTGTTTTGAAGTATCTAATGGAGCATTTTGTAAAGCAACTTTAAATGCATTTAAATCTAACGAATAAAGATTGTAGACAGTCGGAACATTTTTGCGGTCCATCTTCGCTATAGTAGTTATTCGATTTTCATTTTCTTGTTTCCACAAATTTTGGCCAGAGGAATAAGTCGAAATAAAAAGTAATAGAAGGAGTAAACTTTTTTTCATTTATCGTAAAGTTTAATAGGAGTTGAGTACATTTAAAAATGAAATATAAACTAAATCATCTATTAATTAAGAAAAACACCGATTAAAAGGCAATATTTTAGTAAATGATAAGAATAATATTATTTTCAACCCGTTTGTATTTATTTGATTTTATATACTTAGGATTTGGAAGTTCTATAATACAGATGTAAACAACAATTAAAAAGGAATACTTTACCCAAAGTAAATTCCAAATACTTGATTCAAAAATATCCTAAACGGATGAATAGTGTGAATATAATTTTTTAGGGGTTGTCTCTCAATAGTTTCCGTTCAATAATTCACCTCCAATTGCCGATTTCGCTTCAATACCCAATTTTTTCATCATTTCATACGTAGTGCAAACCGCTGCTGATGTTACCGGAATTCCGATTTCGGCTTGAATCAAATCAATAGCTTCTAGAGACGGCATTTGCACACAAGCAGAAGCCACCAAAACATCAACATCAGTTAAATCTAATCGCTTATATATCTCTAACAAATTCATCGGATTCTGAGCAGCCACTTCTAAGTTATCCGGAATCTCCAATGCAATACTGTCTACAACTTCAAAACCTTGATGCTCAATATAATCTACAACCATATCCGTTAACGGACGCATATACGGAGTAATAATCGCTACTTTTTTGGCTCCTAAAACGCGTAAACCATTGATCAAAGCACCAGCAGAAGTTACAATTGGAGTTGGAAAATCATTCGCAATCGTTTCCTGATGTAAGTTTACTTCTGAAACGCAATGATACCCGCGTCCCATACTCATAATCGCAACCAAACAGGCATATCCCATCACATCAACATGCGCATCCGATAATTCCTGAGCACATTTTAAACTCATAGCATCCATGGCTTCTAGTTCTTCTTTAGTGACTTTTTTCATGCGCATTCTACTGCTGTGAAAAGTAAATCGTTCGGGTAAAATGGTTTCTCTAGACCGAAAAATCGCTGGAATTTCGGTTTCCATAGTGACGTTGGATGAGGGTACAATTTGACCTATTCTGTATTTTTTCATTTATGCTGAATTTACTTGTTCCGAATCTATTTCAGAATTCTAGTATCTGTTTTATTTTTATTTGGGCGTTGCCTCGTTTAAAAAAAAACGAGGCCGGGCTTTACGCAGTGCACGGCACTTTGCTTCAATCCCTAACGCGAAATCTCTTTAACCGTATTCACCAGCGTTCCAATGCCTTCCACTGTAGCTTCCATAACATCGCCATCGCTTAACCATTCCTGCGGATCGCGACCAGCACCAACGCCAGATGGCGTCCCAGTTGCAATAATATCGCCAGGTTCTAAAGTAAAAACGGTACTCAAATCTTCAATCAAATCGTTTATTTTAAACAATAGGAACTTAGTATTTGAACGTTGCTTTTCAATACCATTTACTTTCAGAGATAAATTTAGATTATGTGGATTTTCGATTTCGTCTTTGGTTACTAATATTGGTCCCATTGGTGCAAACGTATCTTGTCCTTTGGAAACAATCCATTGTCCCTCACGACGGCAATCTCGTGCCGAAATATCATTGATAACCGTGTAACCAAAAACATAATCCATCGCATCAGCATTCGGAACGTATTTAGCTTTTTTACCAATTACCACTGCCAATTCCACTTCCCAATCTAACTGCGAAGTTAATTTGGTGTTTTTAATAACCTCAGTATTTGTCGCTGTAACCGTGGTTGGTGGCTTTGAAAAGATGATTGGTTTTTGTGGCAGTTTTCCAGTTGTGTCTAAAGTTCGGGCACTTTCGGCAACGTGTTCGGTATAATTCAAACCAATGCCAATGATGTTTTTTCTTGGTTTCGGAATAGGAGCAAGGAAGATTATTTCATCCATTTCATAGGCGATTTCATCAAAAAATACAGGTTCTGTATCCGCAATCATATCGTTGAGTTCTTCTACTAATTCAAAACCCATGTCAATGAGTTCCAACATGGTTGTGGGTAACGGAAAATTAGATATTTCACCAAAATCTTCCATGTCAATCACTTGATTGTTGTAGATAAACCCTAAACGTGGTTCGTCACTGTCTTTTGTTTTATAGGTAAGTAGTTTCATTAGGTTTTATTTCTTTTTGATAGTTGTTTAATGATTGCAAGTAGAATTAATCCAGCAAAGAAAATGATGTTGGCATACCCAATATAAATTGACAATTTATCTTCTTTTTGAATTAAATAAATTCCGAGTAAAATAAATAATAGAGCGATTCCAATTCCGTAAAACAATTTAAAAATACCGTTGTTTTTCATTTCTTATAGTTTTTATTATTTTAACAGTATGTGGTTAATTTTCAATTAAAATACTACTATTTTTATTCTCTTTATTTTTAATTTCGATTTGATAATTTTTCAAATTTTTCAACTTTGTTTTTAGCGCTAACATTTGACAAAAAGTCATTTCACTCATAATTTGGTCCTCAATCCGAATGATTTCATCCCCAAAACTCATTTTTTCGCCATAATCTTTATCCCAAACCATTCCAACTACATATTTGTTTTCAAGTATTGTGGCATTGTATTTTGGGATTTTCTTTTCAAGAGTGACAGACTCTGCAAATTCAAAATAGGCATTTTTTTTATTAAAATCGAGTATTAAATCGCCATAATTTAGAAAGTCCGATCCAATTCTTGAATTAGAGTCTTCAACAGTAGTAAGAATGAGATTCTTTATAGTTGATTTATTTAAAATTCCACTTTCAACTTGCATTAATTTTTGCTCACTTGGTTTTCCAGCACCAAATAAACCGATAGAAGTCACACCGACACTGCTCCCCAAAATATCAAAAACATGATGTTCTTCAAACATTTTATAGGCTCTATTCGACATTTCATAAAATCCACTCATTCCCGTATCAATTAACACCATATCGGTAACCTTAAATTTATTTTTTCCAATAAAATCAAATTCAATATAAGGAGCTTTTTGGCTTCCAATTAACTTAATTTTAGTTGGTTGTTTTTTTGGATTTAAATTTTTAATATTATCGGTTAGTATTATTTTACGCGCTTTGATATCAATCTTTAAAACGGAGTTACTTAATAAATTACTACCAATGAATCCATCAATGCCATAGCAGCTCAAAACATTATGGTTCGCTAGGTCATAGACTATGGCAATTTGATTTGTAAAAGTTAAAGCTCCAATCTGAAGAGAGGGAATTTCACTTGTCGTTAATGATTGATCAATGTTATTGGCATCGTTAACAGTAACGTTATTTGTTTTGTCAGTTTTTAATTCATCGAATATTTTTTTTGAAATGACATTAGGTGCGCCAGTATCTAATAAAAATCGATAGTTTTTGTTATTTATAGTTACTGGAATTATGATTTTATCATAAACTAAATCAAACGGAACCTCTTCGTAATATTTTTTTTCTGTAACACTACCTT
Organism: Flavobacteriales bacterium; assembly: GCA_038202695.1. Taxonomy (GTDB): domain Bacteria; phylum Bacteroidota; class Bacteroidia; order Flavobacteriales; family Flavobacteriaceae; genus Flavobacterium. The sequence goes on from JBBRET010000001.1 coordinate 18,793, forward strand.
TATCAAAATTAACACTTTGAGCGGTAACTTTTAATGAAATGAATAAGGAAATAAATGCAAAGTATACTTTCATTTTGGATTCTATAATTTAACGTTACACTATTTTCTGAAAACCATTATTCTCCATATACATTTTGTCCTGATACAATCCCAGTTTTTCAATAACAGGTAAATCGTTGAACGAAAATAAACAAGCATCTTCAGATTCTGAACCATTATGATGTTCGTGCCAAGCCCAAGAGGGAACACAAAAAATATCCCGTTCCTTCCAGTCAAAACGTTGTCCGTTGATGATGGAATAGCCACTTCCTTTCGCACATTGATATACAAATGAACCCGTATGTTTGTGTGCTTTTCCTTTAAATCCAGCAGGTAGTAATTGCATCGATGCGCCCATGGTTTGCATCACGTGTCCGCCTGTTAACGGATTGGAATAATGCATCAAAATGCCATCAATCGGATTTATTTCTTTTACTTTTAAAGTTTCTAACAAAGCAGGATAAACGGTTTTCCAAGAATATTTGAATAAGGGCGAATACGGTTTGTCCCAAACGTTGTCGGCCGGAATCAATCCAGCGCAACCGTAAGTTATTGGAGAAAAATTGACTTCGTTTGCCAAAGGTTGTTTGCCATCAAAAACTGCATAATCATTGGCTTCCAAAGCATTAATTAACGGAATATCCAAACCATCTTGCCAGATACACGTTTTGCCATTCGCATCAACGCCGTGTTCGTGCCAAGCAGAATTAGGTGTAATCACAAAATCATTGATTTCAAAAGTAATTTTATTGCCATCCACGACAGTGTAACCGCCTTCGCCTTCCATAATAAAACGCAATGCTGAAGCTTTGTGACGGTGCGCTGAGGTGCTTTCACCCGGACGAGTAACCTGAATTCCGGTGTACAACCAACCCACAGCAGCGGAAACGTCTTTTCGTTTATCGTTTACCAAATAAACTACTCTACGTCCAGCTTGTTCTGGAGTTACCAATTCGGATGATTTTAAAACTAAAGCGCGCAAGTCGTCATATTTCCATAACATCGGAACAGATGAACTTCTTGGTTCCCACGGTTCGATATCGTTAGCAACGGTCCATAATGCACCAGCACCAAGGGTTTCGAGTTCTTTATAGTAAGCTTGTAACTCAGGTGAATCCTGAACTCGTGCTCTTCCTATTTGATCGTCTGAATGATTTTCGTTCATGTTATTTTTTATTAAACTCTTCGTGATTGTCTATGAAGGTTATTTTTCTGGTTGGCGCCGTATTTACTCGTAAATCAAAAATATCAAAGCGGTTGTAATGTCCTAGAATATCGTGCATTTGTTTGGGTTGAATGCATTTTTCTAAATCGATATCAGCATACACAATTCCTTCATCGTCAATTAAAGGTTGTCCAACTACTGCGCCATTTGGACCAATAATTCCTGAGAATGCTGAATTTTTTCGCGTAAGCAATTCCTCCACATTGGGAACATCAGGTTTTAATATTTCCATAATTTCTTTGGAAATCGTGGAACACGAAACTATGGTAAACAATTTTCCTTCGAAGGAGTGTGCGGCGGCACGAATCTTTATAGCTTCCGCCATATCATAATCGGGTGGCGCAACAGGTAATGAAATATAATTGGCAATATGAATCAATTCGCCTTGCGATAACAAAGTAAAACGCGCTAAAGTATTCGTGTTTTCGCCACAAGCCAAAGTTCCGATTGGACCGATTTCTGTATTGTAGACTTTTAAAGAAGAACCGTCTCCACTGGTCCAAGTTAGTTTTTCTGCCCAAGTTGGAACTAGTTTGCGGTGTTTACCGATTAGTTTTCCGTTATTATCGATAATTAAATTGGTGTTGTAAATTTCACCATAACTATCACCACGTTCGTTGATTCCGATTACGATATGACAGTTGTAATCTTTCGCTGCTTGATACAAAGGCTGCAGTACCACATCATCTACTTTTACAGCTGATTTATACAATTGCTCATACCATTTGCTTCCTTGAACTGGCGTCATAATCCAGTTCCAATACGGATAGCCAGCCACAAACACTTCTGGAAAAGCCACAAGATTTGCTCCGTTTGCCGTAGCTTCTTTCACAAAAGAAATCGCTTTTTCGATTGTCTTTTCTACGTTTAGAAAAACTGGCGATGTTTGTACGGCTGCGGCTTTAAATTTTTTGAAATCAATACTCATAATGCTTATTTCGTAATTCGTAATTCGTAATTCATAATTTTTTTCTTCATTTCTTCATTAAAAACTTCTGCTTTTATGTTGTTTCTATCTTCGGCAATGGCAACGTTAACCAAAGTTACTTCACCTTCCAAACAAGTATTTTCCTCTTCATCTTCAAAACGAAAACCGCAAGTAACCGAAGCACTGCCCAATTTAATTACCCAAAGTTTTTTGGTTAACACTTCACCCAAACGTGCCGCTTTTTTGAATTGGACTTTTAAATCTACCGTCGGAATTCCGTTAGTTTCATGAATTTTAGAAAATGGTCTGTCGAGTGCTTCTTCAAACCAATCTTCTACCAAGTCGTTTAACATTTCTAAGAATCTTGGATAAAAAACAATGCCTGCATAATCAACATGCTTAAAGCGAATTTTTTCTTGTTTTGTAAAATAATTGTTCATAATTTTTACTATTAACTAGTCACTATTTTAATTTAAACCGTTGTATTTTTCCTGTCTCTGTTTTAGGCAATTCATCTACAAAATTAATTACTCTTGGATATTTATAAGGAGCAGCTACTTCTTTAAACCAGTGTTGAATATGATTCTTCATGTTGTCTGTTGCTTTACTTTTTTCTTTAAGAATAATGTGTGCACAAACTAGCATTCCACGTTCTTCATCAGGCAAACCAACTACGGCGCATTCCAGTATAGCTTCGTGGGTTAAAAGTACGCTTTCTACTTCAATTGCAGCAATATTGTAGCCCGAAGAAATAATCATATCATCGCCACGCGCCACAAACCAAAAATAGCCGTCTGCATCTTGCTTGAAAATATCGCCAGTAGCATTCCAACCATTTTGTACGTAGTCTTTTTGTTTGTCAATTCGGTTTAAATATTTGCAACCCGTAATGCCTCTAACGACTAATCTTCCTGCTTCGTTTCTGGGAGTTTCATTTCCGTTAAGATTAATTATTTTGGCTTCATAGCCTGTAATGGCAACACCAGTTGAACCCGGTTTCATGTTTTCTTCATTGGATGAGATAAAAATATGAAGCATTTCTGTTGCGCCAATTCCGTCAATAATTTTTAATCCGGTTGCAGCATACCAATCTTGCCAAACCTTTAAGGGTAATGTTTCTCCAGCAGAGACGCATTTGCGCAAGCTAGAAATATCGAATTCTGTTACTTTCGACGTAATGACCCGCCAAGCGGTTGGTGCTGTAAAACAAATCGTGATTTTATGTTCTTGAATGGCTTGTAGAAGCAATTCAGGTGTTGGTTTTTCTAATAAAAATGTTGATGCTCCAAAATACATTGGAAACAAAACCAATCCGCCTAGGCCAAAGGTAAATCCGATTGGTGGGCTTCCAGTGAAAATATCGTTTGGTGTTGGTTGTAATGAATACGGTGGAAATGCCTCGCAGATATTTAAAATGTCTTTGTGATAATGTGCCGTCATTTTGGGCAAACCTGTTGTGCCTGATGTAAATCCAATTAAAGCAATGCTATCTGATTTTGAATGATAATTGGTAAAGGTTTTTGGTTTGGATTGCATTAGCGTTTCCAATTCATCATAAAAAGAAGTTCGTTTCAGAAAATCGGATTTAACAAAATTCATTTCGTCATGCAAAGTCTTGTCGCATAATGCAAGAGAGATTTCGGCACAATCAATTATTGTAGTTAGTTCTTTCGAACGAAGTAAAGGCATTGTGGCAACTACGATTCCACCCGCTTTCAGAATAGCAAACCAACACGCAACCATCATCGGATTATTGGCAGAACGTATTAACACACGGTTTCCAGAAACTAATCCTAAATCATCAACTAAAACATGCGCAATCTGATTGGCTTTTTCGTATAAATCATTGTAACTCCATGTCGTTTCAAAAGTTCTGATGCAAGGATTATTTCCGCTACCTTCTTTGAGGTGATGGTCTAATAAGCGTTCAACACAATTCAATATTTCCGGATGTTGAAACTGCGGTAAATCCGTGAAAACATACTCAGGTTGCAAGTCTATACTCGGCAGATTGTTATGAGCGAAATTGTCGATATAATGCTTCATAAAATTAATTAGGAATTAGGAATTACGAAGTGTTTTTTGGATGGAACCAATTATTCTTAGTAATTCATCAGCATCGTTTATTAAACTTTGAGCTTCATTTTCATCAAGATAGTTGGTGTCTCTTAGAAGTCTTATCCAATAATGAGTTTCTCTCGCTTCCTTATATGAAATAGTAAGTTTTGCATAAAAATCCTTTTCAGATTGTCCGCCAATAGCTTCTTCAACGTTTGCGCCAATTGAAGTTCCACTTCTTAATAACTGTTTGCTTAAAACGAATTCTTTCTTTTCTTCACATAAATATTTATAAACCTTTACAATACGAATTGCAAAAGCATAACTTTTAATCTGAACTATATTATCTTTTTTCATAATTCGTAATTCGTAATTCATAATTCGTAATTCATAATTTCTTATTACTCTTTGGTTTCAAAGCTTTTTTCATTCCTTCAATTTGCTTTCTTTCGGAAGCTTTAAGCGGATATAAATGTGAAATTCCCATTTTATATTGATTCGGAATATCATTTGTTTGAAATTGTTCGTAAGCCTGAGCGTTTCTAACAAAATTGGCGTCCAATAATAAGGGCCTGCCCAATGCAACTAAATCGGCTTTTCCGTTGAGAATTATGGTATTTATTTGATCAATGTCTTGGATGTAACCCGCTGTAATTGTTGGAGTATGAACTGTATTTCGAACTAAATCAGAAAATGGCGTTTGCCACATTCTGCCGGTTTGTGGTTTTTGATTGACCACTGTATTTCCGCTAGAAACGTTGATGATATCGGCTCCAGCATTTTTAAAAGCTTCAGCAATGGTCAAAACATCATCTTCTGAAATTCCGTTTTCGGCCCAATCTGAAGCAGAAACCCGAACCGACATTGGTTTGCCTTTTGGAAATACTTTTCGCATTTCGTTAAAAACTCTTATTGGAAATTTTAATCGGTTTTCGATGCTTCCACCATATTCATCAGTTCTGATATTTGTTAAAGGCGAAAGGAAAGAACCTAATAAAAAGCCGTGATGCGCTTGTAATTCTATGAGGTCAAATCCAGCTTCGTCAGCGTTTTTCGTTGCTTGGATAAATTGAGTTGTAACCAAATCCATATCAGTCAAAGTCATTGCTGTTGGAGTAGAAAAACTTTCGTTAAAAGCTATCGGAGAAGCTGAAATCAATTCCCACGGATTTTGAATTGGTTCGGTTTCCCACGGTTTTTTACTTGCACCTTTTCGACCCGAATGCCCAAGCTGGATTCCGATTTTTGTTTGGGTGTTTTTATGGATAAAATCAGTTATAGATTTCCATTTAACTACTTGTTCATCAGTATATATTCCGGCACAACCTAAAGTGATGCGACCTGTTGCTGAAACGGCTGTCATTTCGGCAATAATCAATCCAACACCGCCTGTTGCCCGACTTCCATAATGCACCAAATGCCAATCGTTGACCACTCCGTTTTCGGCAGAGTATTGTCCCATTGCTGACATTATGATTCGGTTTGATAAAGTCATATCGCGCAAAGCAAATGGAGTGAATGCAGCGTTTACTAATTGATTTTTGTCATTGCTATTGTTATGGAATTCACTTAAAACTTGATCCGTAAACGATTTATCGCGCAGGCGAAGGTTTTCATAAGTTACTTTTTTGGAACGCGTCATGCATCCGAATGCAAACTGATAAAACGGATGTTGGTTGTTTCTATCCATATTTTCAAACCAATCTAATGAAACCAAAGCCGCATGCTGAATCATTTCCACTGTGTTTCGTCTGGTTTTGTCATACTGCTCAAAAGCGGCTTGCACGTTTGTTGGATTTGCAATTATTGCATCCGATAAACCAATCGCGGAATCCATGGCTAATTTTGTTCCCGAACCGATAGAGTAGTGCGCAGTAGCTTTAGCATCGCCTAAAAGAACGATGTTGTTGTGAAACCATTTTTCATTGGTTACATGCGGAAATTGGCGCCAATATGATTTATTGGAAATTAATCCGTGACCTTCTAATTCTTCCTTGAATATTTCAGATATTTTAGAGATTGTGTCTTCTTCATTGGTGACTTCAAACCCGTGTTTTTGCCAGGTATCATCGCTACATTCAAAAATCCACGTGCTCATTCCGGGTTGGTATTGATAGCTGTGTGCAACAATTACTCCGTGAGGCGTTGTTCTGAAAAAATAGGTAAAGGCATCTAAGGGTTTTGTAGATCCCAGCCAGACGAAACGGTTTTTCTTTAGGGAAACTTTGGTTCCAAAATCAGTTGCAAATTGCGTTCGGATGGCGCTTCCAATTCCGTCACAAGCTACAATAATATCAGCATCTTTAAACTGATTTAAGTCGTCTACATTTTGTTCGAAATGAAGATTTACGCCTTCTTCGACGCAACGTTGCTGTAATAATTCTAACAATTTTTTTCGGGAACATCCACAGAATCCGTTTCCGGCGATGTTTACTGTTTGTCCGTCACGAGCGATAATGATATCATCCCAATAGGCAAAATTGCTTCGGATTAATTCGTAAGATTTCAAATCTCTGGAAAGAAATTCACCCAAAGTTTCATCTGAAAATACTACTCCAAATCCGAAACTATCATCGGCTTTGTTGCGCTCGTAGACATCAATTTGGCAATCGGGCATTGCCTTTTTTGTTAGGATTGAAAAGTATAATCCGCCAGGACCACCACCAATTATTGCTATTTTCATTTAATTTCTTTTTACAGAGAAAAGCTCTCCAATTTTTGCATAATTAGAACCTGCCAAGCGTGCTATTGGACTGTAATTTTCAAGATTGATTTTGTAATTGTCCAATAAAACCGAATCGTCAAAATGCATCATCACGATTCGACCAATAACTATGCAGGCTCCACCGTGTTTATGATTTTCAAGGAAATAATGGTGTACTAATTCACATTCGAAAGTAATTGGACTTTCTTTAACTCGCATTGGTTTTATTTTTACAGAAGCAATAGGTGTTATACCAGCCAATTCAAATTCATCAACATCAGAATCAACAGATTGTGCAGTGATATTCATTTGTTCTGTCAATTCTTCGGTTACCATATTAACAACAAATTGCTTTGTTGCTAAAACATTATTGAGTGTATCTTTTTGTTTGTGATTACCAATTCCAGTAGAAAACATTACATGTGGTGGATCATCGCCAACTGCGTTGAAATAGGAGAATGGTGCCAAATTATTGACTCCATCCTCACTTATGGTTGAAATCCAGCCGATTGGTCTAGGGATTATGGAGCCAGTTAAAAGTTTGTAAATAGCAGCATGATCTAATTGGTTTGGGTCAAATTGCATGGTGTTGTTTGTTTACTACAAATTAAATAAAAATTAATCAAGAACTATATCGTTTTAGTGAATAAATACTTTATTTATTTAGAAGATTAATTTTATTTTAAATTGCAATAAAGTAGTAATTTTATAAAAATTATTTATCAATCTACAATGAGCTACTACAAAATAAATGATCTAGAACATTATTTTAAAATGTATAAGAAATCGGTTCGTGAGCCACGTAAATTTTGGGACAAAATCGCAGATGAAAACTTTACATGGTACCAAAAATGGGAGAAAGTATTTGAGTTTGATTTTCAAAAAGCCCATTTCAAATGGTTTTTAGATGCCAAACTGAACATCACCAAGAATTGTATCGACCGCCATCTAGCACGTCGTGGTGATAAAGTTGCTATCATCTTTGAACCCAATAACCCAGGGGAAACAGCACTTCACATAACCTATAACGAACTCTATGAAAGAGTTTCCAGGATGGCTAATGTGTTGCGTGATCAAGGTGTTGAAAAAGGAGACAGAGTTTGTATTTATTTACCAATGATTCCAGAATTAGCGATTGCTACTTTGGCTTGCGCCCGAATAGGAGCAGTGCATTCTGTAGTTTTTGCTGGATTTTCGGCTTCAGCGGTTGCGGCTCGAATTAATGACTGCGAATGTAAAATGGTTATCACATCTGACGGTAGTTATCGTGGTGACAAAACCATCGATTTAAAAGGAATTGTTGATGAAGCTCTTGAAAAATCGCCTTGTGTCGAAAAAGTATTAGTAACCAAACGAACGAATACTAAAGTTACTATGAAAGAAGGTCGAGATATCTGGTTGCAACCATTGCTAGATGCTGCAATGTCAAATAGCGTAGCTGAAATCATGGATGCTGAAGACCCTTTATTCATCTTATATACTTCAGGTTCCACCGGAAAACCAAAGGGAATGGTACATTCTACAGCTGGTTATATGGTATATACTGCCTACACCTTTAAGAATGTTTTTGCTTATGAAGAGAGTGATGTGTTTTGGTGTACCGCCGATATCGGTTGGATTACGGGGCATTCCTATATCCTTTACGGACCACTGTTAAATGGCGCTACAACAGTAATTTTTGAAGGTGTTCCTTCATATCCTGATTTCAGTCGTTTTTGGGAAGTTATCGAAAAACACAAGATAACTCAATTTTACACGGCACCCACAGCTATTCGTGCGTTGGCAAAAGAAAACTTAAATTTTGTACAGCGTTTTCCTTTAAAATCATTGAAAGTGATTGGATCCGTTGGTGAACCCATTAACGAAGAGGCTTGGCACTGGTACAATGATCATGTAGGAGGCAAACGGTGTCCACTTGTTGATACTTGGTGGCAAACCGAAACGGGTGGAATTATGATTTCACCAATTCCTTTTGTAACCCCAACAAAACCAACATATGCATCCTTACCATTGCCTGGAATTCAACCCGTATTAATGGACGAATTGCGTAACGAAATTGAAGGCAATCAAGTCACTGGAAGTTTGTGTATCAAATTTCCGTGGCCGTCAATAGCGCGAACCATTTGGGGCGATCATCAGCGTTACAAAGAAACCTACTTTACAGCTTTTCCGGGTAAATATTTTACTGGTGACGGCGCTCTACGCGATGAGGTTGGCTACTACAGAATTACAGGAAGAGTTGACGATGTCATTATTGTTTCCGGACACAATTTGGGAACAGCTCCGATTGAAGATGCCATCAATGAGCATCCTGCTGTGGCAGAAAGTGCTATTGTAGGTTTTCCTCATGATATCAAAGGAAATGCTTTATATGGTTTTATTATTTTAAAAGAAGTGGGCGAAAGTCGTGATAAAGTTAATTTGGCCAAAGAGATTAACCAATTAGTTTCTGATCAAATTGGACCGATTGCCAAACTCGATAAAATTCAATTTGTATCAGGCTTGCCCAAAACACGTTCTGGAAAAATCATGCGTCGAATTTTGAGAAAGATTGCAGAAGGCGATTTTAGTAATTTTGGTGATACATCAACATTGCTGAATCCAGAAATCATAGATGAAATCAAAAACGGTAAAGTTTAATGTCAAAATTGTCCTTCCCGCAAAGGCGGTAATAAAAAACCCGAACCATTGGTTCGGGTTTTTCGCAGCACTAAAAAACTAAGTTTATAGGTTTATCGCAAACGATCCACAGATTTTACGAGATCTTCATCCTTTTTAATGGCTTTGTTGGCCAAAACCAAAAATACGATAGAAAAAATAGGTAGGAACATCCCAACACCCTTCTCAGAAATAGCTGTTTCTCCAGATGAGTTTAGTGTTCGATACACAAATAATCCTAATAAAATTAAATTCAATATCATATTCAATCTGCCCATGACAAATTGTTGTTGTCTTTTTTTGTGAGATAAAATGCTTAACAAACTTAATGTTGTACTCAACCCAAATAGAGTCACATACACTATATCCATCATAAAATAAAATGATTTACCAGCAGCGTCTTTCCACATCGGAAACACAAAAGGTAAAACTCCAGTTATGACAAAGCAAAGAATCAGATAATACGTTTGTGGTCTAAACATCCTTTTTTCTAATAATAAATGCAAAAATAAAGTTTCTTTTTAAAAAAATACTATTGCACGGTAAAATATTATTTGTATTATTGCAGTATAAATCCGCACGAACTTCATCAATCGGATTTTTTCAACTATTGAATCTACCCTCATTTTCTTGAATTTCCATTAAAACAATTTACGATATAAATACAATTTATGTTTGATATTTCTGCCCTCAAAGAAATGAAGCTAACTGAGCTTCAAGAAATTGCCAAATTAGCCAAAACTATAAAAGTAGCTGGCACCAAAAAAGACTCGCTTATTGCTCAAATTTTGGAACATCAAAATAAAAATATTGTTGTTGAAAATTCTAAAGCTTCTCCAGAAAAATTTGAAGAACCTAAAGTTAAACGGGTTCGTATTGCACCCGAAGTCAAGAAACCAATTGAAGCTACTCAAAGCAATCTATTTGCAGAAGCAACAACTATTGAAGAAACTGAAGTAAAACCCGCGATTTTAAATAAAAATCCAAAGTTTAAAAAGCCTTTTGATAATAAGAACGAACAGTCTTTAGCCACAGTTGCTGATCAATCCACAGCAATCGCAACAAACGAAGCCCCTATTACAGAAGAAATTCAAGCCAATCCAAATTTGCAGAATGGGACTAACGAGCAAAAGCCGAAACACCAGAATCGAAATGGAAATACAACCGAAGCGGACTCCAATAGGGCGAAGCCAAATGCAAATGCAAACAACAATAATCCCAATTTTAAAGCAAAAAAACAAAATAATTTCAGAGATTCTGATTTTGAGTTTGACGGAATCATAGAAAGCGAAGGCGTTCTTGAGATGATGCCAGATGGTTACGGGTTCTTGCGTTCTTCAGATTATAATTATTTGGCATCGCCAGACGATATATATCTTTCAACATCCCAAATAAGATTGTTTGGTTTAAAAACTGGAGATACCGTAAAAGGGGTGGTGCGTCCTCCTAAAGAAGGAGAAAAATTCTTCCCTTTAGTAAAAGTTTTGAAAATAAACGGGCATGATCCGCAAGTGGTTCGGGATCGAGTTTCATTTGAGCATTTAACGCCAATTTTTCCACAAGAAAAATTTAATATCGCCGACAAACAAGCCAGTGTTTCTACAAGGGTAATTGATTTGTTTTCTCCAATCGGAAAAGGCCAGCGTGGTATGATAGTAGCCCAACCAAAAACAGGTAAAACAATGTTGTTAAAAGACATTGCTAATGCCATTGCAGCCAATCATCCTGAAGTTTACCTAATCGTTTTACTAATAGACGAACGACCAGAAGAGGTTACGGACATGCAACGAAGCGTTCGCGGAGAAGTGATTGCCTCAACATTCGATAGAGAACCCATGGAGCATGTAAAAATCGCGAACATTGTGCTTGAAAAAGCCAAGCGATTGGTTGAATGTGGTCACGATGTTGTAATCCTTTTGGATTCAATTACGCGTTTGGCTCGAGCTTATAACACCGTTCAGCCTGCATCCGGAAAAGTACTTTCGGGTGGTGTTGATGCGAATGCATTGCAAAAACCCAAACGTTTCTTTGGTGCTGCACGTAATGTAGAAAATGGAGGCTCATTGAGCATCATTGCAACCGCTTTGACCGAAACCGGTTCTAAAATGGATGAAGTAATCTTTGAAGAGTTTAAAGGAACTGGTAATATGGAATTGCAGTTGGACAGAAAAATTGCCAACCGTCGAATTTTCCCGGCTATTGATTTAACATCCTCAAGCACGCGTCGCGACGACTTATTGTTAGACCAAAATACATTGAAGCGAATGTGGATTTTGAGAAAATTCCTTGCCGATATGAATCCTGTCGAAGCGATGGATACTATTAATGATAAGATCAAGAAAACCCGAAACAACGAAGAATTCCTCATTTCGATGAATGATTAAATACAAAATCCCAACCAAACGGTTGGGATTTTTTTTATCAAAATGTCATCTTGTCATATTTAGTATACTCAAAACTGACAATTTATTCCGATTTATTGCTTGGCATAGTAGTTGACTTGGGTGTGACAAGTTTTAGACTAAATACAGTAATAAAAATATAAATTAAATTAAAATGGGAAAAATAATTGGAATTGATTTAGGAACAACCAACTCATGCGTTTCTGTAATGGAAGGACAAGAAGCAGTAGTAATTCCTAATTCAGAAGGTAAAAGAACAACACCATCTATCATCGCTTTTGTTGAAGGTGGCGAAATTAAAGTGGGTGATCCTGCAAAAAGACAAGCAGTGACCAACCCAACCAAAACGATTGGTTCTATCAAACGTTTTATGGGACACACCTATGCTGAAACAACAGATGAAGCTAAAAAAGTACCTTATAGTGTAGTAAAGGGAGATAACAACACACCTCGTGTGGATATTGATGGTCGTTTGTATACACCTCAAGAATTGTCAGCAATGACACTTCAAAAGATGAAAAAAACGGCTGAAGACTATTTAGGTCAAACCGTTACAGAAGCTGTTATCACTGTTCCTGCTTACTTTAACGATGCACAACGTCAGGCAACAAAAGAAGCTGGAGAAATTGCAGGTCTTAAAGTTATGAGAATTATCAACGAGCCAACTGCTGCGGCATTAGCTTACGGATTAGATAAAAAAGGTGTTGATCAAAAAATCGCAGTTTACGATTTAGGTGGTGGTACTTTTGATATTTCTATCCTTGAATTAGGCGATGGAGTTTTCGAAGTGTTGTCTACAAATGGTGACACACACTTAGGTGGAGATGATTTTGACCAAACAATTATTGACTGGTTGGCAGACGAATTCAAAACGGAAGAAGGAATTGATTTGAGATTAGACCCAATGTCATTGCAAAGAATTAAAGAAGCAGCTGAAAAAGCGAAAATTGAATTGTCATCTTCTGCTGAAACAGAAATCAATTTACCATACGTTACTGCTACAGCTTCTGGACCAAAACACTTAGTTAAAAAATTAACAAGAGCTAAATTTGAGCAATTGTCTGATACTTTAGTAAAACGTTCTATGGAGCCTGTAGCTAAAGCTTTGAAAGATGCCGGTTTATCAACCTCAGATATTGACGAAGTAATCTTAGTTGGTGGTTCTACAAGAATGCCAAGAATTGCAGATGAAGTAGAAAAATTCTTTGGTAAAAAAGCATCAAAAGGAGTTAATCCTGATGAGGTTGTAGCTATCGGAGCGGCAATTCAAGGTGGTGTTTTATCTGGAGATGTTAAAGATGTATTGTTACTTGACGTTACACCTTTATCTTTAGGTATCGAAACTATGGGTAATGTATTGACAAAATTAATTGAGTCAAATACTACTATCCCAACAAAAAAATCACAAGTATTCTCTACCGCTGCAGATAATCAGCCAAGTGTTGAAATTCACGTATTGCAAGGAGAAAGAACTATGGCTGCAGATAACAAAACTATCGGACGTTTCCATTTAGACGGAATTCCACCAGCACCAAGAGGAGTTCCTCAAATTGAAGTTACTTTTGATATTGATGCCAATGGTATCATCAAAGTTTCTGCTACTGATAAAGGAACAGGTAAATCTCATGATATTCGTATCGAAGCATCTTCTGGTTTAACAGCGGAAGAAATCGAAAGAATGAAAAAAGATGCTGAATTGAATGCTGATGCAGATAAAATTGCAAAAGAAAGAGTTGAGAAATTAAACGAAGCTGATAGCACAATTTTCCAAACAGAAACTCAGTTAAAAGAATTAGCAGATAAAATTTCTGACGAACACAAAACAGCAATCGAATATGCTTTAACTGAATTGAGAATGGCACACCAATCACAAGATTTAGAAGCCATCCAAAAAGGTCTTGACAATGTAAATGCAGCATGGAAAACAGCTACAGAAGCAATGTACGCTCAAGGCGAAGCGGGTCAAGCACAAGATGCTCAGCCACAAGCTGAATCCGGAGATAATACACAAGATGTAGAATTCGAAGAAGTAAAGTAAGCTGAAAACCGATTTTGTAAAGCAAAATTGTGTGATTCAATTATACTAATGCTAATCAGAACACTACTAATTAAGCATTAAATTTTAAGAAACTGGGTAAGTAATTATCCAGTTTTTTTTATGTCTTTTTCTCAAACATTTTTAAAATAACCCAAGCATGCGGAAACGTTATTGCTGCTAGAAAAGAAAAAAACAAAGCATCAAAAATAGTTTCGTCTTTAAAAAATAAATAGAGCAAAACAATTCCAATAAGAGAAACAATCCAATATATAAATGCGGATTTGAAATACAATTTGAAATTTTTGAAACTATTATTTCCATATAAGAATCGGATTTGGTCTTGTAATGATGGAATGCTATGCCAAAAGATGAAGTAGAGTGCAAATCCCCAAATTAGACTTCCAACCTTAAAAAGTATCGAAAAAACTAGTAAATAAACTAACTCCTCTATTATGGTTTGTTTAAATTTTATTGACTTTATAATAAAGTAACTGAAAAAGATACTTAACGTACATCCAAAAAACAATACTAAAGATGAAATTCTTATAAAATCTATATTGATACTTATTATTGAAAAAATAATTTGTTCCACCTCTTTGATATGAAATACAAATAATAGTAATAAAATAAAGATTCCGTAATTAAATTGAAAAAGCGGTTTTATCCATTTGCTATCATATACCTCTAATTCTTGCCAATGTTGTTCGCCAAAATGATATCCGCTGACTATAATAAATAGGAGTAATGCTAACCAAGGTATTAATGTGAAAAGAATAGCAGAGATTAGTACGACAAAAATATAGGATGTGATCAATTTTATAAATGAAAATGATCTTTTTGAGACGTTTATTTTCTTTAAAACTACTAAATCGTTTGCGCCATGAAGTATTCCGAACGAAAAAATTAGTAAAAAACCTAAGAAAATTTGAGATTTTTCTTCAAAAAAAGAAGTTATCCACAAGCCTAGAAAGCTTGCTAATATTGACATATTGAGATTTTTCGACATTTATTTTAACTTTTGTTTAAAAATACTGAAAAAAAAATTAAAAAAATGTATTAAGTTTGTCTAATCTTTTTTATATTTGATTGAACAAATTTAATAATTAATCATTCAATTTTTAACCAAAACTTTTTTTTTATGACAAACTTTATGTTTATTTCCGCTTCAGTTACTAAAATGTTACCAGACGATTACACTGGATTTACATTTTTCGTAGGATGTATGGCTATGATGGCTGCATCAGCTTTTTTCTTTTTATCATTAAACCAATTTGATAAAAAATGGCGTACTTCAGTTCTAGTATCAGGTTTAATTACCTTTATTGCAGCTGTCCATTATTTCTACATGAAAGAATATTGGGGAGAATTTCATGAATCACCAACATTCTTTAGATATGTTGACTGGGTATTAACAGTTCCATTGATGTGTTTAGAGTTTTATTTAATTCTAAAAGTTGCAGGTGCAAAAACAGGATTATTATGGAAAATGATTTTTTATTCAGTTGTAATGCTTGTAACTGGATATTTAGGAGAAACAGTATTTAAAGACCAAGCTGCACTTTGGGGCTTTATTTCGGGAGTTGCATATTTTGCAATTGCATATGAAATATGGTTAGGAAGCGCTGCTAAATTAGCAAAAACAGCTGGTGGAGCTGTATTAGAAGCGCACAAAATTTTATGTTGGTTTGTACTTGTTGGTTGGGCAATCTATCCTTTAGGATACATGCTTGGAACAGACGGTTGGTACACTTCAATGTTAGGAAAAGGTAGTGTAGATGTTGCTTACAACATTGCTGATGCTATCAATAAAATTGGTTTTGGTCTAGTAGTTTATAACTTAGCAGTTAAATCTCAGGCTAAAGACTAAGTAATAGTTGTATATAATCAAACCGAGTCAGAAATGGCTCGGTTTTTTTATTTAACAATTATCCTATTGATTATTTTGTATCTTGGGTACCAATTTAAAATAGAATAGTTGTTATGAAAAAGATATTTTGGTTTGTATGTATTGGTTTACTATGTTTTAACGGTTTTAGCCAAAAAAAGAAAGTAGTTACTAAAACTGCTACTGCAACTTCATTGCCTAAATTAGACAACTTGCAAGTAGAACTTAAAAGCGGAAATTTTCAGGTAGCTATTACTGAAAAAGGAAAACCTTTTGACGCCATGGTTGTCAAAGCTGTTGATGCTTCTTTTGAACCCAAAGAGTGTAAGCTAAAATCTTTTACATCAAGTGGAGTAAAGCTATATTTACTGACTTGGACAGAACTCAACACAATAAAAAACGACGTAAAGACAGAAGAAAAAACTACTGCATATTCTGTTATTTATGAAATAACCTCGAAGAAGCAAGTCTATTCTAACTACCAATTAACGAATCATATTACGGAAAAAGTATTTTTAGATAAAAATAAAACAGCTTCTGAAACTCAGGAAAAAATTAGACGTGAAGGATTTGAATTTATACTGAATCCAGATGGTTCTATCACTCAGAAAGGTAAAAACCAACAAAACACTTTTGTTTATAATAAAGATAAAATGGAGTTTGGTAAAAAATAAAGAAATTGTTCCGGAGAAAGGGACACTCTTTTTTTAGCCAATATCTTTTTATTCACTTACCTTGATTTCAAAAGTTTTATCCCAATTTTTACCTGTTACAAAAATGGTGTTGGACTTTTTGTTGTAGGCAATTCCGTTTAAAACATCCGCTTTTGGGTTCTTTATTTTTGCCTTTAATGCGGTCAAATCTAATACACCTTCAACTGCGCCTGTTTGTGGATTAATAACTGCAATGGCATCTTTTTGCCAAATGTTACCATAAATTTTACCGTTAATCCATTCCAATTCATTGATGCTTTTTATTTTGCTATCGTTGGTATAAACATTTATAAAATCTATCATTTTTAGACTTTCCGGATCCATTGTCCAGATTTTTTCAGTTCCGTCAGATTGGTAAATATTTTTACCATCATTGGTCATTCCCCAACCTTCGATTTTTTTGTCATACGAGAATGTTTTTAATTTCTTCAACGTATTGGCATCATATACGAAACCGGTTCCATTTTGCCATGTTAATTGGTATATTTTGTTATTAATCACAGTAATTCCTTCACCAAAATAGTTTTGATCTAGTGCCACTTTTTTATAAGCTTTTCCACTTTTATAATCAATCTTAGCAAAATAAGAAGATCCGTTTTGTCCAGTACTTTCCATCAACGTATCACGAAAGAATTCAAAACCTTCGGTAAATGCATTTACGTCATGGTCAAAGGTGTTTAAAATGACGTATTTAAGTAATTTTGGCGCAACTCCTGATGCCACTTCCATTCTGGTTTTTGTGGAAACGGTATCTCCTTCAAAATAAACTAAGGCTCTAACATTTTGATACCCTAATTTTTTTCCGTTCAAATCCAAATTGAATTTGCCATTTCCTTTTACAGATGAAATTCTTGTGTCATTTACATAATAAGTTACACTATCAATGGTTTTGCCTTTACTATTTAGTAAGGTCAAATCTACTTTATCCGTAGTTTGATACATCGGTTTTAAACTACTTTCATCAAAGCTAAAAAAGTTTTCTTTATCGTGCTGGCTGCTGCCACAGGAGGCAATACTTAGTGTTACAATAAGGGTAAAAGCTGCTAATAAAATGGTAATTAATGGTTTATGGATTCTCATTAGGTAAATTTATTTTTTTACTCACAAATATATTTATATTGCTCTTAAATTCTTGCAAAAAAATAAAAAGATTGTATCTTTGCACCGGCAAGTCCTACACGACCAGCTCCTACAAAATCCTCCAGGATGGGAACATAGCAAAGGTATGTGGTTGTAGCGGTGCGATGTAGGTCGCTTGCCATTTTTTTTATTCTGAACTTGTTTCAGAATCTCAAAATCTTTTCCAAATAAATTGAAATACTGTCCGAACATAGTTTCGGATTTTTTATTTTTACATCCTATGGTTATAACATGGCAAATAGTAAAATTCAAACTCAAAGAAACCTTTGCCATTGCCTATGGAAATTATACCCACAGAGAAGCTTTAATTATTACGCTTGAAAAAAGTGGAAGTAAAGGTTATGGCGAATGTACAGCCATCGATTATTATCAGATAAACCTAAATGATTTTGAGATTATTTTATCAAAGTTAAAATCTCAGATTGAAATCAAAAACACTATTCATCCAAAAGATTTTTATAGTTTCCTTTTGCTATTAGATTTGCCCAGCTTTCTGCGTTCAGCGCTAGATTGTGCCTATTGGGATTTGTTTGGTAAACTAGAAAAGAAAAGCTTTTTGGAATTGAACACTATTGATTATACTAATCTTACGGAATCATCTATTACCATTAGTGTTGATACTATTGAAGCTCAAATTAAGAAAATAGAGCAATCTATTTGGACTAAATTCAAAGTGAAGTGCAATCATTTTAATGAAAATGATATCCTCAGATTATTAGCATTAGATAAAAATATAGCATTAGATTCCAATGGAAGTTTCACTAAAGAGAACTGCCTTTGGTTGGAAAATAATGAAGCTATTTCAAAGTTTACTTACTTAGAACAACCTATGAAACCTGGTGCTGAGAATTATGAAGTTCTGACTGCTACTAAGTTTGCGAATTGGATGGCCGATGAAGATTGTCAAGATCAAACCACCTTGAAACAATTGCAAGCATATTATAACAGCGTCAATATCAAATTGATGAAATGTGGCGGATTAACTCCAGCTCTAGAGATGATTTTTGTTGCCAAAGAATTAGGATATCAAATCATGATTGGTTGTATGACTGAATCAACCGTTGGGATTTCAGCAGGTGCTGTATTAGCTCCATTCTGCAATTTTGCCGATTTAGATGGCGCAAATTTAATTGCAAACGATATTGCCAATGGGAGTGAAATAGTTAATGGAAAAATTCATCTCAGCGAAAATCACGGTTTGGGTATCAAAATAATCTAATTATCTTTAACAAAAATTAGACGTTTAAAGGACTGACTAATCGATAATAGATTTTCTATTTTTATTCTGGCTCTTTTATCTCTTCGTCTATTATCTTTTATCTAAATAAAATGAGTAAAGTAGTCTTAATCACAGGTGGTTCCTCCGGAATTGGTAAAGCCATTGGCGAGTTCTTATTTCACAAAGGATTTACGGTTTATGGTACCAGTCGTACTCCAGAGAAAGTTGCAAATTCAGTCTTTCCATTAATTGCACTCGATGTTCGAAGTTCAGAAAGTATTCATCAGGCAGTTCAAAAAGTAATTGCTATTTCCAAACGAATAGATGTTGTCATTAATAATGCAGGTGTTGGAATTACGGGACCAATTGAAGAAACGCCAACGGACGAGATGCGTAATAATTTTGAGACTAATTTCTTTGGACCTATCGAAGTCATTAAGGCGGTTTTACCTCAAATGCGAGAACAAAAATCAGGTTTGATTATCAACGTAACATCAATAGCTGGTTATATGGGTTTGCCGTATCGCGGAATTTATTCAGCTTCCAAAGGAGCCTTAGAATTGGTTTCGGAAGCTATCAGTATTGAAGTGAAGTCATTCGGAATTCAGATTGTCAATATTGCACCCGGAGAATTTGCAACAGAAATAGCATCACATCGATATCACGCTCCGATAACCGAGGATTCAGTTTATAAAACACCCTATGAAAATACTTTAGGCATGATGAATTCACACATGCATAGTGGTGATAATCCTACTGATTTGGCAGCTGTAGTTTATCAGATTATAAACGATAAAAATCCAAAACTGCATTATAAAGTTGGAGCTTTTATGCAAAAGTTTTCCATTGTATTAAAGCGAATTTTACCTGACAGAATTTACGAAAGTATGTTGATGAATCATTATAAACTCAGTGACAAGGGCTAAGGGAAAGGAGATGCGTTTTTTGTAATGAAATAAGTTTCCTTTTCGGATTTGGTGTCGTACTTTTGCACATTAAATTGTAAAAACACAACTCACATATTATGAAATTTTTTATTGACACAGCCAACTTAAAAGAAATCAATGAAGCTCAGGAATTAGGAGTTCTTGATGGCGTTACTACAAATCCATCCTTGATGGCGAAAGAAGGGATAACTGGAAAAAATAACATCCTAAAACATTACGTTGCTATTTGTAATATTGTTGATGGTGATGTAAGTGCCGAAGTTATTGCAATTGATTACGACGGAATGATTAGAGAAGGAGAAGAATTGGCTGATTTACACCCACAAATTGTGGTAAAATTACCAATGACCAAAGAAGGAATTAAAGCCTGTAAATACTTCTCTGATAAAGGTGTTAAAACGAATGTTACCTTAGTTTTTTCAGCAGGCCAAGCATTATTGGCTGCTAAAGCTGGAGCAACTTATGTTTCTCCGTTCTTAGGAAGATTAGATGATATTTCTACAGACGGATTGGCTTTGATTCAGGAAATTAGAGAAATATACGACAACTATGCTTTTGAAACGCAAATTTTAGCAGCTTCAATCCGACATACTATGCATGTTGTAAATTGTGCTAAAATAGGTGCTGATGTTATGACTGGGCCGCTATCATCAATCACAGGATTGTTGAAACATCCTTTAACTGATATTGGCTTAGCTCAATTTTTAGCAGATTACGCAAAAGGAAATCAATAAATTCAGTTTCAATGTTAATCCCTGAAGTTTTAGGATTAATGAGAAGTTAGATATTTCAATAAAAAAACCCGATACTCATTAAAGTATCGGGTTTTTTTTGGAATAACTATTTTAGATTGTCTTCAAACTTAGAATCAAATATATTTACAAAGGCATTTTTAATTAAACCATCGGAACCAACAATGATTGTTCGATAAATTTTATTAATGGCCCATTTGTTTTTGATGTTTTCAAAGTCCGAACAATAAAGTTCTGTAACACCTTCAAATTGATAGGATTTAAGCGTTTTTTTCCAGTCTTCTTCACTGTCATTGATGTTAATGCCTATAAAATTGTATTTAGGATATTTAGCTTTAAGTGACTTTACTTTGATGTGAGCAGCTTCATAATGAGATTTTGCATACACACTCCAAAAGAAAAATATGGTATTAGGTTTTACAAAACTAGTTGAAGAGACCTGATTTCCGTTGACAGCTATCAAACCAACTTCGGGTAAAGTGTTTCCCACTTTTAACATTTGAATAGCATTGCAAATAGTGTTTATTTCATTTTTATTGCTCTTGTCAGTTGAAAGTTTTTGGTAGTAAACTAAGAATTGGTTGTTATTGGCCATATTCTGATCTTCGAGCATATAAGTGAAGGCAATGTTATTCAAAATAGCATTTTTTACAGTTTTATTTTTAATCAATGTGTCAGCAATCGTCATTTTGTTGATGTTGGTTTTTAAAGCCAAATCGGTTTCAGTAAAATGATTGTGGTAATTGATTGTTCCCATGTTATTTAACATATGCGACAAATACATCACATACGGTGCATAATTTGACAATGCTTCATTATTAAAATCAATAGTTTTTCGGAAATCGTAATAATTTGTAGGTAATTTTTCAATCATATCTTCTCCAGTTCTAATCTTGTGAACAAGAGGATACAATTCTTTTTTAGAATAATAATTAAAATTTAATGAGGCTTTAGCAAATAAATCAAAATCATCACTCCATTTAACTTCTGCCTTTTTGGTATTGTAAAAGGCAGATTCTTTGGAATAGGTTGAATCTATTGACTTGGAAAAATCTTCAAAGTTATCGTCAAAATATTCAAACATTTTGTACTTGTCCTTTTCGTTTTTCAAATACAATTCCATCAGAAAGTTATTTTTTTCATATCCACGACCACAAAAAGCCACGGATTCATCAAAGTCTTTAGAATTGACACGAACCATGATACTGTCATTTTTATCAAAATAAACGTATTGGTATTCGGGTTCGTGTTTAAAAGTATACAGTCCGGGAGCGAGAGAATCAAACTGAATGAAGAAACGATTGTTTTGATCTAATTTCAAGGTGTCAATCACTTCATTGTCTTTACAAAAAAGTACATACGGATTGTTTGGATTCACAACTTCACCACCAAAATAGGCCACATATTCGCAACCTTTAAATTCGTTTTTACACGAACAAAAAAGTGCGATTACTGGGAGTAGAAAACCTAAAATTTTTATATACTTAGACTTATGCATCATTTTGGAACAATAAACAAAAATATCTTTCTCAGTTGGATTTTACTGTTAAGCATTAGTTAAAAAAGGGAGATTAAAAAATCGGTTGGTATCTACCGTACACTCAACACTATTTACTACTTTTGCACCAAATTTTATAAAGTACAATTCATGTTAACTGTAAATAATTTATCAGTACAATTTGGTAAAAGAATATTATTCGACGAAGTAAATACTACTTTCACACAGGGCAACTGCTATGGTGTTATTGGTGCGAATGGAGCTGGAAAATCTACATTCTTAAAAATCCTTGCCGGAGATATCGACCCAACTTCTGGGAGAGTTTTCTTAGAACCCGGAAAACGGATGTCGGTATTAAACCAAAACCACAACATGTTTGACGAACATACAGTTTTAGAAACGGTGATGATGGGTAACAAAGTATTATTTGCAGTTAAATCTGAGATGGATGCGTTGTATGCTGATTATGACGATGCCAATGCCGATAGAATAGGGGAATTGCAAGTGCAATTTGAAGAAATGAATGGCTGGAATGCTGAATCAGACGCTGGTGCGATGTTGTCTAATTTGGGAATTACGGCTGATATGCATGATACGTTGATGCGTGAGATTGAAGGAAAACTGAAGGTACGTGTGCTTTTAGCACAAGCTCTTTTCGGAAATCCGGATGTATTGGTGATGGATGAGCCTACAAATGACTTGGATTTTGAGACAATTTCATGGCTAGAGAATTTTTTAGCAAATTATGAAAATACCGTAATCGTAGTATCACACGACCGTCACTTTTTAGATTCGGTTTGTACGCATATTTCGGATATTGATTTTTCTAAAATTAATCACTATTCAGGAAATTATACTTTTTGGTATGAGTCAAGCCAGTTAGCAGCGCGTCAAAAAGCGCAACAAAACAAAAAAGCTGAAGAAAAGAAAGCCGAATTAGAAGAGTTTATTCGACGTTTTAGTGCCAACGTAGCCAAATCAAAACAAGCTACTTCGCGAAAAAAAATGATTGAAAAATTAAACTTAGATGAAATTCGTCCGTCAAGTAGACGATATCCCGCAATTATTTTTGATACGGAGAGAGAAGCTGGGGATCAAATTCTGCATGTTGAAAACCTCTCAGCTTCTATAGAAGGTGAAGTGTTGTTCAAAAACGTAGATTTGAACATGGCCAAAGGCGACAAAGTAGTTATTTTCTCTAAAGATTCTAGAGCTACTACCGCTTTCTATGAAATATTAAACGGCAACGTAAAAGCTGATACTGGAACATTTGATTGGGGAATAACTACCAATCAATCCTATTTGCCAAATGACAATCACGAATTTTTTACCGATGGTAATTTGAACTTGGTGGACTGGTTGCGCCAATGGGTTAAGACTGAGGAAGAACGAGATGAGGTTTATGTTCGTGGCTTTCTAGGAAAAATGATTTTCTCAGGAGAAGAAGCTTTAAAAAAATGTACCGTTTTATCTGGTGGAGAAAAAGTACGTTGCATGTTATCCAGAATGATGATGTTGCGTGCCAATGTGTTGATGCTTGACGAACCAACGAATCATTTAGATTTGGAATCGATTACAGCGTTCAATAATTCATTAAAAAACTTTAAAGGGTCAATTTTATTTACGACTCATGATCATGAGTTTGCACAAACAGTTGCTAACAGAGTTTTAGAAATCACTCCAAACGGAGTAATTGATAGATATATGACCTTTGATGAATACCTTGATGATACGAAGATTCAGGAACAAAGAAAGAAAATGTATCAATAGTATTTAAAATCGCTTCTCTTGAGAGCGATTTTTTTATACAGCAAAAAATTATATCTTTACAACCCAAACAACACTATCATGAGTCAAAAAGTATTGCTCACTTCCAAAGAAGTCAATATCATACTCCATCGTTTGGCTTGTCAGTTAATCGAAAACCATCTTGATTTCTCCAACTCCGTTTTGATTGGAATTCAACCCAGAGGAGTTTCTCTAGCGCAACGGCTCAAATCTATTTTAGAATCGGAATACAACCTCAAAAACATACCGTTAGGATTTTTAGACATCACTTTTTTTCGTGATGATTTTCGTCGAGGCGAAAAACAATTAGAAGCCAATATTACTCAAATTGATTTTCTTGTGGAAGATAAAAAAGTAGTATTCATTGACGACGTACTTTTCACCGGAAGAAGCATTCGGGCTGCATTAACCGCGATACAATCCTTTGGAAGACCATCAGAAATAGAACTTTTAGTACTCATTGACCGAAGATTCAGTCGTCATTTACCTATTCAACCTGATTATCGTGGACGTCAAGTAGATGTTATCAATGATGAAAAAGTTAAAGTTTGTTGGAAAGAAAAAGACGGAGAAGACGCAGTCTATCTAATTTAAGATGGCCGAATACCAATTTTTCATTTCAGATTTAAAAAAATAAAAGTAACCGATAAAAGATAACCGACAACACTCAACTCACCACTATGTCCGAACTATCAGTTAACCATTTGCTAGGCATAAAATATTTGAACAAACAGGATATCGATTTGATATTTGAAACAGCAGACCATTTCAAAGAAGTCATCAACCGACCAATCAAAAAAGTGCCATCTTTGCGCGACATTACCATTGCCAATATTTTTTTTGAAAATAGTACTCGAACCAAACTCTCCTTCGAGTTAGCTCAAAAAAGACTTTCTGCCGATGTGATTAGTTTTTCTGCAGCACAATCATCGGTCAAAAAAGGTGAAACTTTGATTGATACTGTAAACAATATTCTTTCAATGAAAGTAGATATGGTTGTCATGCGTCATTCCAATCCAGGAGCAGCATACTTTTTGTCACAAAATGTAAAAGCGAGTATCATCAATGCTGGAGACGGAGCACACGAACATCCAACTCAAGCTTTGTTAGACAGCTATTCCATTAAAGAACGATTAGGCGAAGTAGGAGGAAAGAAGGTAGTTATTGTGGGTGACATCTTACATTCAAGAGTAGCCTTATCCAACATTTATGCATTACAAATGCAAGGTGCTGAAGTAAAAGTTTGCGGACCAAAAACCTTAATCCCAAAACATATTGAAAGTTTGGGCGTAACTGTTGAGTCCAACCTCAGAAAAGCTCTAGAATGGTGTGATGTTGCGAATATGCTTCGAGTTCAGAACGAAAGAATGGATGTCAATTACTTTCCGTCTACCCGTGAATATGCTCAGCAATATGGTGTTGACAAACAATTTTTAGATTCGTTATCTAAAGAAATTATCATTATGCATCCAGGTCCAATAAATCGCGGGGTTGAAATAACTTCTGATGTCGCTGATTCTAAACAATCAGTTATTTTAGAACAAGTAGAAAACGGTGTCGCCATCAGAATGGCAGTTATTTACCTTTTAGCTTCAAAAATACAGCAATAAAAAAGTCCCGATGTTACTCAGGACTTTCAGTTTATTCTTCTGTTTTAATATTTCTAAGTTGTTTTAGCTTTTCTTTCCATGTTGCTAATTCTTCTTTTTGTTTTTCAATATTATTTAGTACTTCTTTTACCATTGGATTATCATTTTTAGCTCTTCCAAAAAACTGAATGTTATTTTCCAATTGAAAAAGATTGCTCTGAACTTCGTCAATCTTACGCATGATGAATACTTTTTCGTTGTCCAATTTTCTACTATTGTCCGCACCTGAAAGATTGTCTATTCTGTTTGCATAGCGTGCCATTTCGTTATCCTTTTTGCTGGCGCTTAATTTTTCAAACAAGGAATCAAGGATTTTATTAAATTTACCTTCAATATGCCTGCGGGCAAATGGAACTTTACCATAGCTTTTCCAGGTTTCAATATGCACTTTTATAGCATCTAAGTCGGTTTTATGATCACCAATCATCTCAAAACCTTTGATGGTTTCTAAGTAAGCTTTTTTGTTTTCAAATGCTGCAATTTCCTCTGCATTGGCCTCTGTTTTTTGCTCTTTAAGTTTTTCAAAGTATTCATTACAAGCGCCTCTGAATTCGGCCCAAAGTTTATCAGAAAATTTTCTTGGTACATGGCCAATCGTTTTCCATTCTTCTTGAATTTGTTTGAATATTTGTGTAGTTGTAGCAAAATCAATGCTTTCTTTCAATTCATTGGCTTTAGCTACCAAAGCCTGTTTTTTAGAAAGATTGTCATTTTGGTCTTTTTTGATGTCTTTATAGAAAGAGTTTTTCAGTACATTGAAATTTCTTACTGCATTTTTGAAATCATTCCAAGTTTGATCGGTTACTTCAGAAGGTACTTTACCAGCTGCAAAGAATTGGTTTCGCAAAATTTCCACTTTATCAATTTGCCCCAACCAGGCTGAATGTGAGTGTACTTTTTCTTGTGCTAAAACTTCAATTTGAGCAATGATTTCTTTCTTTTTCTCTAAATTAACTTTTTCAATTTCGCGAAGTTGTTCAAATTGCACCTCACGTTTGTCATGCATTTGCTTGGTCAATTCGCTGAATTTATTCCAAATTTCTTCACGACTTTCTCTTGAAACTGGTCCGATATCTTCTTTCCAAATGCGGTGTAAATCTTGCAATTCACGGAACGCTTTGTTGATATCGTCTTCTTTGGTTAATTCTTCAACACGCTCAATGATTTTAAGCTTTTGAACTAAATTATGCTTGAAATCCAGATCACGAATTTCTCTATCTAAATGCAGTACATCATAGAAATTCTCTAAATGAAAATGATAGTTATTCCAAACGTGGTTGTATTTGTCTTTCGGAATTGGTCCTGCAACTTTCCAACGATCACGGATGTCGTTAAATTTCTTTAGCGTAACCGGGATGCTATCTTGGCTGTGAATTAGGTTTTTTAATTCCTCTACAATAGCCAATCTATTTTCTAAGTTAGATTTTAAACTATTTTGTAAGCTTTGGAAATGCTTGTTTTTTTGGTCTCTATATTGAGAATATAATTGGTCAAATTTAACTTTTAAAGGAAAATGGTAATGAAAATCATCGGTAGTTTCCGGATTTTCAGCAAGGAATTCCTCTTTCTTTTCATCAATAAAATGATGGTATTTGGATAAGAATGATTTCTTTAGTTCTTCTACGTGGTCTTTAACAGACATCAGTTTTTCGACAACAACCAAAGTTTCTAATTCATCCACTAATTGTTCCATTGATAAAGTATCGTAATCTAACATTGGAATGTCATGACGCTCCTTCAAAGTTTCGTCTTCACTTTCCTCGGCATTTACTTCTTCAATAGCATTTATTGCAGATTGGTTATTGCTTTTGATAGCTGCCGTTGCATCAACCTCTTTTGGTTCGTCAGTAGGTTCAGATGAAGACACCTCATCTTTATGAGCTCCTTCATTTTCATCTACCGCTGCTGCGTTTTCAATTGCATTTTCTGCAAGATTCTCAATTTTAGTCGCAACAACTTCACTTTCTACTGTTGGAGTAACTTGAATGGTTTCTTCTACAAGAGCTTCTTTTTCTGCAGCTACTTCAATTTCGTCTTCTGTAAGCTCTTCAGTTAATACTGCTACTTTTTCCTCAGCAATTGCTTCTACAGCATCTGTTTCTGAAACTTCAACAACTTCATCAATTTGAACTTCAGTTACTGCTTCAGCAACAACTTCTTCTACAGGAGTTTCAGTTTGTGCAGTTTCTTCTTCTTGAATCAACCCATTTTCCTCTTGAACCTCAATAGGGTTTTCTTCATTTGCAGCAATCGTCACTTCTTGTGATTCATTGGCTTGGTTTCCATCTGCTTCTTGCAGGTTATCATTCTGATCTTCTAACATTTTATAAAATGTTTTAAGGGTTACACGTTTTGAGGGCGAAAGATAGTAAACACGTACTAAAGTTCAAAGAAAATCTATGCTTTCTGTACTATTTTTAAGGTATTTCAACGACTTTTTCGATTAAAAACAAAAAACGCTGTTGAATCTCAACAGCGTTTTGGTAGTATTTATGTTCAATGATTCTAGTTTATCAATACTTTTTTAGTAATTGAATTGGCATTAGATGTTACTTTTAGAAAATAAAACCCTTTATTCAAATTACGGATGGAATAGGTATTATTTTCCATAATTGGTTTTTTGATTTGTTGTAAAACCTGACCATTGATGGTGATAATTGCAATTTCATCAAGGGGAATTTCTGTAGAAATAGTCACGAAATCAGTTGCTGGATTTGGGTAAACAGTAATTGCATTAGCTAAATCAAATGTTGATACATTGAGAAAAATACCAGGCCATCTGTTTTGTGCAATTGGTCCACCCCAAATAACTGTTGCCAAATAAGGATTATCTATAAATGGATTTCTGTTTCCTTGCGCATACGTGTTAGCGATATTCCCTAAATAAGTATTTCTATTATCTTCAAATTGCGAAACTGGATCGTCAGCGTTCCATTGCAAAAATAAATCAATCATATTGGCATCTGATACTACAGGAGTTCCAACACCAACAGCGGTTGGCAGACACTGATTGCCGTATCTTAAATACATGTACATCATCATTCGGGCGACATCGCCTTTCCATTCGTCTCCGGGATACCAATTTGTTCCCGTTTCAAATGAGTTTCCTGTCCCATTAAAATATTTGTCATTGTCTCTATCAGCATTTCTTTTTTTATCTGCAGCTCTCAAATGATGAACATCAGCTCCTGCTCCAATTGATCCTAAATCTGGAACTCCTAAAGCTCTAGGAAAAGTATGTTCCCGGTTCCACAAACAAGGATTTGCCGTTCCGTCATCTTGAAAGTTTTTATCTCTTCTTCGATGGTCTTTATCGTCGCTAGATGCATCAGGACATACATTGCTACTAAATCCGTATACAAGTAATAGATTAGTGTTTGTTGCATCTGTTGGGTCTAAATCTATTATTTTAAGGGCAGCATCCGTTTGAGAATAATTTAAAAAACGTGTCTGAGTGGTTGTAATTTTTGTTGCTAAAGCGTCTTTTAAAGTTGCGCCAGTTACAGTCCAATTGAAGCCATTATAATAGGGCGCTGCTGGCGCTCCATTTTGTGAAAAAGCAATTGAAATAGTACATAATAATAGTAGGGTAGTTATTCTTTTCATTTGAATTTTTATATATCTTTTTTTCTTTCAAGTAATGCCATGTAAAATCCGTCGAAGCCCGTTTCTTGTGCCAAGATTTTAGTTTCCTTAACAAAAGTAAATGATTTTCCGGTTTCTGTAGTTAAGAAATGCTTAATTTGTTCCTGATTTTCAGAAGGTAATATAGAGCAGGTAGCATATACGAGTTTGCCCCCGGGTTTTACTATTTTTGAATAATTTTCTAAAACTTCGGACTGAACTTTTTTGATGTTATCTATAAATTCAGGTTGTAATTTCCATTTAGCATCCGGATTTCTTTTTAAAACTCCCAAACCGCTGCAAGGGGCATCAATGAGAACTCTATCCGCTTTTGCATGTAGTTTTTTGATTACTTTGGTTGAGTCTATGATTCGGTATTCTATATTAAAAGCGCCGTTTCTTTTAGCTCTTAATTTCAATTGTTTCAGTTTGCTTTCATACAAATCCATTGCTATTAATTGCCCTTTGTTTTCCATCAATGAAGCCATGTGCAATGTTTTTCCTCCAGCACCAGCACAAGTATCTACAACTCGCATTCCGGGTTGAACGTCAAGGAAAGCAGCTACCAATTGAGAAGAGGCATCTTGAACTTCAAACATACCTTCTTTAAAGGCATCGGTCAAAAACACGTTAGCTCTTTCTTTTAATACTAATGCATCAGGTTGGTCTTTCAAAAATTCGGTTTCAATATTCAAATCCATTAAAAAGGCATGAAGCTTTTCTTTTGTAGTTTTCAGGGTGTTTACCCTTAGAATTACTTTAGCAGGATTGTTTTGAGCTGCAATTTCTTTTGTCCAAACGTCTTCGCCTAATTCTTTCAAACCCAATTCATCCATCCAATCTGGAATTGACTCACGCATTTTTCTAATTTTAGAAAGTTCGTCAAATCTCCCTTTTATTTTTCGAGTCGGAGTGTCTTCTAATTGCCGCCAATCTGGAATAGGATAACCGCGTAAGACGGCCCATACGGCAAACATTCTCCATAAATCTTCTCTTACAAAGGGTTCTTTTACTTCCGCAATTTCGGCATATAATCTCTTCCAGCGTACGATTTCATAGATAGTTTCGGCCACAAATTTTCTGTCGGAACTTCCCCAACGTTTGTCTTTTTTCAAAGCACGAGCCACAACTTTATCAGCATATTCACCTTCGTTGAAGATAGCATTTAAAGAGTCGATTGTGGTGTAAACTAAATTTCGATGTAATCGCATGATGTAAAAAAATAAGCGTGCAAAGGTAGCGCTTTTTTAGTAGGCATCAAGAAATTTTATTGGTCTCAACTTATTGGAAAATATATTTGTGGATTATTAGCTATATTTGGTAAACAAATAATATTTACAATGAAATTTAATTTTGTACGACACGTAATTTTCTCCATGATAATTGCATTAAATTGTTGTTATTCTCAACCATTTCAGATTGGACATACTACAATTAATTTTACTGATGCATCAAGAAGTAATAGAACTATTGCAGCCGAAATATATTACCCTTCGGATGCTGCAGGAGATAATGTTGCAATAACAACTGCGACTAATTTATCCTTCCCAGTGATAAGTTTTGGTCACGGATTTGTGATGACATGGGATGCTTATCAAAATTTTTGGAATTTTTTGGTGCCCAAAGGGTATATTATGGTTTTTCCTAAAACAGAAGGATCATTTTCACCGTCGCATCTTGATTTCGGAAAAGATTTGGCTTTTTTAATTGATCAAATGAATGTATTGGGGAATACATCCGCTTCAATTTTTTACAATAGAATTAGCCCAATGAATTGTGTTGCTGGACATAGTATGGGTGGTGGCGCCTCATTTTTAGCGGCACAATTAAATTCAAATATTAAAACTTTAGTAAACTTTGCACCTGCGGAAGTTAATCCTTCGGCTATACAAGGTGCAGCTGCAGTAACAATTCCAGCTTTAATTTTCGCGGGAATTAATGATTGTGTTACACCTCCAATCAGTAATCAAATCCCAATGTACAACGGACTAAGTAGTTCTTGTAAAACTTTGATAAGTATTATAGGTGGTAGTCATTGCCAAATGGCAAATAATAATTTTTTGTGCGGAATTGGAGAGTCAACGTGTACACCACAACCAACCATAACTAGAACGGCACAACAAAATAGTATTAACAGTTATCTTTTACCTTGGTTGGAGTTCCAACTAAAAGGAAATTGTACTCAAGGCAATTTATTTGACAATCAAATTGTGGCAGATAACGCTATAACATTTCAAAAAAATTGTATTCAATGTACTAGTTTAGACCTTGAAGATTCAATATTTAAGAGCCAAATTATTGTAACTCCAAATCCAGCAAAAGATTTTATATCAATTTTAGGAAAATTAGGAGAGACCTACCAAATTTCTATTTTTGATATGTCTGCAAAACTTATTTTGACTAAAACGTTTAAGAGCGAAATAGTAATCAATACCTCGGAATTTGCCAATGGAATTTATACTTATTCTGTCAAAAACAAGGAAACAAACACTTGGAGTAGTGGTAAATTTGTAAAAGAATAAATAGACTAATGAATCCTAGTCATTTCAAATTTTTCTGGCGCATGAAGTACCATAGGGAATTGTTCAATTTTAACTGAGCTACTATCTAAACCAAATCCTTTTTCTTCCGATAAACTTAGTTTTTTCAAGAGGAAATAACTGTTCATTATTATTTTTTCAAAGAAAGTTAAATCACTATCGTTGGATAAAAACTTCTCAGAAAGTACAAATTTGAAGTCACCAATAATATTGTTCTTATTCAACGATTCATATCGGCTAGTTACGTCAACTTCTCCGTTCTGAACCATGTCACGAATTACTTCTTTGAACATTAAATTGATTTTTGTGGGCTCTCTGAAACCTAAATTAAAATCCACTCGGTACAAATCATCTTTAATAACTTCGGTAACTCGATATTCTCTTTTATAAGGCTCACTCAAAATATTTACGTGAACAAACCAATACAAATCTGCACGTTTGGGTCTTTTCTGCAAAATGGAATACATTACTTTTTCTTCGATTTCATCTGTTCGCGTTGAATTAGTCATGTAAATCAAATGGGTGGCATATTTAGGAATTGACAAGTCAACACTTAATTCAGCAAGTACTTTTTTATAACTGTCAATTTTGACAATTTTAGTATAAGCTTTACTGATTTTCTTAGCCAAAAACCAGACGGTCATAATACTAATGAGTATGCAGGCAATGATTAAGGTTACGTAACCTCCATGTGGAAACTTATCTAAATTTGCAATTAGAAAGCTTATCTCGATGGCTAAATAAAGTGCAATAGTAGGCACAATAAGAAACATCGAAACACGTTTCATAATCAAATAATAATTTAAAAGAATGGTTGTCATAATCATGCACAATACGATGGCCAAACCATAGGCAGCTTCCATGTTTCCCGATTCTTCAAAGTGAATGACGATTCCAACACAGCCAACAAATAGTAACCAGTTTATAGATGGAATGTATAATTGTCCTTTTAAATCGGTGGGGTATTTGATTTTTACTTTCGGCCAAAAATTAAGTCTCATCGCTTCATTGATTAGTGTAAAAGAACCACTAATCAATGCTTGAGATGCAATAACTGCGGCCATTGTAGCAATTACAATTCCGATAGGTTGAAACCAACTTTCCATAATTAAATAAAATGGATTGGCATTCTTTCCACCCAAATTAAAAAGCGTTTCTCCCTGATGTTTAATCAAATAAGCTCCTTGTCCAAAGTAGTTTAATACTAGAGTAGTTTTGACAAAAATCCAACTTACTCGGATATTTTTTCGTCCGCAATGTCCCATGTCAGAATACAATGCTTTTGCATCAGTTGTACATAAAAAAACAAATCCCAAGACATAAAATCCGTCAGGATGAATTTTTAGTAAATGATAGGCGTAATAGGGATTTAAAGCATGAAAAACAGCAAGATTGGAACCGATTTGAATAATGCCAAGAATACCAAGCATACTAAACCAAACGAGCATCATTGGTGCAAAAAACTTGCCAACTAATTTGGTTCCGAATTGTTGAATGGTAAATAAAATAAAGAGAATTCCAATTACAATTGGAACCGTATTGATGCTAGGATAAAAAGTTCGAATACCTTCTACAGCTGAGGCAACCGAAATAGGTGGTGTGATAATTCCGTCAGCTAAAAGGGCACTTCCTCCTACAATTGCGGGTACAATTAACCATTGAATTTTGGTACGTTTCACTAATGCATATAAAGCAAAAATCCCACCTTCGCCATGATTATCAGCGCTTAAAGTGATGATGACATATTTTAAAGTAGTTTGCAGTGTCAGTGTCCAAAAAATACAAGATAATCCGCCGAGGATAATGTCTTTGTCGATAATGTGATTTAATCCCACTATAGCCTTCATTACATATAACGGAGAAGTTCCGATATCTCCGTAAATAATTCCTAAAGTGATAAGCAGTCCAGCAACAGTAAGTTTGCTATTAAGTTGGTGATTATGGGCACTCATAAAAAATTGTTAAAAAACGGATACAAATGTACTCTATTTTTAAATCAATACCTTTTTTACAGATTTAATTTTAGAAAGACCTTAAAAAAAAACACCACATTGCTGCAGTGTTTCATCCAAACAATTTTAATAGTAACAAATTTACTTAACTATCTTCGACCAATTCTTGAATTTTCGTCACTTCGTGATGAATTTGTTTTTGGCTCTGAACGCTGCGTCTGATTTGAATTCCTTGTGCTTTCAGCTCTTTGAATTTGAACTCTTGGAGATTCATTACTTCGATTAGGTGTGCTTCTAGGTGTTTCAACATTAGGCATTTCGGTACTTTTTATAGAAGTATTTCTCGTTCCAGTCGGTGTTCTTGGCGATTCATTTCTAGGAACAGTCGGTGTTCTAGGGGTATCATTTCTTTGTGGAATAGTACTTCTAGGTGTGGTTGTAGTTCTTGGCGGTTCTGTACTTCGAGTTCCAGTTTGTCTTATCACAGCTTTTGTCCCATTAGTTCTAACGGGTCTAGGCGAACCTGTTTCATTAGTTGTATTTCTTGTTCCGCTATAAGTAGTTTGACTTCTAGTACTTCCTGGTTGTGCTCTGTTATCCAATTCACGTCTGTTACTGTAGCCAGTATTTCTTTGAACAAATGTTCGGGTTGGATATTGTTGTTCGTAAGCATTTTGCCTTCTGCCATTATAGTAATTGTTATAAATTACTGTATTTCTTCGGGTGTTTACATAGTTATAATGGTGGTGTGTGTTTATGTGAACTATAATGTTGTTATGATAGGTATATACTGGATAAGGTGCCCAATAATAATAGTAAGATGGATAATAACCCCAATACCAAGAAGAATAATAAGGATTGTAGTTTCCTACCCAAAAGGAGTTGTATATAACTGGGTTATAAGAATAAACAGGCTCATAGATGTAATTGTTACCATACATGTAAACATCACCCACTACTTGAACTTGAATTTGGTTATTTCGGTCTTTTTCTACTTGAATAGTAGCAATATCTTGAAAAGTATCTCGACCCAAAACCGATTGAATTACAATTAAATGGGAATTTCCTTCAACGGTTTCAATAACACGTAAATAATCAACTTGATTATCACCATTCAAATCTAAATTTGAGATCTGAGTTTTTGGATCATTCAACCTTCTCTCAAAATCAACCAAATCAGCAGAATCTCCAAAAATTGATGCAACGGCACGCAAATCTAAATTGTCACTAATATCAGAATTAGTTGCGGTAACTGTAGTTCTGTCTTGGGCAAATATACTTGTAACACTCCATAAAGACAGTATTGCTAAGGATAAAATTTTAGTTTTCATAATTATAAATTTAGTATTTTGAATCGTTTTATTTTTAGCGTGTCAATTACTATGCCATAGGATTCATTTATTCTGACTTAAGCAAATCTTAACTTATTTTAAAGTTGTACATTTGATTATGATTCAATTATTTCCAATGAAAAAGATACTTTTAAGCCTGGTTGTTTTTATACTTTTTGTGAGTTGTAAAACGAGTTCTTCAATTTCGGAATCAGGGTTTCAATCGGTGGCTATTGATACCATTCTGAATGATAAAATAAGCATTAGAGTTTTGCTAGTTGATCAGCATAAAATTTGGTATGCCGCCGATAAAAGCAGGGTAGGATATTATGATATAAAAACGTTAACTCATTTGCAAAAGACTATTGCCAATACTGATGAAAAATTAGAGTTTAGAGCAATGGGTCAAAATTCGAAATCCCTTTTCATAGTGAATATTGGAAATCCAGCTTTTATCTATAAAATAAACAAATCAAATTTAGCATACCAAAAAGTATACTTTGAAGAGAATGAAAAAGTCTTTTACGATAGCATGAATTTTTGGAATGACAAGGAAGGTATCGCTATTGGGGATCCAATAGGAAATTGTTTTTCAATTTTAATTACGCGTGATGGTGGAAAAAAATGGAAGAAAATAAACTGTGAAAATCTCCCAAAAGTAGTTAATGGGGAAGCTGCCTTTGCAGCAAGTAACACCAATATTTGTATCAAAGGAAACCACACTTGGATCGTCTCGGGTGGAAAAAAATCAAGAGTTTTTTATTCTCCTGATAAAGGAACGACTTGGGAAGTTTTTGAAACTCCTATTGTTCAAGGAAAAGAGATGACCGGAATTTTTACAGCTGATTTCTATGATTCGAAAGTAGGCGTTATTGCTGGAGGAAATTATGAAGAACCTGAACAGAACTTTAAAAACAAAGCCATCACTTTTGATAGTGGAAAAACTTGGAAATTAGTGGCAGAACATACTGGTTTTGGTTATGCTTCTTGCATTCAGTTTGTGCCAAAATCAAAAGGAAAGCAATTGGTTGCTGTTGGGTTAACAGGAATGTATTATTCCGCTGATAGTGGTAACAAATGGAAGCAACTGTTGACAGATAAAACACTATATACTATTCGATTTCTAGATGAAAACACTGCCTTTGCCGCTGGTACCGATAAAGTTATCCGAATTGAATTCAAAAAATAGAGAGCGTAATGCTGCTATTACCTTCCTGATTTTCGATCTCGATATTGTTGTAGTAACTTACGATTAAAATTTTCCTCAGCTTTTTTGAGTTTTAGTATTTTTAAAGGAGAAATAGCACCTTTCAGATTTACAATAAACTTTTTTCTTGCTTGAAACAATTCTTCTTCATTACTTTCCATTTGAGCCAACAAAATAGTTGCTTCTTTTTCCGATAATTTTTCAAATGAACTCTCATCTGTTCGTTCTAAGTATCCTTTAAATCTTTGTTTCTTAATTTCTTGTTGCTTGTCTTCATTGGCATTGTAAATAGGCCAAAACTTGGTAGCCTCTTCCGGCGTCAAATCCAATTCGTTAGTAATGAAGGCTACTTTCAGTGATTTAATCTGTTCCTTCTTTTTTCGTATAAATGGACCCTCTTGAGCGGCAACATTTAATGTGACAAATATTGTAAGTATCGCAAGTATGTTTTTGATTTTCATAATTTTAATTAATTAGGTATTCTTCTAAGTTTGAGTTTGATTTTAAAGTCTCTTCGATTATTTGGTCGTCTAAATGGAGTTCTATTTTCATTTTGTCTAAGTCTTCTTGTTGTAAAAATTCTACAATTTCTTCTTCTGAAATCGTAGAATGATTAGCAAGATAATTTTCTAAAGTAGTCGAATCAATTTCTCCAGAATTACTAGCATATCTAGTGTATAAGGGAATGAAAATCATCAAAGTAATTACTGCTGCAACAGTATAGTACCATATTTTTATAGAACTTGAAATCGAAATGATTTTAGGCTCTTCAGTAGCTAATTGCACTAAAACTTTTTCTGAAAAGGAATCGAAATATCCGTCTGGAGTAGTAAATCCTGAAGAAATTTTGGTTTTAGTATCTAGTTTAAAATTGTTCATGGTCGTTTGACAAAATTAGGGGCAAATGGTTTAATTCTTTTTCATAAAATCTTCAATTTTCTTGACAGCATGATGATATGAAGCTTTTAAAGCTCCTACCGATGTTCCTAAAATCTCAGACATCTCTTCGTATTTTATTTCTTGGTAATATTTCATTTTGAAAACCAATTGCTGTTTATCAGGTAAAAGGGTGATGGCTTTTTGAAGCTTGAGTTGAATTTCATTACCGTCAAAATAAGTATCGGCTTTTAGATTGTCAACTATTTTGCTTTGCATTGCCGCATTTGTTGTGCCATTTCGCTTGGCTTTTTGATTGATAAACGTAATGGCTTCGTTGGTTGCAATTCGATACATCCACGAAAATAGTTTACTTTCTCCTTTAAAATTTTTTAAATTTTGAAACACTTTGACAAAAGTATTTTGCAATACATCATCGGCATCATCATGATTTAACACTATATTCCGAATATGATGGTACAACGGTCGCTGGCACTCGCGCAAGAGTTTTTGAAACGCAACATTTTGCGTTTTCGGATGTAATAATTCCTGAATGAAATCCTTTTCGTCTTGCAAAGTGAAAATTTGGCTATTGGAATAAAGTTAACAGAAAAGGTTTAATCAATCACAAAATTAAGGAGTTTCTGCGGGAATAGTTGTAGGTTCTAGGACTTCAACAGTTTGGCTTATAACTGTTGTAACAGGTTTTGGTAATTCAATAACTTTAGGAAAAACAGGAACGTAAATCTCTGTTACCCATTTAGAGGGTTGTTTTACATCATCAATGGTTTTAATGTAAGCTTCGGTATAACTTCCTGAAAAGTTTTGTTTGAAACCATTTTCAACACAATATTTTTGGGCTTTGGCCCAAGCTTCCTTGCTATGAGAATAATCTCCGGTCAAGGTAGTTTTTAAACAAGTAAAAGCAACAATTTCACCTGAAGTCACATCACTTCCAGAAGAAATAGATATAAATTCTGCTGTAGGAATGCAAACGGAGATGGTTGCAAAATCATTGGCTACATCATATTTATCATAACTTACAAACGGTTTTCCCGCAAACGCAATTTTGTTCTTTTTAAAAAAATAAACCATGCGCCCCATCATGATATTAATATTTTTAGGTACACTTTTAATGTGGCAAGAAACTGTTTGTTTCAAACAAAAACCGGATGGACGCTGCACAATACCATTAACTTTAATAGTATAAGTTTTCATCTCGTATTCTAATGTTTTATCAAGATTACGTAAGCTTTTTTCACAAAGATCACTCAAAATATATTTAACGCCTCCACCAAAAAAGGCTCTTATTTTGGTCATTAAATCCATTTTTCCTTTACTAAAAACGGTTACTTTGGTACCCCCAAGAGTATCTTTAAATTTCCAAGAAAATGTGGCAGTCGAATTGTTATAGGTCGCTTTTTGCGTAATGCTGTCATAATCTTTTACAAAAACAGTTTTAATACTGCCTTCATTTGAGTCATTCTTCCAGGAACATTTAGCGCCGTAACCTATTGTTTTTGCTGCATAATTAAACTGAATTGTGTTGTTTTTTTGCATCCATGAACCAAAAGTTTCCCAATTCTTAAAGTCATTTACATATTCAAAAACTGTAGTTCTAGGAGTTTTAATAAAAGCACTTTCAGTAATTTCAAAATCTCCTTTTTGTGTAGCTACATAGACTGTAATTCCGACAAAAGCCAGTAGAATGAGTAAGAAGATATATTTTAAAATTCTCATGTAAACATTTTTTTAGGTGACACAAAGTTAAGAATTTAATAGTTCCCAAATTGATTATATTTGTTAGTAATCAAAATTTAATATATGAAAACAAAGAGTGAACTTCGCAATATTTTATTTAGACATTTAGATGGAATAGTAACAGTTCCAACGGCATTTTCCCTATATAAAAAAGGTGTTTTAGATTATATCATGCAACAGCAAAAAGTATCACTTTCCGAAATTAGTGAAAAGTTTAAAGCTAACGAAGGCTATCTTAATGTAGCACTCCGGGTTTTAGCTTCTCAAGGATGGCTTGTGCAGCACAGTGCTTCTCAAAATGATACTTTATCTTTTGAAATAACCGATAAAAGTGAAGTTGCCTTTTCTTTACTGCCACTTTATGAAGAAGCGTTCGTTTTGATGCAATTTACGGAACATTTTCACCCAAGAAAGTTTGAAGTAGAACCTTTTGAAATGCTTAATAAATTATTTTTGAAATACAAAGTTAACTTTGGAATTCAGTTTTCAAATGATGAGCAAATCCGTGCAATTCAAGAGCAAATTTTATATCACATAGAAGGTGTTTTGGTAGGACCAACTATAGTTATGCTGGGAATGACAGGCATGTTTCACAAGTATTTCATGGAAACGTCTTTCCGACCAGAAGAATTTCACAAAAAGCCAGAATGTTTCAAAGAAATTTTAGATTTTTTAACGCATTTGAATTGGTTTACCAAAAAAAATGAACATTATCAATTTACTGAAACGGGTTTGTTTTATGCCAAAAGAGCAGCAGCGTATGGCGTTACCGTATCCTACATTCCAACCCTAAGAAAAATGGAGGATTTACTCTTTGGAAATCCGTCGATTCTAAGAAATATCGGTGAACATGAAGAAGAACAACATGTTGATCGTGAAATGAACGTTTGGGGCAGTGGTGGTGCACATGCTGAATATTTTAAAATTATAGATCAAATCATAATCGAATTATTCAACCGTCCAATTGCTGAACAGCCTATCGGAATTCTGGATATGGGTTGTGGCAACGGAGCTTTCTTGGAACATATTTTTGATGTGATTGAGCGGCAAACTAAAAGGGGTAAAATGCTCGATGAATATCCATTGTTTTTGGTGGGTGTCGATTATAATGATACGGCTTTAAAAGTAACTCGAGCCAATTTAATCAAAGCCGATATATGGGCCAAAGTGATTTGGGGTGACATTGGTAGACCAAATCTATTAGCTGAGACACTTCAGGAAGAATACAATATTGATTTAAAAGAACTGCTCAATGTTCGTACCTTTTTAGATCACAACCGAATTTGGGAGTCACCAACTCAAATCACACCAAATCGAGTGAGCAAATCAACTGGAGCTTTTGCGCATCGCGGACAAAGAATCAGCAATGTAGCAGTGGAAGATAATTTATTGGAACACTTAAAAAAATGGTCGCCTTTCGTAAAGAAATTTGGATTGTTATTAATAGAACTCCACACTATTGCGCCTAAATTAACGGCAGCTAACATAGGAAGAACTGCTGCTACAGCATATGATGCTACACACGGTTTTTCTGATCAATATATCGTTGAGATTGACGTTTTGCACAAAATTGCTGCTGAAGCCGGATTATTTTCAGATGCCGATGTTTTTACTAAATTCCCGAATTCAGATTTGGCGACAGTGAGTGTAAATCTTCTAAAAGGAAAATAATTTAGTGTTTTGTCACAATTTTAATGACAAATAGTAATGCGATAAATATCAGAAATCCAATTAAAATTTTATAACTCCCTTTATAAACTTGTTGGTGCAATAGTTTGTCCTTCCCATAAGCGAAGTATGCAGCGATTATAAAACAAATAAAAAACAGCCCTGCGAAAATCCATTGACCAGTTGTGAACATTTATTTCAAATTTTCAACAAATTTACTCAAATGTATCCTAAAGTTGTATTTTGCAGTCACAATAAATTTTAATACAAATGCAAAAACAACTTCACGCAGTAAAAGAATTCCACACCGCATTTGGACTTGGTGTGAGCACAGCAATGATAGCTCATTTAGGCGAACAAAAAAATCTGTTGCGTTTTAACTTAATGAAAGAAGAAAACGAAGAATACCTTGAAGCCGTTCAAAATAATGATTTAGTTGAAATTGCTGATGCGCTGGGCGATATGTTGTATATTCTGTGTGGGACGATTTTAGAACATGGCTTGCAACACAAAATTGAAGCCGTATTTGATGAAATCCAACGTTCAAATATGAGCAAATTAGACCCTGATGGAAATCCTATTTACCGCGAAGACGGCAAAGTATTAAAAGGACCAAACTATTTCAAGCCTAGTTTTGAGGATATTTTGAAATAAAAAAATGCTAGAAACAACTAGTGTTAAAAATCTTTGTGACTACTTTTCTAAATGCATAGCATACGAAGATAAAGTGGTAATGCTTTAAATAGCACTAAAAGGTAAATAGTAAACTATAGGAACTAAATTTGTTGAATTCACATTTATGACAATACCATTAATTATTGTTCTTAGCATACTCGTTTTAGTTGCTTATGCTTTTGATTTAAGTTCAAAACGCACCAAAATA
Source organism: Flavobacteriales bacterium (assembly GCA_038202695.1). GTDB lineage: Bacteria > Bacteroidota > Bacteroidia > Flavobacteriales > Flavobacteriaceae > Flavobacterium. The sequence continues at coordinate 60,278 of JBBRET010000001.1, forward strand.
CCCACTGTAATTATACTCTTAATTATGGGCTTTTGTTTGCATTATGCCGTTAATTTCTTTGCTATTGCCATCCCTAATCTGGAGCCTTTATTGCCAATCATAGGAACTATTGGGTTGATTTTGATTGTTTTAGAAGCTGGGCTAGATTTAGAACTCAATAAAAATAAAAGAGGAATTATTTCAAAATCATTTTTATCCGCTTTGATACCCTTGATTTTTTTGTTTCTTATCATTGGTTTTGCAGTTAGTTATTATATTGGTGCAAGTATAATGGATAGTTTCATAAATGTGATTCCGTTTTGTATAATAAGCAGTGCTATTGCGATTCCAAGTGTTCAAAATCTATCAGCTGAAAAAAAGGAATTTGTCACATATGAGAGCAGTATGTCTGATATCATAGGAGTGATTTTATTTAATTTTTTAGTGTCCAATGAAACTATTGGTTTAACTTCTTTTTTTCGCTTTTTTATTGAAATTGTCCTAATGTTACTCATCAGCTTAGTTGCAAGTATTGGATTAGCATTTTTAATAAAAAAAATAGACCATCATGTTAAATTCATTCCCATAATGGTGATGATACTATTGATCTATGCTATCTCAAAAACCTACCATTTACCAGCCCTTATTTTTATACTGATTTTTGGTTTATTCTTAAATAATTTAGATGAATTAGTCCATTTTTCATTTATAAAAAGACTAGAACCAAAGCGTTTGAATATAGAAGTACATCGATTTAGTAAATTAATTGCTGAAGTTGCTTTTTTAGTGCGAACAATCTTCTTTTTGCTTTTTGGATATACTATCAGCACCGAAAATTTAATAAATATGGAAACACTTCCTTATGCTATCGGTATAATTGCTTTGATTATTTTCATTCGATTTATTCAACTGAGGGTCTTAAAAATGGCTATAAATCCGTTGCTATTTATTGCTCCAAGGGGACTGATAACTATTATGCTTTTTATATCAATACCTATTGCTCAAAAGGTTAGTTTTATTAATAATTCATTAATGATACAAGTGATCATTTTAAGTGCATTAGTAATGATGTTTGGGTTGATGTTTGCGAAACAGAAAAAAATTATGGACTAGTATTTTTTACAAAATGGAAAATCATAAAAATGTCAGTATAGAATTCCTCATTTCTAGATTAGAAATGAAAAATAAAAAGTTCTGTGAACTTTTACAACAAAAAGAAGGAATGGACATATTTCACGAAAAGTGCAATAAATTTATTAGCGATGAAATGGAAATGCATATTATGAAAATGACTAAAAAAACACATTTATCAGACGGTGCACAAGATAATTATTTTGAAGAACTGAAGGTAAAACTACTTGACAATGCAATTAAGAGATTGAAACCGTTATTTCATACAATTTAATTTGACCATATACTTTATGTTAAATTAAAGGTCTTTTTTAATCAAAAAAATTAAAGTAATGAAACCAATAAAAATAATTTCACTTACAGTTATCGCATTTTTCTTTACATTTTTAATGAATGCACAGCAGGATGTAAAAGTCAGTAAATCAGACTCTGCGGCAACATTAAGATTAAATAAATTTATTAATAAGAATATAGAAATCGAAAAGCAACGTACGGAAGATTCGATTAAAAAGAAAAAACTGGAAGAAGCAATTAGTCAATTAGAAACAAATGATAATCTTAAAAAAGAGGCCTTAATAAATCAAATCAAAACGATAAAAGAAAAGGACAGTTTACGATTAGTTAGTAAAAAAAATGAAATAGAGAAATTGAGAGCTTCGGTTAAAGGTTTCCCAATAGTTGGGTTTTTTAATGACACTCTTTTTACTATTTATAGCAAATCAGGAAGTTTTTCTGCAAGAGAACGTGCGAGCGCAATTGCAAATAGAATTCAAAAATTAGGCGAAAATTTTAGATTTAAAAAAGGATTATTGATAGTTAACCCAGCTGAAACAACAATTGATGTTCTTTATTTTGATGAAATAATAGTCAGCGTTTCTGAAAATGATGCAATTTGGGAAAACACCACCAAAGAACAATTAGCATTAGAGTATAGAAATACAATTGAGAAAGCAATAGTTACCTATAAGAACGAAACGAGTTTTACCACGTTGGCCAAAGAAATGGGATTGGCTGTATTGATACTTTTAATTATTGGAATAATTATTTATTACATAATTAAATTATTCAAATGGACTGCCCAAAAAATTATTGACCAAAAAGGGAAGAAAATAGCCGGAGTTAAAATAAAAGATTATGTCTTATTCGATGAAGAGAAGCAAGTAACGGTACTTCATTTTTTAATCAAGCTTATCAAATGGTTTTTGATATTATTCGTAATGTATCTCACATTACCGGTGTTATTTAGTATTTTTCCGTGGACCAAGAATTTAACCGAAACACTTTTTGGATATGTGCTCAATCCTTTGAAAAAAATGCTTTTTGCAGTTTGGCGCTACATTCCAAATATGATCACGATTTTAGTCGTATTCTTTGTCTTTAGATACCTAATTAGAGGAGTAAATTACCTAAAGGAAGAAATTGCAATTGGTGCTTTAAAAATATCTGGTTTCTATGCTGATTGGGCAAATCCAACCTATCAAATTATAAAAGTATTATTATATGCTTTCATGTTTGTATTAATATTTCCGTATTTGCCAGGAAGCGATTCGCCAATTTTCCAAGGTGTTTCAGTTTTTCTAGGTTTCTTATTTACTTTTGGTTCTGCGGGTTCATTATCCAATGTGATGGCTGGTTTGGTTTTAACCTATATGCGACTATTCAAGTTAGGTGATCGCGTAAAGATTGGTGAAGTTGTTGGAGATGTTATTGAAAAATCATTATTGGTTACGAGGATTAAAACCATCAAAAATGAAATAATTTCTATTCCTAATTCCAATGTTATGAATAGTCATACCATCAACTATAGTAGCGAATCTAGCAGTGATGGATTAATCATGCATACAACTGTTACTATTGGATATGATGTTCCTTGGAAAGAAATGCATCAAGCATTAATAAATGCCGCCGACAGAACTGATTTATTGTTAAAATCTCCACAACCTTTTGTTTTACAAACGAGCTTAGATGATTTTTATGTATCTTACCAATTGAACGCATATACTAAAGAATCCAATAAACAAGCGACTATTTATTCTCAATTGCATAGTAATATACAAGATTGTTGCAATGAAGCAGGAATAGAAATTCTATCACCTCATTATCGAGCTGCGCGCGATGGAAATATGACAACAATTCCCGGAAATTATTTACCAAAAGATTATGAGGCGCCTTCATTTAGAGTAGAAAATACAAAAAAATAAAAATAAAAAAGATGACTTATAAAGTACAAATAAATAAAATAGAATCATTAGATGAAATTCCAAATTATTGGAATAGTGAAGATTATAAAAATCTATTAGAATTGTTTGATTTTCCTGATTCTAAAAACATAAAAACAGAAAATTTATTGGGCATGTTGCAAATGGCAATAGGTGATTTTGAGCCAGCTGCTGCTGCTAAAATCGTTTTAGAATACAAACTTTCTGAACATTTGAATGCAGGACAAATAGATCAATTATCGAATGAGATGTTGTTGGATAAAATTTCTGAAGAATACCCAGATATTTCATTGCATTATGCCTTGTTTAATATTAATCAATTGTTGTACAAAGCTTACAATGGTGTTTTTCTAAATACGAAAGCGACCTTTTTAGAATTTTCTATCACAGGCGATCAGAACACTATTGAGTGTACAAAGGCACAACTATTAAAAATACTCTTTAAAGGTTTATCCCAAAGTAATGTAATAGTTCGATTATTCGAAGAACAACTTTCAACATCAATTGATTTCCCTGATGCGGAAAATATTATTTGGGAATTTAAAACAGAAGACAATACTAATTTTCAACTCATAACTTCTGAATATTGGTTGTCGAGAGAGGACATTGCTTATGTCGAATTTGAATCTGTTTTTATAGAAGCTTTATCAGAATAAATAAAAATTAATCGCGCAAAATACAGTGTGTTCAATATCATAAAATCTGTATGACAAAAATTATTCATAAAAAATTAAACCAACTAGAATCTACCGCCATTTGTGGTAACGACATTAGTTCGTCTTGTTTATATGTATCAGCATTAACCATTGGTTACGCCGGACAATATGCCTGGATTTCGCTCTTGGTTGTAGGTGTGGTATTATTTTTATTCAGAAAAATATATGGAGAAGTAGTTGGTGCGTTGCCTTTAAATGGTGGCGCGTACAACGTGTTATTGAATACTTCTAGTAAAAAAATGGCATCGATTGCGGCAATATTAACGGTGCTTTCCTATATGGCAACTGCCGTTATTTCTGCCTCAGAAGCCATGCATTATTTGCACAATATTATTGATTCTATCAATATTCAAATTGCCACAATAATTGTATTGATACTTTTTACTGCTTTGGCAATTATTGGAATAGGTGAGTCAGCGAAAGTTGCTGTTGGAATATTTATTATTCACCTGGTTTCTTTGGTACTATTGGTTGCAACCTCAGTTTTATTTGTTTTAAATAATGGATTAGAAACCTTTCATTTTAACTGGGAAATTCCACTAACGGGTCACGGTTTCATATACACTTTATTCATGGGATTTTCGGCTGCGATGCTTGGAATTTCTGGATTTGAAAGTTCTGCAAATTTTGTAGAAGAACAAGAAAATGGTGTGTTTCCAAAAACACTACGCAACATGTGGGCGATTGTATCTTTTTTCAATCCAGTCATTGCATTGATACTTATTGCTGTCATTCCGATGGCGCAAATTGGAGAACATAAGGAATCATTACTCGCATTTTTAGGACATACAACTGGCGGAAATTGGCTTTCTTGGTTGATTTCTATTGATGCTGTTTTAGTATTGTGTGGAGCTGTTTTAACTTCTTTTGTTGGCGTTTCAGGATTGTTGAAACGAATGACCTTAGATAGAATTCTTCCTAACTATTTTTTAAAAGAAAATAAAAGAGGTTCTAATTATCGAATAATTATTAGTTTCCTTCTTTTATGTGCTTCCGTTTTACTGGTTACAAAAGGAGATTTACTTTCGTTGGCTGGTGTGTATACATTTTCATTCTTGGCCGTAATGGGATTGTTCGGAATTGGTAATTTGCTGTTGAAGTTTAAACGAAAAAAACTGCCTCGACCTGAAAAAGCCAGAGGTTTATCGGTCGTAATTGCAATTGCATTTATTGTCGTTGCTTTTTATGGGAATATTATTTTAAATGAAAATTCTTTTTATACGTTTATCAAATATTTGCTTCCGGCATTACTATTTATTTTAATTATGCTAAACAGAGGCGTTTTGATCCAATTTAGCATAGATGCATTGGAGTATTTTTATAAACCACTCCAAAAAGTTGTCATTATAAGCAACCGTTTTTTAAATAATCTTCACAAGAAAATCAATGCGCAGGAGTTTGTGTTTTTCACAAAAGGAGATAACGTTGCGATTTTAAATAAAGTAATGCAGTATGTTCAAAATAATGAAACGACAAAGCGATTGAAAATTGTTAATATAAAAAGTGACAAACACAATAACGATAAATTAAAAATAGATTTGGAAGTTTTGGATAGAGCTTATCCTGAAATTCATATCGAGTTTATTGAAATGGAAGGTGTCTTCGGTCCGGAACTAATTACCGAGCTTTCTGAAAAATGGGAAATACCTAAAAACTTTATGTTTATTGGTTCTCCAGGTGACAGGTTTTCTTATAAAGTAGCTGATTTAGGTGGTGTTCGGTTAATAATGTAAATGTTTGATTATGAATGAAATTTTTAATTACGTGATTTTTTCCTTTGGAGATTTTAGTTTAAAAGTAGCAGCAATCGTTAATGTTATTCTAATATTTCTGATTGTTGGCGTTATTTTAAGGGTTATGAAAGCTAGTATTTACAGATCTAATCGGTTTGATCAAACTAAGAAATTCTCCATTTATACGTTAACAAAATATGTGATAATCGTCTTTGCGTTCATCTATACTTTACGTATTATTGGCTTCGATGTTTCGGTGCTTTTAGCTGGTTCTGCCGCGCTTTTAGTAGGTTTTGGTCTCGGAATGCAAAACTTGTTTAGTGATTATATTTCTGGATTAATTATATTAATTGACTCGTCAATAAAAGTGGGAGACATTCTTGAAATCAATGGTTTAGTTTGTCAAGTTCAGGAAATTAATCTCCGCACTACTACGGTTTTCACAAGAGATGATAAATATATTATTTTGCCCAATAGTGATTTGACAAGAAATCATTTAATCAATTGGACACTTAGTAAAGTTACCTCACGATTTGAAATTTCTGTTGGTGTAGATTATAGTTCTAATGTAGAAGAAGTGATGTCGATAATGAAAAAAATTGCTATAGATTTTGATAAAATTAGAAAAGACCCAGAACCTTTTGTACGTTTTCAAGAGTTTGGTGATTCGTCGTTGCTTTTTTCAGTTTTTTTCTGGTCTGATGAAATTTTTAGAATTGAAAATATTAAAAGTGAGTATCGGGTTTTGTTATTCAAAGAGTTTACCAAACACAATATTAAAATACCTTTTCCGCAACGTGTCGTTCATACGGTGAGTAGTTAAGCATTATTAAAACTCATAAAAAAACTCCAAGTTTCCCCAGAGTTTTATGAATTAATAATTGTATTTAAAATTAAATTTTAACTGTCCATCCGAAAGTGTCCTCAGCTAATTTATACTGAATCTTAGTAAGTTTGTCTTTCAATTGAAGTGCTATTGAGTGCTCATTTTTAGGTAATTCAAAATAATGTTCTTGGTATTGAAAGCCTACAATCGGACTTACTACAGCAGCAGTACCGGCTCCAAAAATTTCTTTCAAGCTTCCGTCTTTGGCTCCTTCAACTAATTCTGAAACCAATACAGTACGCTCTTCAACATTTATACCGTCCCGTTTAGCAATCTCAATTAGACTTTTGCGGGTGACTCCATCTAAAATCCTTTCGCTTGTTGGTGCTGTACAAATCGTATCATTAAAGCGGAAGAAAACATTCATGGTACCCGCTTCCTCTAGTTTGGTATGCGTCGCATCATCTGTCCAAATGATTTGTTGGAATCCTTTTTCTTGCGCTAACTTTTGAGGATAAAATTGAGACGAGTAATTCCCCGCAGCTTTTGCCGCTCCAATTCCACCATTAGCTGCTCTACTATAATGTTCTGCTATAATTACTTTGACTTCACCCGAATAATAAGACCGGGCAGGCGATAGGATAATCATAAATTTATATTGTGTTGAAGGCTGGGCAATCACACCAGACCCAATGGCAATCATAAATGGTCGGATGTACAGAGTGTTTCCTAATCCTTTTTTAACCCAATCACGCTCTAAATCGACTAAGGTTTTTAAGCCTCCGATGAAAATATCTTCTGAAATCTCGGGCATTGCCATACGAACGGCCGACTTGTTGAAGCGATCTAAGTTTTGATCGGGTCTGAATAGCCATACGGCATCATTTTCATCTTTATAGGCTTTCATGCCTTCAAAAATAGCTTGCCCGTAATGAAAGACTTTAGCCGAAGGATCTATCATAAAAGGCTCGTAAGGCTTGATAATTGGTTTCCCCCATTTTCCTTCTTTGAAATCACAAACCAGCATGTGGTCGGTAAATACATTACCGAAGGACAGGTTTTCAAAATCGACTTCGTTAATTGTAGAGGTATTTGCCTTTACTATATCGATTTCGCGGGTAGTTTTTAGCATAATTTTTGAGTTAAATTTTAAGCAGGATATAAATTAATGTACTGAATATTAATATTTTACAATTAATTCTGACGTATTTTAGTATTTGCTCTTAGTTTTTTGTAAAACTAATAAAAATATACTAGGATTTTGCATCAGAAAAAGAAATTGAAAACTTTTTTTTAAATGCCTGTTTTTTGAACACTTCACAGCTTTATTTCGCAATAAAACTTAAAATTAATTACCATTTTAGCACCTTATTTTACTATTCTTTTTACATTTGCAATTCATTAAAATTACTCTTATGAAAAAATTTAACTTTATCCTAATGATGGTACTTTTTGTTGGAACATCTATGATGGCTCAAAAAAAAGCAACTCCTTTTAACGCAAATGATTATGCCTTGTTTGGTGATAAATTCAAAGTAAGCCGAGTATACAATAAAGCTGAAATGATGAAAAAATACAAAAAACTTAAAAAAGGGGACACACTTGTAGTTCAGTTCGAATCGAATATTAAATCGGTTTGTAAAAAGAAAGGTTGTTGGATGAAAATGGAATTGAAAGGTGACGACCAATCGTTTGTAAAGTTTAAAGACTATGGTTTCTTTGTCCCTTTGAACGCCGATAATAGTAATGCAATTTTAAATGGCAAAGCTTTTGTGGATGTAGAATCGGTTGAAGAATTGAGACATTATGCTAAAGATGCTGGAAAATCAAAGGAAGAAATTGCTAAAATTAACAAACCGGAAACTACTTATGCGTTTTTGGCTGAAGGAGTTTATATCAAAAAATAAGGATACTGAAATTAATGCTGCATAAATGAAAAAAATACTAGTATTTATTTTAGTTTTTAGTTTGTTTTCTTGTCAAGAAAAAGGCAAGAAGGAAGTGGATGAAAAATCCTGTCCACCCCAAAAAGGGAAGCAACTAGAAATGTATCAAATGTCAGAAATGGCCGCGTTGATGGAACAAATGTATATTGACAATCAGCGCTTGAAGGAACGTATTAAAAAAGGAGAAGCTCTTGGGGAATTCCCGCAACATTTTTTGAAAATCTATTCCGCTAAATTTACTGACGAAACAGACAACGATTTGTTTTTTAAAGAACAAGCCCAAAACTATATCGAATCACAACAATTGATTTACAGTGATCCTAAAAATGCCAAAGTACATTTTAACGCTGGAGTCGATGCTTGTTTGAAATGCCACCAGCAAAAATGTGGTGGACCTATTCCAAGAATTAAGAAATTGTATATTAAAATATAATTTTGAAACGCGAAATTATCCAAACCAAAGACGGTTCTACCACTATACATTTGCCAGATTGGGACGAAAGTTACCATTCAAAACACGGCGCTATTCAAGAAGCCTATCATGTATTCATAAAAAATGGACTTTCCCTTTTTGAAGGGCGGAACATTGCTATTTTAGAAATTGGTTTCGGAACTGGTTTAAATGGTTTTATTACTTATTTAGAAACTAAAAAAAGCAATCAAACTATTGAATATGTTGGAGTAGAAGCCTATCCGGTTGCTATAGATGAAGCCATGCAAATGAATTATCCAACTGAAATTGACGCTTCACAATCGGCGATTTTCAAGCAAATGCACGAATGTACTTGGGAGCAACAAAATCTACTTTCAGAAAAATTCACCTTAACCAAGCGCCAGCAATTTTTTCAAGATATTCAGGATGAAAACGCATTTGATTTAATCTACTTTGATGCTTTTGGTTTCAGAGTGCAGCCTGAGCTTTGGTCTGAAACCCTATTTGCAGCTATGTATAAATCTTTAAAGCCGGGTGGAGTTCTAGTAACTTATGCCTGCCGAACTTCAATAAAAAATGCGATGCTTTCGGTAGGATTTTCTGTAATAAAATTACCAGGCGCTCCAGGAAAACGAGAGATGTTGCGCGCCAATAAGGCCTTTTAAAAAATTAACTTTTCATCAAGTTTTATTTAACGTTCAATTTTAGCAATGAGGAATATTTAGTTTTATATTTGAATGATACAAATGTTCTATTTAATTAACAACTTAATCTCAAACTATGTCTAAATCAATGTTAGACTATACAAAGTCAGTTTTAAAAAGAGTTAGTTTTGATGTTTCTCTTTTTTGCAAAGAACTTGAAAAAGCATGTAAAGTTTTATTGCCATTCGAAATAGAAGAATTAGCATCATGGCTCTCTAAATTTATTGAAACAAAACCCGAATTGCAACACAGTTTGTTGCTAATTAAAAGTAAATAAAACTAAAGGAACTTAAATGGTTCCTTTTTTTATGACTTATAGTTAGGGAAAATAATTAGTCATCTGTTTTTTAAACAAGTACGATTAATTTCAATAAATAGTAGCGTTATGGGACAAATGATATTTGACTACACAAAATCTTCGATACAGAAGGTTTCAAACAACAAAGAACTTTTTATAAAAGAAATAGTAAAAGCTTCAAAAGTTTTATTGCCACATCAAAGAGAAAGTTTGATTAATTGGTTGTTTTATTTTACAGCAGACAAACCTGAAATCCAAAACTGGTTGTATGAAGTACTAGACAACAACATATTAGTAAGTTAAAACTGTAATAAAATCATAAATAATGTATTTTGTCGATAAAAAACGTGCTTAAACGATAATTTTTAATAAAAAAGTTAGGTGCGAACTATTTTTTAACATACTTTTACTAAACGTTCTTACAATAAGATAACCCCCAAATCTTAATTACTATGCCTAGAATGATTTACGATTACACAAAATCTGTGCTTGAAAGAGTGAGTTTTGACCCGATTCTATTCGCTAAAGAATTGAAAAAGGCAATTAGAAATTTGTTACCCTACGAATTGGAACAATTAAAAAAGTGGTTGCAGTTTTTTACAGGCGAGCATCCCGAATTAAAACAATGTTTATCTGTAGTTAGTTAGCAGAAGGAAATAAGGAGTTTTGTGCAAGGCTCCTTATTTTTTTATTTGTAACGGACTTACAATTTGCACATTCTGAAAAACTATTGCACCTTTAATTACTCCGGCAATAGTGCTACGCAAAGCGTCTATAATGTGTATCTTCAATTCGTTTTTAGGATAAATCAAACTAACTTCTCGTGAAGGTTTTGGATCTTTAAAATGACGTAACTTAAGCTTGTCTTTTTCTTTTAAATCTAAAGTGTGTAAATAGGGAAGTAGCGTGGTCCCTAATCCTTCATCTGCCAATTTTATTAAGGTTTCAAAACTTCCGCTTTCAATTTGAAAATGACTTTTTTCATTAGCAGCGACATTTTTACATAAGTTCAAAATACCATCTCGAAAACAGTGTCCGTCTTGCAATAATAGAATTTCGTCAATATTTAAATCCGCTACTTCAATCTCTTGTTTTTGAAAAGAAGTATGCCCTTCTGGAATGTAAGCCACGAATGGCTCAAAGTACAAAACAACTTCTTTTATTTTTTCTTCTTCTAAAGGGGTTGCTGCAATGGCCGCATCAAGATGTCCATTATTTAAACGAATAATGATTTCATCAGTATTCAACTCTTCAATAATCAATTTTACTTTTGGATATTTTTTGATGAAGTTATTGAGAAACATCGGCAGTAATGTTGGCATAATCGTTGGAATTATTCCCAATCTAAATTCACCACCAATAAATCCTTTTTGTTGGTCAACGATATCTTGAATTCTGTCGGCTTCATTAACAATATTCTTGGATTGATTTACAATTTTGTGCCCAATTTCAGTAAGTTGAATTGGTTTTTTAGTTCTATCAAAAATTTGAATACCTAATTCTTCCTCAATTTTTTGGATTTGCATGCTCAATGTAGGTTGGGTAACAAAACATTTTTCGGCAGCAAGAGTAAAGTTTTTGTGTTCCGCAACTGCTAAAACATATTTTAATTGCGTTATAGTCATAGTATAGTAAATTTTGATGTAAATATAAAAACTATAAGTTTAATTTATAATTATGAAATGTTAAAAAAACAGCTAATCTTTTTTTAAACCCAATTTGAATGGCTATTTTTGCTTCATGAAATTCCTTTCAGGATTCCTTTTAGTCACTTTTGTCATGTTTCTTTCAGCGCCAACCGTGGTTTCGTTGATTAAGAAAAGTACAGACACGTCACTATTTTATAGTTTGGCTGAAGAAGAAATACATAAAGATTTAATAGAATTTAAAATCCCAGAAAAGCAATTTTTTTATCCTCCTTTTTTAGATATAAAAATGAGTAAGAAAACTTTAATCATTTCTTTTAACTCTGCACACCACTTTAATGTGCCTTCAGAAATATTTTCACCACCACCTGAATTAATTTAATACATTGATGTATATCAATATTTGCGCTATTGCAAGTATTAAATTTTGTATTAAATCTTTAGAACATGACAAAAAAAATCAATCTTTTTGCTAATCTTAAGTCTGATTTTGCCTCAGGTTTAGTTGTTTTCTTAGTGGCGTTACCCTTGTGTTTGGGTATTGCTTTGGCTTCAGGTGCGCCTTTATTTGCTGGAATTATTTCGGGAGTCGTTGGAGGACTTGTTGTTGGGTATTTAAGTCAGTCCCATCTAAGTGTTTCAGGACCAGCTGCAGGTTTGACGGCAATAGTCCTAACCGCAATCACTGATTTGGGTTCATTCAACGCTTTTTTATTGGCTGGAGTTATTGCAGGATTCATTCAATTAGCCCTAGGTTTTATTAAAGCAGGAAGTATATCCAATTATTTTCCAACCAACGTTATTGAAGGAATGCTAGCTGGTATCGGAGTTATTATTTTCCTCAAACAAATTCCGCATGCTTTTGGTTACGATCCGGATCATGAAGGGGATTTAGGTTTTTTTCAGCCTGACGGGCAGAATACCTTTTCAGAAATTTTTCAAATGGTTAATCATGTGCAATTAGGGTCAATACTCATTACCTTAGTTTCATTGACGATATTGATTGCGTGGACTAAAATCAAGTTTTTGCAACAATTAAAATTAGTTCCTGCTGCTTTAATTGCGGTTCTTGTTGGAGTGCTTTTAAACGAATTCTTTATAATGAATCAAAGCAGTTTAGCATTATCAAACGAACATCTAGTTTCATTGCCTGTTCCTGCTAGTTTTGCCGAGTTTACTAAAATTTTTGTTTCACCTGATTTTTCATCCATTACCAATTCTAAAGTTTGGATTGTAGGTGTTACAATTGCTGTGGTCGCTTCTATCGAAACTCTTTTGTGCATTGAAGCTGCCGATAGAATGGATGCTCAAAAAAGATATACGGATACTAATGTGGAGTTGAAAGCACAAGGAATCGGAAACATATTGAGCTCATTGCTTGGTGGTTTACCTATGACATCGGTTGTGGTGCGAACTTCCGCAAATAATAATGCTGGAGCTAAATCAAAAATGTCAGCCATCATACATGGCTTTTTATTGCTGTTAAGTGTTTTAGCAATTCCGGCACTTTTAAATAAAATTCCATTAGCTACGTTAGCAGCCATTTTATTATTGGTAGGATACAAGTTAGCCAATCCAAAAATCATCAAACACTTTTGGGAAAAAGGAAAATACCAATTCATTCCGTTTATAGCAACCTTTATTGGTGTTGTTTTTACCGATTTATTGAAAGGTGTAGCTATGGGAATTGCAATCAGTGTCATTTATGTTTTAAAGGGTAACTTACAAAGAGCCTACAATTTTAGAAAAGAAGAATATGCTGACGGTGACGTGGTTCATATTGATTTGGCTCAGGAAGTATCCTTTTTAAATAAGGCAGCTATTAAATCAACGTTAATGGCTATTCCAGAAAATTCCAGAGTAATTATTAATGCTCAGGATACGGTTTATATTGCCCATGACATACTTGATTTGATAAGGGAATTTAAAAGTACACGAGCTTTTGACCAAAACATCAAAGTAAAGCTCAAAGGTTTCAAAAATGCCTACCAACTCGAAAACAGTCAAGAAACACCCAACAAAGTTACCTTTGAACACTATTATGATGCAATGAAGAGAAAAACCATAAAACGAGAAGTTCAAACGGAAGATTTTAACGATTAAAAAATAATAAACCAAATTGTAATTCCTTACTTTTATAATCAAATATTGAAGTTTTACAATTAAATAAACAGCATAAAATGGATGATTTTTATAAAAAAATATTAGACAACAATAGAGAATGGGTTGAAAAATCCTTAGAAAAAGATCCAAATTATTTCCAAGATTTGGCCAAAGGACAAACTCCACCACTGTTGTGGATCGGGTGTTCTGATAGTCGGGTTCCTGCAAATGAAATTATTGGCGCTAAACCAGGAGAAGTTTTTGTACACCGAAACATTGCCAATATGGTTGTCCATACAGATATGAATATGTTGAGCGTTCTAGATTATGCCGTGAATGTGCTAAAAGTAAAACATGTTATTGTTTGCGGACATTATGGTTGTGGTGGAGTAAAAGCGGCTATGGGTAACGATTCTATTGGCATTATTGACAACTGGATTCGACATATTAAAGATGTTTATCGTTTACACGATACTTACTTGGATTCAATTGTCAACGAAACTGACCGTTTTAATGCATTTGTTGAAATTAATGCTAAAGAACAAGTATTTGACTTAGCTAAAACATCTATTGTTCAAAGTGCCTGGAGAAATGGGCAGGAACTAACTTTACACGGTTGGGTTTATGGTTTAAATTCAGGATTTGTAACCGATTTGAAAGTAAATATTAGTTCTAACGGAGATTTAGATCAAGTATATCAATTAAAATTTTAAACATTAATCGTCTTCGGACGATTTTTTTTTGCACTATTTTATATAAAAAGGGGCATAACTGTGTGTCTTGAATATTGTAGGATATAAATTAATTATGAAGACCTATATCGAATAGGATAATTAGGGCAACTTTAGCAGCAACAACCGGGGAATTATTAGTCAAAAGTTTAACCGTTCTTCTAATAATTCCCATGATTGAATTTCTATACAGTAAAAGTAACTTCATTTTTAGTATGATTACTACTACTGCTTCTTCTAGAAAAGCAATCTTTTTTTACTAAATTAACCAAATTATGAAAACATCTTTCAGTTGTTGCAAAATCTTTATTTAGAGGAATATCTCTACTTATTAGTTATATTTTTAAATTATTATTAAGGCATCAGTATCTCCATAAAAAAAGGAGTGCCGTGTACTTATAAATTATTGTTTACTAGTATTAAATCAAATTTTAAAATTGTCAAAAAATATTGTTTAAAGTAACTCAATTGTTATGTCACTTTTAATTCTTAAGCTTTGACCATTTTTATGAGCTTCTTCTAATAATTTTAAAATAGTGTCTTTCGTGTCATTTAATTCAATTACCCTTTTCTTTGTTTTTTCAGGATTGCCATTAAATCGAATTAAATCGCTAAAAGTATCTAAATTATGATAGCTTATTTTGCTGTTAATCACCGCCATCAAGACTGTTTTAGCTTCTTGAGTTGAAAAATCACCTTCTATGAATTTGTATTGATGTTTGTTGTCCATTTTTATATATTTATGTCACTACTCATTGAGATACTTCCACTACTATTTTTAATAAATTGAATAGCATCATAGAGATCACTCTGTAACTTTTTTATTTTTCGTTCTCTCATTTTTATATCTTCTTCATTCTGAGTGTTTTCTATTTTATCTTCGTGGTATTTTATTTTGACATGGAATACTTGTGATAAAATAGTTGTAGAATCTTCTTGGCTAAACTGCCCATCAATAAGTTGTAATTTCATAATTTTTGATTTTATTGTCCTTGACCTAATGAAAATGCCATTTTACCATCAAATTGATATAAGTTTTCTGTTTTAATTGAATCAATATCATTTTGAATGCATTGCTGAAGAAGAATAATTATTTCGTCTTTGGATAGTACTTGACCGTCTTGCGTTTTGAATCTGCATCTCCAGTGATCAGTGCAAAATGTTTGTGAAAAACCATCAGGCCAAACTTTGATTCCACGATTAGTAATCATATTTAGTTTAAGGTTTTTTGTCCCAATATGGTTCATTTTCTCAGCTAATTCATTTGCATCTGTTCCATTCCAATGAACGAATACATCGTGTCCGATAAGTTCTTTTTTTGCTTGAGGTCTTTTTTTGTATTTGGGTAAGTTTAGCGCTTGCCCTTTTTGGTAATCGACCGCTTTTAATTGTTTTGGGGCTTGACCTAAGTTGCCAATTACAGCTTGAGCAAATTCTTTGGTACCAACCTTTTCAGAGCTAACACCCTCTTTGAAAATGTCATAAGTATGAATGCCATCTTCTAGTGTTTTTAACCAAGCATTTTGAACTTTTGTTGCAATAGCAGTTTGACCTAAGTGGTTTAGCATCATTACTGCACCTTGTAATAATCCGGATGGATTGGCTAAGTTTTGTCCAGCTCTTCTTGGTGCCGAACCATGTATGGCTTCAAACATTGAGCATTCTTCACCGATGTTTGCCGAACCAGCCAAACCTACAGACCCAGCAATTTGGGCTGCTATATCTGATAGGACATCGCCATATAAATTCAAAGTAACAATTACATCAAATACTTCTGGAGTATCCGCCATTTTTGCCGCCCCAATATCAATAATCCAATGTTCGTTTTCTATCTCTGGATATTCTACAGCGATTTCATCAAAAACTTGGTGAAATAACCCGTCCGATTGTTTCATGATGTTGTCTTTAGTAAAACAAGTGACTTTTTTTCGGCCATAATGTTTAGCATATTCAAACGCATACCGAACAATTTTTTCGCAACCTGGTCTACTAATTATTTTTAAACATTGAACTACTTCATCTGTTTGTTGGTGCTCAATTCCGGCATATAAATCTTCTTCATTCTCACGAACAATAACAATATCCATTTTAGGATGCTTAGTTTCTACAAACGGATGCAAACTTACGCATGGTCGAACATTTGAATATAAACCTAAAAATTTTCGTGTTGTTACATTCAAACTTTTATACCCACCACCTTGCGGAGTGGTAATAGGTGCTTTTAAAAAAACTTTGTTTTTAATAATGGTATCCCAACTTTCTTTAGCAATTCCTGAAGTGTTTCCAGACAGATACACTTTTTCTCCTACTTCAATTTCATCGTATTCTAATTGAGCACCTGCTGCTTTAATAATTTCAAGCGTTGCGTCCATTATTTCTGGACCAATTCCGTCACCTTTGGCGATTGTAATTCTTTGCATAATTATAAATGGTTAATTTTTATTTGACAAAAGTAATTGGCTTTTTTCATAAATTTTTATTTATATTTTTTATATAATTCATAAATAATATTTATGGATTATAGTTTGTCTATGATTCTTTGTTTTATAAAAATTACGGTGCTGAATTTTATTTTCCACACATTAGATAGTAAGTAAACTGCTGATTGTTTGTGTTTAAAAAAATAGAGCTACTGCCAATTGATTTTATTGGGAATAACATATACGTAACCAAGTTTGGTTTGCAAATCGTTATTATTGCTCAATAAAGTATTAATGACATCAAGAACTAAATTATAAAACGCAAGCCTTGAAGGCATCTACACTGTAAATTCCAAATTTTCAGAACTAATTGAAGCTAGATATTTGAGGCCCTTTTTCTTAATTTAAGACTAGGCTTTAGGAAACCTGATTTTATTCCCTTTCCTCATTTTCGTTAAAGGAAGAGGGCAATAATTGTGGAATAAATTTTATCAAAATAGGCAGTAATAAACTTCCGCCTGGTAAAAGAAAAATAGTAAGCGATGGAACTGATTTACAAATGTCGAGCAACTGCGTTTTGATTTTTTTCTTTTCTTCTTTATCCAATTCTTTGTGGGTTGACTTTGCTATAAGTTGCATGAGTTCTTTGCTTTCAGACAACTCTTTTATTAATCTGTTTTTGTTTCTACCAATCAATACTTGTACACTTTCTGTAGTGTGATCGTAGAAGTTTTTTACTGGATTAGAATTGTTAAAATACGGAATTTCATTTTTATGTTGCACAATGAAACTATTAATAAAATCAATGCTTTCAAGCGTAAATTTTTCAGAAACCCCAAGTTGTTCTCCTAGTTTAAACAGAAAGTATCGCTCTTCATTTTCTACTTTTTCATCGCTCCACAAACTGATTCCAGCCAAGTCTATTGCATAGAATTTTTCTAAATCATTGTTTAAATAACTCAAATCTAAATCTTCAATGGTTTTTATTTCGGTATTAGAAAACTTGGTATAGCGAACTGACGATTCAAAGAGTTTTTGCAACAAATCATCATGAACAGAAATTCCGGTTTTTGATTTCAGCGAAAGCGAAACAATGCTCACAACAATATCTTCAATACGGTTTAAATATTTATCGGGAAGTGATCCATTTTCTAGATATTTTTTGAATGCCAATACATCTACAAAAAGCAATGCATTAGTTATAACATGAGAAAAGCTTTTGCTAAACAAGTCTTCATTAGTTTGCACCCTGTCGTGAATGATTTTCTCAAGTTTACTTGATTCTGAACTGCTCTTAAGCATTTTATGCAACGGATTAAACCCTTTAGGTGTGAGCAAATTATAAAAGGCAACAGTTGCTGTGATAAAGTTGCTTTCGTCCGCATCTTGTATGGTCAAACAATACATTTGATATAAAGTATTGAGCATCCCAATCTTGGATATTTCTTCAGGAAGTCGTGCTTTGATTGGAATTGGCTTTATTGTATCAAAGCTTATAATATGTCCAAAGATGAAACCAGTAGCTCGGGTTTGTATATAAAAATCTGCTTCAGAAATCCTGATGAGTTGTTTAGAGGATTGTAGCTCGTTAAAAAACTTATCAATCCAACCAGGTGCAGATGGGTTAATCATTTGAGAGGTGTTTATGTTGTAAAACTAAACCTTTTTTTAGAAGTGAAAAAATCTAAAGAGGATGCAGCTGTAGATTTGATGTTTTATTCACAAAAGGTCCTAATTACAGCGCTCCATACTATTCGAGTTTGTTTTCGTTTAGCTTGGTTGAGTCAATACAATAGCAATTTAGAATAATGAATTAAAAAAGTTCTAATGGCTACAGCTGCGTTGTATTAAGCTGAAAGCCATTAGAACTATTTTAAAGTGTTTTTGAAGTATAACCGTTCTTTTTTCAAAGTGTTCTACTGAATTATGGCAGAACAAGCTACTCTAGCTCCAGCATTTCCGGTTGGTTGTGTAGTAAAATCGTCTGGTTTGTCGTGAACGATTAAACCTTTGCCTAAAATATCTTTTGTTGCGTCACCACAACCAATGCACCATTCGTCGGTTTTGAAAAGTACGGTGGCTTCTCCGTTTACATTGGCAGTAAAGTTACCAATGTCACCTTTATGACACTCTGTTTCGCCCCATTTTCCGTGTTTTTTAAATGTTGGATTCCAATGTCCACCAGCCGAGGAGGCGTCAGCAGCAGAACAATCTGCTTTTTCGTGAATGTGGATGGCATGCACACCGGGTTTTAGTCCGGTTAGTTTTGCTACTAAGGTTACGGCACCGTTTTGTTCAACAAATTGTGCTTCTCCTTTTACAGCGCTACCACTTTTTGATTCCATTGTGATTTTCACTTTTTTAGCGTCGGCTACTTTTAAAGAACTTTTACAACTTAATATAAACAAGCCTAAAGTAAGAAACGCTAGGAATCCGAAGAGTAATTTTTTCATTCGTAAATGTGTTTTATAGTTTCTATAAAATTACACAATTTAAAAACAGTATAGTCAATAAGAAAGTTAAAGTTTATTTGGTTTTTTCGCCTACAAAATAATCTGTTTGCGATTTGAATAGTACATTAAATGTGGTTAAGCTGCCGTAAATTCGGGTTATGTATTGTTGTAATTCTACTTTTTCAATTTCCTCCAGATTGCTGGCGTTGATTTTCTGTTCCATTACACGCAAGCGGTCTCGAAGCATTACAATTTTGTGAAAAAACACATCTACCGGAACATCTTTATGAGCTAAACCTGCTTGTCCGGGTTCGAGTTTGATGTTGCCCCCTTTCCATTTGTCGCCTATAGCGACAGGTTCGCCTAATCCGTTCCATTTTTTAAGGATGGAAAGCAAGCTTTTTTCAACATCAAAGAAGCTCACAGTATCGACTTCATTTTCAGCGGCTTCGATTACTTCAAACGCGCTGTTGATCGCGATGGTTTCTAAACCACCTTCAATAAAAGTTACCCAATACTCTTTTGAGGACACATTGGTTACCACACCTTTACCATATTCGGCGTGGTTTATTCTGGATCCAATTCCCAATAATTTCATAGTTTCATAGATTTAAGCTACTAAAATAGCTATTTTTTTGTAAAAAAAAGAAGGCAGTTAGAAGAAAAAAAGATACAGTTCTAGAACCTGTTTTACGTCTTGATAACCCAAAACAGTCTAGATAGCCCCGATGGGAACGGCACCGAAGTAGAGTGGACAGCGGGACTGCACGTCCAAAAGAGGAAAGACTTGGTGCTCTTAAAAAAAAGAAATCCCTAATACTATTGCTACTATTAGGGATAAAAAAAATCAGGAAATAGGGACTAGTTGTTTAAGCTTACAAGTCTGATTCCACTTTATAGTACTAATTCACTTTGGTTTCTGAAAACCAATTGACCATCAAAACTATCTAACAAAATAATGCTGTCGGTAGTAATTTTATTGGCAAGGATTTCTTTTGAAAGTTGGTTTAGAACTTCTCTTTGGATGACTCTTTTTACAGGACGAGCTCCAAACTGGGGATCATATCCTTTTTGGGCTAAATAAGCAATAGCTTCTGGCGTAGCATCTAGAGTGATGTTTTGTTTGGCGAGCATTTTGACCACACTTTTCAACTGTAGACCTACGATTTTGGTAATGTCAGTTGTTGATAATGGCGCAAACATTACAATTTCGTCAATACGATTGATAAACTCTGGGCGTACGGTTTGTTTTAATAATGCTAAGACTTCAATTTTAGCAGCTTCTGTTGCGGCTTCAATTCCGCCTTTAAGATTATCAAATTTCTCTTGTATGATTGCACTTCCCATGTTGGAAGTCATGATGATGATTGTATTTTTGAAATCGGCTAAACGGCCTTTGTTGTCGGTTAATCTTCCTTCGTCTAACACTTGTAAAAGAATGTTGAACGTATCTGGATGGGCTTTTTCAATTTCGTCTAGTAGAATGACAGAATATGGTTTTCTGCGGACGGCTTCAGTCAATTGACCTCCTTCATCATATCCTACATATCCTGGAGGCGCACCTACCAAACGGCTTACGCTGTGACGCTCTTGGTATTCACTCATATCGATTCGGGTCATGGCGTTTTCATCATCAAATAAATATTCGGCCAAAGCTTTCGCTAATTCGGTTTTCCCCACACCAGTAGTTCCTAGAAATAAGAACGTTCCAATAGGTTTTTTCATGTCTTGTAAACCAGCTCGACTTCTTCGAACGGCATCACTAATAGCTTCGATAGCTTCCTCTTGGCCCACGACTCTTTGATGCAATTCGTCTTCAAGTTTTAAGAGTTTTTCTCTTTCGCCTTGAAGCATTTTCATTACCGGTACACCTGTCCACTTGGCCACTACTTCGGCAATATCTTCACGGGTTACTACTTCTTTGATTAGGGAAGTTCCGGCTTGGTTTTCTTGCAATTGTTTTTGCAATTGTTCTAATCGTTCTTGTGCTTCTTTGATTTTTCCGTATCGAATTTCAGCTACTTTTCCGTAATCGCCATCGCGTTCTGCTCGTTCTGCTTCGTATTTAAAATCTTCAATTTCTTGTTTTACGACCTGAATGTTATCAACTACATCTTTCTCCGATTTCCATTTGGTAAAGATTTCGTTTCGTTCTTCTTTGAGGTTGGCCAAATCCATACGAAGCACTTTCATTTTACTTTCATCATTCTCCCTTTTGATGGCTTCAATTTCAATCTCCAACTGCATTATTTTTCGATCTAAAACGTCTAATTCTTCGGGTTTGGAGTTGATTTCCATACGCAATTTAGATGCTGCTTCATCAATTAAGTCGATGGCTTTATCTGGAAGGAATCGATTGGTAATGTACCGTTGGGATAATTCGACAGCCGCTATGATGGCATCATCTTTTATTTGCACTTTGTGGTGCGTTTCATATTTTTCTTTGATTCCACGAAGGATAGAAATGGCACTTTCGGTATCTGGCTCATCAATGATAATCTTTTGGAAACGACGTTCGAGAGCTTTGTCTTTCTCAAAATACTTTTGGTATTCATCTAAAGTTGTTGCTCCAATGGCTCGAAGTTCTCCACGAGCTAAAGCCGGTTTTAAAATATTGGCTGCATCCATTGCGCCATCGCCGCCACCAGCTCCTACAAGTGTGTGGATTTCATCAATAAAAAGCACAATGTCTCCTTCTGACGACGTTACTTCTTTTACAACCGCTTTTAATCGCTCTTCAAATTCTCCTTTGTATTTTGCTCCGGCAATAAGCGAACCCATATCTAGAGAATAAATGACTTTGTCTTTAAGATTATCGGGAACGTCACCATCTACAATTCGGTGTGCTAAGCCTTCAGCAATGGCGGTTTTACCTACACCAGGTTCTCCAACCAACATTGGATTGTTTTTGGTACGGCGGGTTAAGATTTGAAGCACACGACGGATTTCTTCATCACGTCCGATAACTGGGTCGAGTTTGCCTTGACGGGCTAATTCGTTTAAATTTTTAGCATATTTGTTTAAGGCATTATAGGTTTCTTCGGCCGAGGCAGAAGTTACACGTTCGCCTTTTCGGATTTCGTCAATGGCTGCTTGTAATCCTTTTTCGGTGGCACCTTGGTCTTTTAAGATTTGAGCTACCTTACTTTTTGATTTGAAAATGGCTAGAATTAAATGTTCTATTGAAACGTATTCGTCGTTCATTTTTTTAGCAATTATCATTGCTTCATTGAGCATGGTATTTACGTCACGAGAAAATTGGATTTCGCCACCAGTGACTTTGGGAAAGCTTTGAATGGTACTGTCAAGTATTTTTTTGAATAGTTCAATATTCACATTGAGTTTTTTCAGTATGAATGGTGTAACGTTTTCGTCTACTTCTAAAATACTCTTGAAAATGTGTTCGTTTTCTATTAGTTGCTGTCCTAACTCTTGTGCAATTAACTGTGCTTGTTGCAAAGCTTCTTGCGATTTGATTGTTAAATTATTTAAGTTCATAGGTGTATGTTTTGTTTTAGCTTGTGTTCTTTTGTGGGGTATTCACCAAGATGCATACCACTATAAAATTACAGTCAAAATGTCTTATTTACTATGATTTTTATCATGTAATAAAGACAAAATGACTTGAAATGAGACAGTTGTGCTTATTAATATTTGTACAGTTACTAAAAAACACTTCAAAAAGGGTTGTCTCTTTTTTAAGAATTTACTTTTTTAGTGGGATAAAGTGTAGTTGGGCAATGCTATTTTGTTAGGATAAGCTTGCTACTGTTTTTTAAGATTTAGAACGCTTACTTATTTTTAAACCGTGCTTTAATTTTTACTAATTCGTACCAAATTACTGCTACAACACCAATCGCTATGCAGGTGCTTAGTTGTTGTAAAGTAAGAGTTTCAAATTCAAAGAAATTTGTTAGTGGAGGAACATAGAGCAATAATGCTGTTATGATAATAGTGATGGCAATAATGTAAAAAACCATATTATTTTTGTATTTTAAAGTAGTAAAAACTGAATAGTAAAACGACCGGTTGACCAGTGTTAAAACGATGTTGGCGACTATCAGCACGGTGAATACCATAGTACGAGTGTGTGCTTCATCAAAACCTTGGTTGATAGCATATTGATAGGTAAATAAAGTTCCGGCTGTAATGACTATTCCCTGAATGCAACTTGTGGTTAATTCTTTCCAATTGAAAAAAGTGGTTGTAAACGGTCTGGGCTTTTGTGCCATAGTATTTTTCTCTATGGGTTCATTTTCAAAAATAATAGAGCAGGTGGGTCCCATGATTAACTCGAGAAAAATAATGTGTACGGGAGAGAAGATATTGGGGTACACCCAACCCAAAGCTAACGGAATAAAAACGGTAAAGATTATAGGGATGTGAATGGAGATGATGTACTGAATGGCCTTTTTTAAATTGGTATATATTTTTCGACCCATGGCAACAGCGTCAACCATTTTAGACAAGTCGTC
Organism: Flavobacteriales bacterium; assembly: GCA_038202695.1. Lineage (GTDB taxonomy): Bacteria > Bacteroidota > Bacteroidia > Flavobacteriales > Flavobacteriaceae > Flavobacterium. Next base: position 84,091 of record JBBRET010000001.1, read on the forward strand.
TTCTAACAGTATTAGCGAAGCGGCTTGTTTGGCTATTTCTGTTCCTTTCTTTCCCATGGCAATTCCTATGTGTGCTGCTTTTAATGCGGGACCGTCATTTACGCCATCGCCAGTCATAGCTACAATTTGATTTTGCGCTTTTAAGGCTGTAATGATTCTGAGTTTGGCTTCCGGAAACATTCGGGTGAACAGGTTCGTCTGCATCACTTTTTCTTGCAATTCGGCGTCTGATAAATGCATCAATTCGGTGCCGGTTAAACTGTGTTCGTACCCTTTAAAATTTATTTGTTTGGCTATGGCAGTTGTGGTTTCGGCATTATCGCCCGTAATTATTTTTACCGATATTCCGGCGTTGTAAAAATCTTCTAATACTTTGGCTATGTTTTTCTTTGGTGGGTCGTAAAACGCCACAATTCCTTTGAAGGTAAAGGAAAATTCCTGTTGTGTTTTCGGAAAAGTTGTTCCATTGAAATCACTTTGTCCTACGCCCAAAATGCGATAGCCTTGTTCTGTAATGGTTTTTATAGCTTCTTTAATTTGCTTTTGTTCCTCAGAGGTGAGTTGGGAAATTGCCATTAGTGCTTCGGGTGCCCCTTTGGCAGCAATGATCCGCTTGCCTTCTTTGTTTTCAAAAATATGCGTCATCATTGGAGGTTTTCCTTCCAAAGGATATTCGTAAACCATTTTAAATTGTTGCCGTTCGTCTGTTGTTTTTATCTTGGAATATGCTTCGTGCAAAGCGATTTCCATTGGGTCAAACGGAATGGGTTCACTTGCCCACATGGCTATTTCTATGAGCGCTTTTTCGTCATCGTTGGCTTCGTCTGGTTTGCTTATTTTTAATGAAGTTACCGAAAACACTTCGGCCAAACTCATTTTATTTTCTGTAATTGTTCCTGTTTTGTCGGTACAAATTACTGTGGCACTACCTAACGTTTCGACCGTTTTCATTTGCTTCACCACAATCCCCATTTTCATTAAACGCCAAGCTCCAATAGCCATAAAGGTGGTAAAGGCCATTGGGATTTCTTCAGGTAAAATACTCATGGCTAACGTGAGTGCTTTGAGTAAACTATCTAATACATCCTGCGTTTTAAAATAGTTGATTGCCCAAACTACCATAAAAACAATTGCTCCCGCGAAAATAAGTTTTTTTACAAAACTGCTAATTTGCAATTCTAAAGGTGTTTTTTCTTCTGCAATACTTTCGAGGCTTTTACCAATTTTTCCCAACTTGGTTTCATTGCCAATGCTGGTAATGGAAGCAATTGCTAATCCGCTTGCAACAGTTGTGCCTTTAAAAATTAAATTATTTTCTTGAGACTTGTCTTTAAAAACGGCAAATGATTCTCCCGTGAGTATGGATTCGTTAACCGAAAAATCATTGGAATGGATAATTATACCATCTGCGGTTATTGAGGTTCCTTCCTCAACCATGAGACTATCTCCAAGGACAAGCTCTTCACTTTTTATTTCTTCGGTTTTACCGTTGCGGATGACCTTGCAATTGGGTTGTGTGAGGTTTTTTAGCTTTTGCAAAGCATTTCGACTTCTAGTATCCTGATACAAAGCAATCGCAGAAACGATGATAATGGCTGAAGAAAGAAAAAGTCCGTCTCCTGTTTTTCCGCTTATAAAATAAATGAGCGATGCTACCAATAATAAAAGAATCATTGGCTCTTTGGACAAACTTTTTATGGCATCTAAAATGCTATTTTCTTGTTTATAGTTTAAGGTGTTTTCTCCAAATTTCTTTCGAGAAGCAATAACCTGTTCACTTGTCAACCCTTTTATATTAAAATTATTTTCAGGCATAATACTTCATTTTATAGGTCGTACCCTGTTGAACGAATATAGTAAAAAATGGCCAGACTACCTATTATCTAGCAATTGTTAGATTGACTTTTTTTACACTTATTTTATACTTATTTTAGTGATTTGGTAAATAATAGTCGTAAACAACTCTTAAACTACTTTTGGCTGTGTTATATTTGATGTTTAAAATTAAAACAATGAAAAAGGGGAGGATAATTGCGGTACTTTTTGTTTTAACCTACAGTGTGGGATTTTCGCAAACGCAACTTGCGCTTTATGATGCAAGTTTGAAAGCATACGAGCGTAAAGACTATAAAACGTTTTTAAGACAGGCTATAACTTTAGACAGTCTGCGTCCGTTGCATCCCACATATACTTATAATTTGGCCTCGGCTTATGCTTTAAATGATAATCCAGAAGGAGCTCTTAGTGCCTTAACCCAACTGGTTTTAATGGATTGTACCCTTGCTTTTGAAACCGATGAAGATTTTAAATCAATACAGCAAGATGAAGGTTTTAGAAGTGTAATCAAGTTAAAAGAAAACCAACGCAAAACTATTGCCACTTCAAAATCGGTGGTTGTATTGAGTGAAAACCAATTGCATCCTGAAGGCGTCACCTATTTGCCTAAATTAAATATTTGGTTGGCCTCAAGCATTAGAAAAAGAAAGATTGTTGCGTTTGATCGTACAACTGGACAGTGTACTGATTGGCTCAAAGGCAACCAAATGCTCTCTGTATTAGCCATGAAACCCGATCTTAAAGAACACTATTTGTGGGTTGCAACAGCAGCTTTTCCAGAAATGGAACAGTATACTACAGCAATGAAGGGGAAAGCCGAAATCCTAAAAGTATCTATTGCAACCAAGCAAATTATGAATCGGTTTACAGTTGCTGGCACTGCTGTTTTTGGCGATTTGGTTGTAGCTAAAAATGGAGTGGTCTATGTTTCAGACAGTGTTAAGCCAATTATTTATAAGATTGAGAATAATCAAATTTCAGAATTTATATCGCTTGAAAACGAGGGTTATAATTTGCAAGGTTTGGCTTTTAACGACAGTCAAACCAAGCTCTTCGTTGCCGATTATTTAAAGGGGATTGTGGCAATTAACGTGCAAACCAAGTCTAAAAACTGGTTTGTTTTTCCTGATACTGCTTCGCCAAAAGGTATTGACGGCTTGGTATTTTATAAGAACACTTTGATAGCCATTCAAAACGGTGTAAAGCCCATTAGAGTTTCCCAATTTGAATTGAATGTGATGCAGCAAGAAATTAGTAGTTTTAAAATTTTAGATTCGAATCGACCAGAATTTAATGAGCCTACTTTAGCCACTGTAGTAGAAGGACAACTGTATTTTTTTGGCAATTCGCCGTGGAAAGCTTATGATGAAAAAGGAGTTTTAGATGCAACTAAAGTTTCGAATCCGGTTTTGTATAGTTGTACGTTGAAGTAATATTATTTTGCACACGCTACCAACTTTAGCGGCATGGTTGTATCAAACTTTATCGTATTAGTGTCCTTAAAATGAGTTCCGTCTGACGTCATTTCGCCATAGCCTGCTAGTATTTTATCGCCGCTAATTTTAAAAGCTATTTGCCTGCTGCTTACTGTTCCTTCTGATTGGTATTTGTATTCTGCTATGAGCATCTCATTTTGTATTTTACCAGTAAAAGTCCCGGAGTTTTGGTCTTTTTCTGCCAAAGCATACTCTAAGGTTCCAAATACTTGTTGGTTGGTATTGAATTGTATTTGCATTTGAATGGTACTTCCCTTGGCATTATAGGAATAGCACTCATTTTTGGATTGTGCACATTTTGATGCTCCTGTAGTTAATTTTGTGTTGGTTACAGGTTCTTTTTTACAGCTTAGGAATATTGTTGACAAAGCGAAAAAAAGGGTTTGTTTGATCATGTGTTTAGTCTTTTGTTTCTTAATTGAATAAAATTATCTAATTTCTATTATAAAAAAATCTCTGGCAATGCCTTTATAAAATCTCCATTTTACAGATTTATTTTTTTTGATTTACATGGGTCGTGCTGGTACCTCCTTGGTTGTTATAGCTGCCACTTTATTTTCGGCATTAATGGTTACAAAGAGTTCTCTTTTGAAGTATTTTTTTTCATAATCAATCGCATAGCGAAAGGTATACTCATTGGTAGTTGTATCGTGTTTTACTTCAATTAAATTGATGCCTAAAAAACGGCCGTTTCGTTGGTTTATTTTTTTACAAATGGCTGCAATTTTTTCAACGGTTGCATTTTTTCGAACCTTTTCGGTTGCTTCTGATGGACTGAAGCTTTTGAATTTTGAGATGTTACAGGTTTCTAGCAATCGAGTTCCCAAATCTTCAGCTCTCTGTTTTTTGATGGCAGCAACTTCAATAGGTTTAACGATTAGTGGTTCTTTTTTAGTGGCGGTTGCTGGTGTTTTGCTTTTGCAAGAAACTAAGAGTAAGACGCAGCAAAACAAAATAACTCTTTTCATAAAGTGTTGTGTTTTATTAAAAAATAGTTTTACTAATTTGGACATTTCAAAATTACAATACTAGGCAAGATGTGTTGTTATAAAATTTTGTAAATTCTTTATAAGATTTTACAATGGTGGTATTGAAACAAATTGATTTCTTGTTTGGTACTTTAAATATTGAATTTGTATTTTTGAATCGAGTCCTTATTGTAAGGCACCCACAAAGTAAACGCTAATACCATACCCATGAAAATTGTTATATCACCAGCTAAATCTTTGAATTTTGAAAAAGAGGTTCCTACCAGCGTATTCTCAGAACCTACGTTTTTGGGGCAAGCCGCAACGATTCAAAATACGTTAAAAAAGAAAAAACCTAAGGCGTTATCGCATCTTATGGACATTTCAGAGAAGTTAGCTGAGCTTAATTGGGAACGCAATCAATCTTGGAATACACCGTTTACTATTAATAATTCTCGCCAAGCGATATTTGCTTTTGATGGCGATGTTTATACTGGTTTGGATGTTTATAGTTTGCCAATAGATAAATTAAACGTTTTGCAAGACAAACTTCGAATTCTTTCCGGATTGTATGGATTGTTAAAACCATTGGATTTAATGCAAGCTTATCGTTTGGAAATGGGAACTTCAATTCCAATTGGGAAGAATAAAAATCTTTATGAGTTTTGGAAAAAAACAATAACCAAAACTTTGAATGAGGAGTTGCAAAAAGAGGAATTGTTTATCAACTTGGCAAGTAATGAATACTTTAGCGCCATTGATATTAAAGCTCTGAAAGTGCCCGTGATTACTCCAGAGTTTAAAGATTATAAAGACGGAAAGTTAAAGATGATTAGTTTCTTTGCGAAAAAGGCGAGAGGCATGATGGTTCGATATATCATAGATACTAATGCAGAAACCATAGATGACTTAAAAGGATTTAATTATGACGGGTATGCGTTTGATGCGAATTTGAGTAAAGAGACTACCTTGGTTTTTACTAGGTGATGGTTGTTGCATTACAGGCTAGTTTTAAGATCGATGTTGCACTTTTTGACCCTTTGATTCAAAACCGTAAGAAGGTTTGTTAACTAAAAAAGCGGTCAATCAGGAGTTGTGTGCTACCTTTAAAAATTGCAGATTATTATTCGACAAAATGACGTTGTTGACTAAGATGTTGGTGGAAGGCTATCTTGATTATTGCCTAAATTTACTGCTAGAAAATGCTTAATGGCTATTGCATAGTGAATATCGGGAGCATTATGAGAATTGGTCGCCAACCATTTTTTATAGTTTGTGGTTTAATAGATTTTATCAAATTTTTTAGAAAGAAAAACAATAACGAATCAGATTTCTCGCCCTTTCGTGAAACGGCTGTTATATGCCTTTTTCTTTCTGTCCTATCCACTTTTTTAGTTAGCTGAAAATGTTGTAAAATCTCCAATAAACAAAAAGTCCAATGAGAACGATGTAAACAAGATTGTTAAAAGTAAATAGCCCTTTTGCAAAAATACTCCAGCTTTTTTCTTTGAAAAGTTTAAAGTTAATTACACAAAAAGGAATAATCAGAAACAACAATACAAATGGTATGTATGAGGTTAGGCTGACAAAAATATTTGACGGGTCTTGGTATGGTGCAGGAAAGTAGAAAACGTTAATCCTACCGCTTAACACAACCATATAATAAAATAGGATTAGTCCAAGTGGGAAAAGCAATACTTGAATGTAAGGATATTTTTTATTTTCCTTTCTTCTGAAATACTGAATTAGAAAGAATATGGAAGTAAATAAAAACAAACCTGCGGAAGCAACGATAAATACGCCAATTAAATTACTGTTTTTTGGGGTTTTATAATTGCGTAATTTTTCAAATTCAGCGTTGTGTGGAAACAACGTTTGTATGGCAATAATGTGGTCGCCTTTTTCCAATTCTTCTTTTAAATTGAACTGAACCGTAGTTTTAAAGTCGTGATAAAAATACAAGTTAACTATTCCCTTATTTAAGTCCCAAATAGAAGTCAGCAGAGTCCCATCACCAATTTTTTTTCTGCACACGTGCATTTTGTCAGCTAAAGCAGTGCAAAATTCAAGAGTAGTGTCAATACCGCTTTTCAAAAATGAAACTCCGTTCCGGTATCTTTCAAGTTTGTTGGCATTTTGTTCAGAAGTTATTGAAGGACAAAAGTTTGAGATAACATACGTTGGCTCGTTTCCAATTTTCAATGTATAAGGCTCTACAATAAGATATTTCCCTGATTTGTCAACATATATAAAGATGTCTTCGATAAAATAGCTATGGTCATAATTGCTGATGTAAGCGTGAACCTCTTCTACTGTTTTGCAAGTGTGTAGAATGTCTTTTAAGTATTTTGTTGGGTTGGTTATGGATTTTCTGCCAGCAAAATTTTCTGACTTTGGGTAGTATGCAACAAGTCTTTCAAAGGCTAAACCCATTTCATTCATTCCTGACTGTGGAGCGTATCCGTTTTCTCCGTCATATCTTGAACCTGTAAAAGCAGCCCCAAATCGGACATTTTCTATTCCTTTTTCAAACCAAATATGTGGTGTTACTCTCCAAGCATCTTCATTGCTAGTGAATATGGTCTTGTTACCAACTGTAATTTTACAACCACTACAAGCAATACTATCCTGTATAACTGTAAGAGTTAAAAAAGTCAATAAAATAAGTCTCACAAATTGTATCTTTTTCATTCCGTCACTCATAGTTTATCTAACGTGTCTTTTGATTTTTAATTGCTCGATTTAAGGTAGCTGTGTCGTCCTAAAATGGCATTGAATGTTTCGGGGCTTCATGAAGTGGCGAATTTCGTAACCTCTAATTTTCCACTAAGATAATTTTTCTTGCGAAAGAAAAACTTGAATTTAGCTGATTTCTCGCCATTTCGTGAAACTGCTGTTTATCCTGTTATAATTTATGACTTATTTACAACAACAACCAAGAATATAGCAAGCAAGATCAAAATATTTAAGATTATTAGTTTAATATGTTTTTTGATTTGTAAGTTCTTTTTAAATTTTAATTTAAATAAAAAGTAACACATAAGTAAAAGAAACAGAGCTGGAAACGCTAAAAAAAGTATTACATAAAAAGCTGCATAAAGAATTAATGCTAATAATACATCTAAAAATGAAGCATTGTGAAAATGATAATAATATTTTGTTGTTGAGAAAATCACAAACAACAATGATATGAAATTCATCATAGTTGATAACCAAAACACAAATTTTAAAATTCTGAGAATGGTTGAGATTTTGCTTTCCAGTAAGGGTAAACTAAGGAGTTCTTTTTTTAACATTTTCAATGATTATGTTCTAATCTATGGACGCGTTCTAAAGTCATGGCCTAAAACTAGTAAATTCAAGCTGCAGTTATTTTACACATATTAATTACTAAGTACTCTAAACTATTGATTGGCGTTATTTGTTTCTCAAATATATTTAAAAGATTGCAAATTGGCTATTAAACAGTGCTAATTACTTGAGGAACGGTAAATAAAGTCCGAATTTGCGGTGGTTTGGTTCGCAAGTCAGGTACTATTTAATTGTTGCGCCCTTCGACAGGCTCAAGTTGACATGGTAGCTTTACTTGTGTTTTGGGTTTTAAAATTATCTACGTTTGGGGTTCAATACTTGGTAAACATTATAGTTATGATTTTAAGGCTAAATTAAAAATTATAGAAGAAGAGTACTGTGGGTTGAGGACTTTGCCCACAATTTTGTTCAACGATTGTTCAGCTCTCGTTTTATTAGTAACTCGAGTTTAATTTCCAAAAGCTGATTTCGGGTGGTCCGGCAAGAAAGGCAGCCGATTCTTGAATGAACTTTTGTAAATGTTCTGTTTTCATGTGCTGATTTTTGTAATAAGTTTCATCATTCCATTCTTCGGTAAGTAAAATGTTTGAATTGTTATTAGGGTCAACATACATATCAATTTTCACGAAGTGTTCTTCTTTTTTAACTTGACTTATTAGATTGTTTAAAGCAACAATTGCATCTACATTTTTATTTTGCTGCGTTTTGTATTTGACTATAACCACTAAATTTTCTTTATTATTAGCGTTATTACAGCTCAATAAAATATTAAAGAGCATGAAGAAAAATAAATAAGATCTTTTCATAATTTCTGTTTTTTAAGGTTATTAATATACAAAAGCGCTCAATGTTTGTGGCTAATGGGTATTGGATTCAAGAATTGGCGAACTTAATGGTTGTATTCTTAAGGCTAAGTTAAAAATTATTGGTAAAAGATAAATATGATTTTAGCAGATTTGGTACTGCTTTTTGAAATAGAAGCTTAGGAATGGTTTATTGTTTAGTACAACTTTGTTCGTATATAGCAACAATTTTTGAAAATTCTGAACTTATCAAACTTGATTCATTTATTTTTTTTACAAATTCAGGACAAATTTCTTTAAAATTTATTTCTACAACAGCTTTTAAATTTATTCCAACCATAAAAGATAAATCATATCGATGTGTGCCAATTGCAAAGGCAAAATTTTCATTTTCTCTTTGAAGATAATAAGTATCTGCGTCATAACTATAGTTCTGTTGTTTGCTACCACCAACAGATGAACTACCAGAGTAATGTATTAAATAAATACTTATTCTACCTTGTTTTACAATTTTTACAAATGACTTTTTTTCGTCAATATTAAATTTTTTTGGGTTAAATAATTTGTTATTACCCACGTTTAAAGTAACATAATTTTCAACTTTACTTTTATCATTAACGATATCAAATTTTTTGACATCCTCAACTTTAAACTTTTCAACTTTTGCCTCGGTATTTGCTTTAAATTTAATTTTTTTATCTTCATAATTTGGAATTTCCAATAAACCAGTTTTTGTAGTTCCGTCATTAAAAGTTACTTCACCTTTATAAAATTGTGAAAAAACTGAAATTGGTAAGAATAGTATAATTAGTATAATTTTTTTCATATTTATTTTTTTTATTTGGTTGTTTTTATGGATGATTATTTTGCATTGTTTTGAGGTGATTTTGTCAGTATTTAATTGCTGTAATAGCCAAGTACAAATGATGAGAGAAGTCCAAAAAATAGTAGTACTGTTTTTTCATTTTAAAATTTTAATGGCATTAGGTCTGTATTCTCGCTTTTTAGTTGTCATTTGCGCCTAACGATGTATCGAACTTTGTACCGTCTAATTTTTACTAAGATACTATATCTTTCAAAGGAAATATATGAATTTTGTGCATTATAGCTATTTCTTACTACCGATGTTACCTATTGGCTGTTTTATTTATTTCCACTCTTACTGTTGGTAAACGGAGTGTCGTTTTTAATAAATATTGAAATAGCAACAATCCAAATAATAAACGTTCCTTCAATAATTCTTTGAAACAAACCTATATAATTTGCTACAGGTTTAGACATTAGTAAACCGATAAAAATTGTACAAATTGTTACGCAAACAAAAGTAAATTTTGATAGTTTTTTATATTGCTCTGATTGTTGCAAACCAAAACCAATAATTAGGATACTGATTGGAACAAATACATAGGTCATAAAACCCGTAAAAGAGTGAATTATTTGAGAAACACTTGGGTCAATGAATTCTTTGTTACAGCCTGTGTCACAAGGAAACAAGCCAACTATTATTGTTGCAATTCCATAAAAAATTCCAAACCCGTAAAACCCAATTTTGGTCTGATTAGATTTTTTAAATTTCTTAATTGCTGCAAAACTGAATATAGTTAATAGAATTCCACTCGGAATGTATCCGAAAAACCGTAATACTTTTCCATAAGGTGTATCAATTGCATATGTTTCACTAATTAATTGAGCAATAGGATTATAGTTGTCAAATTGAAATCCGCCTAAAGTCGAAGCCAAACTGAAAAATAATACTCCAAGTATTCCAATCCAAAAAACTAATTTATTACTCATAATCAATTTCTATTTTATGTTCTGATACGCTTTCAGATAACACTACTTTACACGCTACAAAATATAGTGTGAAATGCCTATAATGTGAAAGGTTTTAGCTAGTAAGTGTTATTTTTTGTTCCTCAAATGTATTTAAAAAATTGCGAAGCGGTTGTAAACTTATGTGTTTACTAAAATAATGGTAAAATTTTTTAATGAAGAGTTGGTTATTTGTCTTTGCATGAAAAAACATTGGGACTAGAAGCGAGTTCAGGGTAAGGTAGACTGTAAACTTAATAACTGGGTATTATTCCTGAAAAATTGTTTCGTGAATGCAAATTAGAGTTTTGCGGATTTTTTGATGTAGTAAAAAGCCATTGATTAGTGATGCCGTAGTAGTTTTACTTCATGTAAATGTATTCTTGATATTCCATTCGGGTTTGGCTGTTTAGTTTTCGTTGGTCACGAGCTAAATCTCTCATGGCTTCTACACCTTTCTTGGCACAACGTTTTACTTTGGTGAGTCTTGACGAAAAATCCATTAACCTATGGGCGTCTTCTGGGCTAAGTTTGGTTTTAATCTCGTCTACAAACGAAGAGAACTCTTGAACGACCTCACTATTTTGATCGTATTCTGTTTTTAATTCATTTAAAAGTTCGTCTATTTCTTTGGTTATTTCGTTGCAATGGTCTTCACTTTTTTTGTGAAGTTCTTCGATAATCTTCTTCTGATTTTTACCAAAAAGTCCCATAATGATTTGATTTAAAGAGGTTAGTTTAAACTGGCATTATATCAAAGCTAAATAAATGTTTTTAGAAAACATATAAATTGTTAATAACTTGTAAATTAGTTAATTAATGCAAGGCAGCACTAGCATCAACTTTGTTCTTACCTTTTTTAACCAATAAAATAAACGGAATGCAAAACAAAAAGAGTAAGCCCAAGTACAAAAAGATATCCATATACGATAAAACCGAGCTTTGTTTGGTAATGCCATAATCTAACACTTTATAAGCTTTTTGCAAGGCAACATCAGCACTAAACCCTTTTGACATAAAGCCTCTTTGCAAAGCTTGTAGTCGGTTTTGTACTTCAACACGCGTGGGGTCAATGTGCGCAATCAAGTTTACCCTATGGTTTTGTCCAAAACGAGCAATGAGTGTAGTGATAATGGCAATACCAAACGAACCACCCAATTGACGCATCATGCCAGTAAAAGCAGCGCCCTCTCCAATACTTTTGCCTTTTAAAGCCGAAAGCGATAGGGTAGTGATGGGTACAAACAAAAAGCCTAAACCAATACCACGAACAATCAACGGCCAAAACATGTGAGCTTCTCCCGTATCGGGCGTCATGATGTTTTGCATCCAATAGGTAAAAATAAAGAACATTAAAAAGCCTAGTGCTACCAGATACGTTTGCGGCACGCCTCGTTGAATCATTTTACCAATAAAAGGCATCAATATAGCGACCGTGATTGAGCTGGGTACTAATAGCAATCCGGCATCAGTTGCCGTCCATCCCAAAATAGATTGGGTGTATATGGGTACAATAAACGTAGTGCCATACAAGCCAAATCCCATAATAAAACTCATGATTACACCTACCTTCAAATTGCTGTCTTTAAGCACACTCAAGTTTACAATTGGGTGTTTGTATGTTAGCTCACGCCAAATGAAAAAGAACAATCCAAAGAAACTAAGAATTGCTAGAGTGATAATCGTGTTGTTATTAAACCAATCGTCTTGCTGTCCATGTTCTAAGATGTATTGCAATGAACCAATAAACGCAGCTAATAATCCTATACCCAACCAATCAACCTGATTCGCTTTCAGTTTTTCACCATACTTTGGACTTCTAACATAGCTTAATGTCAACAATGTGGCAACGATTCCGATAGGAATGTTGATGTAAAATATATATGGCCAAGAAAAATTGTCTACTAAATAACCACCCAATGGTGGACCTAGCGTTGGACCAACAATAACGCCCATGCCATAAATTGCTTGCGCCATACCTCTTTTTTCAAGTGGATAACTTTCGGTGATAATAGTTTGTGCAGTAACCAAGAGTGCCCCTCCGCCAAGGCCTTGTATGAATCGGAATGCCACCAATTCCCATATGTTATCGGCATTGCCACACATAAAGGAAGCAACGGTAAAAATAATAATTGAAGCTGCGAAATAGTTTCTGCGTCCAAATTGCTGCGACAACCAACTCGTCATTGGAATCACAATTACATTGGCAATAGCATAGGCAGTAATTACCCAGGCAACATCAGTTAAGGTGGCTCCAAGACTGCCCCGCATGTTGTTTAACGCTACATTCACAATAGTAGTATCTACAATTTCAAGCAAAGCACAAAGCACCGCTGTAATGGTAATGATGGTTCTTCGAAAACCATATTCTACTAAATCGTCCTGAACTACTGGTCCTTTAGCCATATTCTTATTTTACGAATTACAAATTACAATTGAGGAGTTATAAATTATACCTCTTATATCGTAAAGCTTACTTTAAAATTACATCTACATCTGCATTCATACCAGAACGCAATAACGCTACTTTGTCTTTATCATTGTTTGCTGTAAAATTGATTCTAACGGGCAGCCTTTGAACGGTTTTCACAAAGTTTCCACTGGCGTTGTCAGGAGGCAATAGCGAGAATTTAGAACCCGTGGCAGGCGAGAATGAAATTACAGTGCCTTCGAATTCAGTTCCTGGAAACGCATCAATTTTTAGCTTTACTTTTTGCCCTATGCGCATCTTATCCAATTGTGTTTCTTTGAAATTTGCAATTACCCATGTTTCGCTATTGTTAACAATGTAGAACAAGGATTGGCCGGCTTGCACTAATTGTCCGACCTGAATGTCTACACTAGAAACCTGTCCGTCAATAGCAGCAGTTACAACCGTGTATCCTAAATTTAAATTGGCAGCAGCTACACTTGCCTGTGCTTTTTGGATGTTGGCAACGGCTACATTTACTTGTTTGTTACTCACATTGGTTCTGGCAGCAGCGACGTTCTTTTGGAACGAAGACGCTTTTTGCTGGTCAATTAAAATATTTAATTGGCTTTGCGCTTCTTGTTTGGCTGCTTCAGCTTGCTCAAATTGTTGTTTGGTAATCGAGTGATTTTTGTACAAATTGCTGTAACGTTCATAATCGTTTGAAGCTCTACGCAATCTGATGCGCGCTGTTTCTATACTTCCGGAAGCCGATTGTACATTGGCTTCAGAAACCAAAACACTTGCTTGTGAAGTTCCGATATCCGCTTTAGCAACTTCAAAACTGTTTTCGGCTGCAGCCAAATTCGCTTTCGCTTCTTCAACTTTCACCAAATAATCGCTGTTGTCAATCACAAAAAGCGTATCTCCTTTTTTAACCACATCATTATCTTTGACTAAAACCTTGGTAACATATCCGGGAACTCTTGGAATAATAGGATTCATTTTTTTGGCAACCTGCGCGTCATCAGTAGTTTCATGTGAAAGTGAATGCAGGTATTTATATCCACCGTAAACGATTCCTAACACCGCTAGGGCAATGAATATCAAACGGAATTTTGTGTTTGTTTTTTTAGTTTCCATAGAGCAGTTGTTTATTTTTGATTGATGTTTAAAGATGAGGTCAATTTTCCGAAGGCAAATTGTAGTTCGTAGTATTTTTGAGCCACATCGGCTTTTGATAAAGCCTGATTAATTTTAGCTTGTAATTGTTGGAAATCGGCTTCGAGTAAATCATTGGTATCTGAAAGGCTGTTGTCGTATTTGTCTTTTACAATTCGGTAATTTTCTGATGACTGTACTACTGCTTTTTCGTATACCAGACTTTGTTTCTGAGAAAGTGCATAGTTTTCTTTAGCCTGAAAAACTTCTTCTTTGATTTCGTCATTCAGCTGAGAAACTGCGATTTCGGTTTGCTTTACTCTATTTTGCGCGAGCTTTACGTTTTTGCTGTTCTTGAAGATATTTGCAAAATCATACGATACACCAACACCAATATTCATTGCATTGGTAACAGTTAAAACATTATTTAAGTCGAAAGCAATATATCCGCCAGTTAAAGATAGGGAAGGGTAATAATTGGCTTTCGCGATTTTGATGCCGCTTTCAGCCGCCTGTTTTTTGAGTTCTAAGGATTTCAAATCGAATCTTTCGCCTTCACCAGAATTTGCCATATTGCTGGCCATGTCTCTTTTTACTGCTTCAATATCGATTTCAACTTCGGTTGTTTCGGGTAATTTTAATAAGGTTACCAACCTGTAATTGGCAATGGCTCTATTTTTCTGAGCGTTATCCAATGACAATTGTACGTTTGATTGCTGCAATTGCACTTTTAATAAATCATTTCGGGCAATCAGACCGTTTTCTTCCATAGCGGTAAAATCTTTTACACGTTGATCAGCCGATTTTATGTTATCTTCAATCAAAGAGACCATTTGTTCGGCTTTATACAGATTAGCAAATAGTTCGACCACTTCCAATCCGATTTGCTCTTTAGCATGCTTCTCAGAGAACGTTTCAGCTTTAAACCTACTATCAGATTCCTTAACGCTATTATTTAGCTTAAAACCATTTAAAATAGGCATAGTGGCGTTAACTTGTCCCAACATCAATTGGTCAATCTTTAAAGGTGCAGAAGGTTCTGATGGATTGCTGTTGGTTTGAATATTAGAAACGACATTTGCACTAGACAGTCGCAAATATTGTCCAGAGGCTTTTACGCTGGGATAGCGATTGTTTTTGGTGATGTCTAATTCGAGTTTAGAAGCGGCAACCTTCGCTTTGGCTAATGAAGCGGCATCACTTTTGGTCAGCGCTATTTCGATAGCGTCTTTCAAGTTGAGTAATTTTTTTTCTTGTGCCTGATTTTTACTAAAAGACAGCAGGAGTAAGACAAGGAGTATATTTTTGTTAGTTTGCATAGACTAAAAGGGCTTTTATAGTTTTTTGAATGTGCTGTGTCAGGTCATTTGAAACATAATGTTCATAGGATTGCTCCGTTTTCAAATCAAATAATTCTTGATAGTACGGTTTATTCATGTGAAAATGCAAAAAGCTTCCAATGATGGTAGTTGGCAGTAAAGCGACGTTTACATTAGGCTGAAACAATCCTTGCTGTTGTCCTTCAATAACAATGTTTTCAATTAGTTTTAAATTATTTCTTTTCACTTCCGTAAAAGCAGACATGTCTATTTCCCTTTTTTTAGACGAAAGTTCAAAATGAAGAATTTGATAGATGGATCTGTTTTTATTGACTTGATTAATGTAAAAATCAATCAGCCGTTCCATTTTCAAAAGTGGTGAGATGTTTTCTTGAAAAAGCGTTTCCAAATGCAATCGCATAGATGAAATTCGATAGAGTACAAGCGCTTCTAACAATTTTTCTTTGGAACCAAAATAATAGGAAACCATCGCAACATTGATGGAAGCAATATTGGCGATATCTCTAACTGAAGTTCCATCAAAACCTTTTTCAGCAAATAGCTGTTCGGCCACGTGAAGGATTTCAATTTGTCTGTCGTTCAATTCAGTCATGATTTGTTTTATTTAAATCGACTGCAAAATTAAACGTTTGTTTAAATTAAACGTTTGTTTAAAATAAAATTAACGCAAACTTAACAGAAAACGAAGTATAGACAAATTCTATAGTTGGTAGTTAAATTACTTATTATCAATTTTATATAAAAAATTACTTAAAGTATATTTTGAATAAAATTTGGAATACTTGAAATTTCATTATTCGCAATAAATTGGATAAAACTGCTGCCAATGATGGCTCCTTTTTGGTGTTTTGTGGCCTGTTGAAAAGTAATTTTGTTGCTAATTCCGAAACCAATTATTTGTGGATTATTCAAATTCATTGCTGCAATTCTCTCGAAATAATCGAGCTGATGTGTGTCAAAACTGTCTCTGCTTCCAGTTACACTAGCACTACTTACCATGTAAATAAACGAATTGGAGATTTGGTCAATTAACCGGATTCGTTCTGTTGCCGTTTGTGGTGTAATTAAAAACACCATCGCAACGCCATATTTTTCAAAGAGCTGCTGGTATTCAGAGCGGTATATTTCAAGCGGTAAATCGGGAATAATCAGCCCGTCAATGCCTGTTTCTTGGCATTTTTTTAGAAAATTGGCTACACCAAACTGTAAAATCGGATTAAAGTACCCCATAATTATCAGTGGAATTTCAACGGTTTTGCGAATGTCGTGGAGTTGCTCGAAGAGAATTTCTGTTGTCATTCCGTTTTTTAAAGCCTGTGTTGAACTTGCTTGAATAGTTGGTCCATCCGCTAATGGGTCGCTAAATGGCAATCCAATTTCAATCATATCAACATTGGCATTAGCTAAATTTTCAATTAAACTTTTAGTGTCATTTAAGTTAGGAAAACCTGCTGAAAAATAGATAGATAGTATTTTTTTATCTTTTTTAAAAGTATCTTGTATTCTGTTCATGATTACAAATTGAAATAATTAATATACGTATTCAAATCTTTATCGCCACGACCGGATAAATTGACCACAACAATATCTTCGGGTTGGAATTTTTTGTGATTAAAAATAGCGAATGCGTGAGCGGTTTCAATTGCCGGGATAATACCTTCTGTTTTCGCTAAATCAATTCCGGCTTGCATTGCGTCTTCGTCAGTAATGGCAATGAATTCTGCTCTTTTGGTTTGATATAAATGCGAATGCATGGGTCCGACACCAGGATAATCAAGGCCTGCTGAAATAGAGTAAGGCTCAGTTATTTGTCCGTCCTTTGTTTGCATCAAAAGTGTTTTACTTCCGTGGATAACGCCAATCTTACCCAAAATTGAAGTTGCAGCACTTTCACCAGATTCAACACCTTTTCCTGCTGCTTCAACTGCAATCAGTTGTACTTCTTCGTCATCTAGAAAGTGGTAGAAAGCTCCAGCAGCATTGCTTCCACCACCAACACAAGCAATTACATAATCAGGTTTTTCACGGTTTTCTTTTTCTAAAAGTTGGCTTTTGATTTCCTCAGAAATTACACTTTGAAAACGTGCAACCATATCCGGATATGGATGCGGCCCAACTACAGAACCAATAATGTAAAATGTATCAACAGGATTGCTAATCCAATCCCGAATAGCTTCATTAGTAGCATCTTTTAGTGTTTTTGAACCAGAAGTAGCAGGACGAACTTCGGCGCCAAGCATTTTCATTCGGGCTACATTGGGTGCTTGACGTTCAATGTCAACTTCTCCCATGAAAACAATGCATTGCATTCCCATAAGTGCGCAAACAGTTGCAGTTGCTACTCCGTGTTGACCTGCGCCAGTTTCAGCTATAATTCTGGTTTTGCCTAATCGTTTGGCCAACAATATCTGACCAATGGTATTGTTTATTTTGTGAGCTCCAGTATGGCACAAATCTTCCCGTTTCAGATAGATTTTAGTGTTATACTGCTCTGATAATCGTTTGGCAAAGTAGAGTGGGGTTGGTCTTCCGACGTATTCTCGCAAAAGGGAATGGAATTCGGCTTGAAATTCAGGTTCGGCACTAATAGCTAAATACTGTTGGCGCAACTCTTCTACATTTGGATAAAGCATTTCTGGAATGAATGCACCGCCAAATTCGCCATAAAATCCGTTTTCGTCTACATTGTAATTCGTTTGCATAATTTATTCTTTAAAAGCGTTTATAATTTGTTTTACCTTTTCTGTTGATTTTAATCCAGGTGCTATTTCTAGTTTACTGTTGCAGTCAATTGCAATGCACTGTTTTGCGTAGTCTTTGGTTAAAAATATTTTTATATCATCAAGGTTTTCTAGACCTATGCCGCCACTTAAAAAATAGGGTTTTTCTAAGTTATATTTTTCTAAAACTAACCAATCAAATGCACAACCGTTTCCGCCGTAATTGATTCCTTTAGTGTCAAAAAGGAAGTAATCGCAATAGTTATTATAATTGTTTAATTCATTAAAATTAAAATGGTTATCAATACTAAACGCTTTTATAACTTTAATGTTTTTTTGTTGTACTGAATGACAAAATTCTGAACTTTCATCTCCATGCAATTGAATTAGATCCAATTGAAATTGTGTTGTTTTTTCTAGAATTTCTTCTAACGAGGCGTTCACAAAAACCCCAACTTTCTTGATTGATTTTGACAAATTCGGGATGTCGTTTTCAAAATTACGAGGCGACTTTCCATAAAATATAAAGCCTAAATAATCCGGTTGCAACTGTGCAATGTCATTAATGTTATCGGGAAATTTCATTCCACATATTTTAATTTGCACTGCCATTAGCTTTTTAATTGATTGATGAATTGTTCCAAACTTTTTCCAGGATTATTGGTTTTCATAAAGTTTTCACCGATAAGAAATCCCTGAAAACCATGACTTCTCAATAAATTAACATCAGCAGTAGTGGTTAATCCACTTTCTGAAATCTTCACAAAATCACTTGGTATGTGATTCGAGAGCTTAATACTGTTCTGTAAATTCACTTCAAATGTTTTTAAGTTGCGGTTATTTACACCAATCAAATCAAGACTTGGAAGGATACTTTTCTCTAATTCTTCTAGATCATGAACTTCTAGTAGAACTTCTAGCGCCAAAGACTGTGCAAATTCAGAAAGTTGTTTGATCTCTTGTTTGGATAAAACGGCTGCAATCAGCAAAATGGCATCGGCGCCAAATGCTTTCGCTTCTAATAATTGATATTCATCAACAATAAATTCTTTACGCAATAACGGAATTTGAACTGCAGCACGAGCCAAAAGCAAATCGTCCAACGAACCACCGAAATACTGAGTATCGGTTAAAACCGAAATCCCTGAAGCACCAGCATTTTCATAGCCTTGCACCACTTCTTCCACTGAAAAATCAGTGTTGATTGTAGCTTTAGAGGGCGAACGACGTTTGTGTTCAGCAATGATTCCGTATAGAGAATTGATTATTGACTTGCTCAATGAATTTGTTTTTTTATTGAACAAATCAGTGTTTTCCAATTGTGCAACTGAAACTATTTTCTTCTTTAAAGCAACTTCTTTCTTTTTACTGGCAATTATTTGGTCTAATATGTTCATGATTGGCTTATTTGTTGCAGTTTTTGTAATTTTTCTAAGGCTTTTCCGGATTCTAAGCTTTCTTTCGCTTTAGCAAAAGCATTGATAATAGACGTGTTTTCGACAGTGGCGATTGCTAAAGCGGCATTGGCACAAACAACATGCTGCTGCGCTTCAGTTCCTTTTCCGGAAATAATATTCATGAAAATTGAGGCTGATGCTGCAATAGTTTCTCCACCTTTGATATCTTCAAAAAATAGTTTTGATACTCGATAATCATCAGCATTTACAATAGTTTCGGAGTTTTTAGTAATCATTTTAGCATCGGCAGTTAATGAAATTTCATCATAACCATCTAAAGCATGCAGAATCGTATAATTTACATTCGTATTTTGGTATAAATAGGCATACATCCGGGCTAGTTCTAAGCTAAAAACACCAACCAATTGATTTTTAGGAAACGATGGATTGACCATTGGACCCAGCATATTGAAGAAGGTTTTAACGCCCAGTTCTTTTCTAATCGGACCAACATTTTTCATTGCAGGATGGAATAGCGGAGCGTGCAAAATAGCAATATTGGCTTCTTCGATGCATTTGGCAAGAAAATCTTTTTCGGCACTGAATTTTACGCCCAAATTTTCCATTACATTGCTAGAACCAGAAATAGAAGAAACACCATAGTTTCCGTGCTTGGCAACATGAATTCCAGTTCCGGCAACAACGAAAGACGCTAGCGTTGAAATATTGAAAGTATCTTTTCCGTCGCCACCAGTTCCACATAAATCAATAGTATTATACGCTGAGAAATCAACCGGAATACAGAGCTCCAAAAGGGCTTCCCGAAAACCCGAAAGTTCTTCAATGGTAACGTTACGCATCATATATACTGTCAAAAAGGAAGCAATTTGGCTGGTATTGTATTGATTTGCGGAAATGTTAACCAACACTTCTTTGGCTTCTGCTTTACTGAGTGATTCGTGATTAATTAATCGGTTGAGTATTGTTTTCATTTTTTAAAAGTTAATTTATAGTGACCTGATGTTTGCTTTTATTTAAGAATTAATTTTATTTATGACCAATTTGTCTTTCCCGCGAAGGCGGGAAACTATTTTGTTTACTCTGGATTCCCGCCTTCGCGGGAAAGACAAAGAGGGTAATTGTTTTTTCTAAATTCAATTGGTTGTTTCTGATTTGTGTTTCGCTTCTTTCTTTCACTTCTGTCTTTCCCGCGAAGGCGGGAAACCATTTTGTTTACACTGGATTCCCGCCTTCGCGGGAAAGACAAATATGAAATTGACTCTCAATCATTAACCCAATTTTCTAAAATTTGTTTCCCAAAAGGGGTTAAAACACTTTCGGGGTGGAATTGCACGCCTTTAACGTCAAGTGATTTGTGGCGCAATGACATGATTTGTCCGTTTTCATCCCTCGAGGTGATTTCTAAAACTGTTGGAAAATCAGCAGCGGCGACAACCCAAGAATGATAGCGTCCGACTTCAAATTGATTAGGTAAACCATTAAAAAGTGTTTCGTTTGTGACTGTTTGAGTGATTTTTGTAGCAACGCCGTGATAAACTTTTTCCAAATTTATGAGGCTTCCGCCAAAAACTTCTCCAATGGCTTGTTGCCCAAGACATACACCGAGAATACTTTTGTTTTCTGCATATTTCGTGATCACAGCTTTCAGTAAACCCGCTTCATTTGGAATTCCGGGTCCAGGTGAAAGTAAAATTTTGTCGAAAGATTGTAATTCTTCCAATTCAAATTCGTCGTTTCTGAATACGGTAACTTGTGTGTTCAAATCTTCTAAATAATGAACCAAGTTATAGGTGAAACTGTCGTAGTTGTCAATGACCGCTATCTTTTTCATAGTTTGATTTTATAGTGTTTCTGCTAATTCGAGCGCTTTATTTAATGCTCCTAATTTGTTATAGACTTCTTGCATTTCGTTTTCTTCTGATGAACTTTCTACAATTCCGGCACCAGCTTGATAATACAATTGGTGGTTTTTTGAAAGAAAGGTCCGAATCATAATTGCATGATTAAAATTCCCTTCAAAATCCATGAAGCCAATGGCTCCGCCATAAAATGTTCGGTTGGTTTTTTCGATGGATTCAATTAACTGCATGGCTTTGTATTTTGGAGCACCACTTAAAGTTCCGGCCGGAAAGGTGTTGGCAACCAAACTCATGGCGCTTCCATTTAGTTTTCCGGTTACTTTAGAAACTAGATGAATTACGTGTGAAAAAAATTGAACTTCTTTGTACTTTTCTACTTTCACTTCAGTACAATTTCGACTTAAATCATTTCGAGCCAAATCTACTAACATCACATGTTCGCTGTTTTCCTTGGCATCCTCTGCTAGTTTTTTGGCTAGTGCTGCGTCTTGTTCGTCGTTTCCTGTGCGTTTGAAGGTTCCGGCAATGGGATGAATTTCGGCATGTTTGTTAGAAATAACCAATTGTGCTTCGGGCGAAGACCCAAAAATTTTAAAATTCCCGTAGTCGAAAAAGAACAAATAGGGTGAGGGGTTAATGTTTCTTAAAGCACGGTAGACATTGAACTCGTCTCCTTTAAATGCTTGTGAAAATCTTCGGGATAAAACCAATTGGAACACATCGCCGCGATGACAATGCGTTTTGGCTAGAGCAACATTCGCTTTAAATTCGGCATCTGTCAAATTAGAAACTGCATTTCCTTCTTTAGTAAAATTATAACTTGCAAAGGTTTTGGTTTGTAATAGTTGTTCAATTTCTAGGATATTATTAGTTTTATCAATGCTATGGCAGAAAATATACGCTTCATTTTTAAAATGGTTGATGGCGATTATATTTTGATAAACGGCGTAATATAAATCTGGAATCGCTAAGTCATCGGTTCTTTTTTCAATAGTTATTTTCTCGAAATACTGAACAGCATCATAATTGATGTATCCAAATAAGCCATTGTTGATGAATTTGAAGTTATTCTTTGTAGGTTTAAATTTTGAGGCAAACGCTTCAATTATTTTAGGAACATTCACTGCATTTGAAATAGCTGTTTTTACTGAAGTTCCATCTGGAAAAGTACTGATGATGGTATTATTCTCTATTTTTATGGAAGCGATAGGATTGCAGCAGATATAAGAGAAACTGTTGTCGGCGGTGTGATAATCACTACTTTCGAGTAATATACTATTTGGAAACTTATCCCTAATCTTCAGGTAGATACTTACTGGAGTAATTGTATCGGCTAGGATTTGTTTGTGTTGTGTATGTAATTGAAACTGTTGCATGTTGAAAGTTGTTAGTTAAGATGCTAAAATAAATTGAGCATAAAAAAAAGGCTTGTCGTGAATGACAAGCCTTTATATTATTTGGATAAATGATACCAATAATGGACTACTTCACGACGACTGACGTAAACTGTTCCACCACCATGTAGTATTTAAATTATTTTTCATTGTTACTTTTGATTGACACAAATGTAGTAATGTGTTTTTAATTTCCAAACAAAAAATTAAAAAACCTCAAAAAATTCTTTCTGAGGTTTTTCATTCATAGCAATAATCCCCTTATTAGAACTGTAGGGCAACAGTTAACTCGAAATCGTCATAAATAGCTTTATCACCAATACTGTCAAAGAAACTTTTAGAGTTGTATTTGATGTCGTACTTGGTTCTGTCGATTGTTAATTTTGTTGCAGCCGTTGAGCCTTTCACAGCTAAATCAAAAGTAATCGGATTTGTGATTCCTTTGATTGTTAAATCAGCAGTTACCGTGTAAACACCACCAGCCTTAGTTGCAATTTTTTTGAATACTAGAGTAGCTGTTGGAAATTTTTCAGTTCCGAAGAAATCTGCTGATTTCAAGTGACCATCTAATTTTGCTCTATAATCACCCGAGATGTCTGTTGCTGTTAATGAAGTCATATCAACGGTAAAGTTACCGCCAGCCAATTTATCGCTTTTGAAAATCAAATTTCCTTCCTTTAAATTTACTGTTCCGCTGTGTTCGCCAGTTACTTTTTTACCCAGCCAAGTAACAGCACTTTTTTGAGCATCAACTTTTTTAGTTTGTGCAGTAGCTACTGTTGTTCCGAAAGCTACAAATAATGCAATTGCAATAGTTTTTAAATTTTTCATGGTTTTACTATTAAGTTATGGTTATAAATTGATAAATAATTCTTCGTTTGATTTGCGTACTTTAACATAGTTTTGAGTAGCATCTTCATCATGGCGATATCCTATTGTTGCTACTAAAGTAGCATTCAGGCCAAGTTTGTCTAAGCCCAAGATTTCGTTAAATTTTACTGGCTCAAAACCTTCCATTGGCGTAACATCTATCTTTAATTCAGATGCAGCATTCAATAAATTACCTAAAGCGATGTAGGTTTGTTTAGAGGTCCAAATTTCTTTGTTTTCTTCTGAAAGCATTGTAATTTTTGATTTCATAAAATCGGCATACCCTTGAACAGATTCAACCGATATGCCTCTAGTTGCTGTTAAGTTTTTAATGTAAGCATCAATTTCAGTTTCACCAAAGTTCGTAATATTGGCAAAAACGATTACTTGTGAAGCATCTACAATTTGAGCTTGTCCCCACGCAACAGGTTGTAATTGAGCTCTAATTTCAGGATTTTCGATAATTAAAACTTTATAAGGTTGTAATCCATAAGAGGAAGCCGACAAGCGAATTGCTTCTTTTAAAGCTTCTAAATCTTCTTTGGATACTTTCTTAGTGGCATCAAATTTTTTGGTTGCGTAACGCCAGTTGGCATTAGTAATAAAATCACTCATAGCTTATTATTTATTAATTGTTCTGTATTTTTCTAATAATTTGTTTAACAGTTCTAGTTCAGATGGGGTTAAATTGTTGGCAAATAACCGCTCGTGTTCTAATACAATAGGATCTAATTCGGTTAAAATTGCCAAACCTTTAGCGGTAATTAATACTTCAATTTTTCGGCGATTGTCTGGACAAACTTCGCGTGTAACGTATTCTTTGAGTAATAATTTATCGATTAGTCGGGTAGTATTACTGTTCTTTGAAAGCATACGCTCTTGAATAACGCACATATTGGCAGGGCATCCTTTTTGACCTCGTAAAATTCGCAATACATTGTATTGTTCTCTTGAAATATCGTAAGGCTTTAAAATCTCGTGAAACTTATCGCCAATTACATTCTGAGTGTAAGTAAAATTGAGGATTACCTTTTTAGCAGCATCCAGCGGTACGGTCGATTTTATTACTTCTTCAATTTTCATTTTACACCTGTAATATTTGTAGGTACAAATGTATGGATGTTTTTCATTTGTATATACAAATGTGTGTTATTTTTTTGTTAAAAAATTTGTAATCGATTTAAGTTTTGGATTTACAATAGCAATTCAATAGGCAAAGAAGTATATTTGTTTTATTAAAATTAACACTATGGATTTATCACAAAGCGAATGGAAATTAAAACTAGATAGCGATAGTAACGCTATTATATTGGATGTAAGATCCGAAGACGAGTGGAATGATGGCATTATTCCGAATGCTATTTTAAACGATATATACAAAGGTCAGGCTTTCATATACAAACTAGATGAATTAGACAAAACTAAAAATTTTTACGTCTACTGCAAAGCTGGTGGAAGAAGCGCTCAAGCATGTGCCATTATGAATCAGATGGGTTTTGAAAACACGTATAATTTGGTGGGCGGTTTTAGCAATTGGAAGGGCGATGTTGCTTTTCGGGAAGAAAATTAAGTAATTCATGAATATTCCAGCCTCAAATAATCCCAGAGTTGTCATAATTGGCGGCGGTTTTGCCGGCATTGCGCTAGCCAAAAAACTCCGCAATCACAAGCTTCAAGTTGTGCTGTTAGACAAACACAATTACCATACGTTTCAACCGCTATTGTATCAGGTAGCAACAGGTGGATTGGAAGCAGGGTCAATTGCCTATCCACTTCGGAAAGTAATTCAACAATATAATGATTTCTATTTCAGGCTAACGTCAGTCAAAGAAATTGATACCGAAAATAAAAAAGTCATCTCTGAAATTGGCGATTTGCATTACGATTATTTAGTCATTGCTACGGGTTCTAAAACCAATTATTTTGGCAATAAAGAAATTGAGCGGAATTCAATGTCGATGAAAACCATTCCACAATCTCTGAATATCCGCAGTTTAATTCTTGAAAATTTCGAACAAGCCGTTTTGGTCAAAGAGGAAATAGAACGAAATGCACTTATCAATTTTATACTGGTTGGTGGCGGACCAACTGGAGTGGAACTTGCTGGCGCTTTGGCCGAAATGAAAAAAGCCATTCTGCAAAAAGATTATCCCGATTTGGATATTGATAAAATGCAAATTAATCTAATTCAGAGTAGCGATAGAATTTTGAATACTATGAGCGAGAAATCTTCAGCAGAAGCCGAAAAATTCTTAACTGATTTGGGCGTGAAGATTTGGAAAAATTGTAGAGTAACCAATTACGATGGAAGGACTATAACAACCAACAGCGATTTGACTTTTGAATCAGCGACAGTTATTTGGACCGCTGGAGTGCAAGGAGCCAATATTCCGGGTTTGAAAGCAGATGCTTTGGTAGAAAGAGTAGACCGAATTAGAGTAAATGAATGCAATCAAGTAATTGGCTATGATGCCATATTTGCCATTGGCGATATTGCTTCAATGGAAACTAAAGAGTATCCAGAAGGACATCCAATGATGGCACAACCCGCAATGCAACAAGGAAAATTGTTAGGAGAAAATTTAGTTAGACTTCTCGATAAAAAGAAAATGATTGCTTTTCAATATCAAGACAAAGGTTCTATGGCCACTATCGGAAGAAATCTGGCTGTGGTTGACTTACCTAATTATCATTTTAGTGGAGTTTTTGCTTGGTTTGTTTGGATGTTTGTCCATTTGTTCTCTCTGATTGGGTTTAAAAACAAAGCGGTAGTTTTCCTTAATTGGGTATACAATTATGTCAAATTTGATCGGGAAGGAAGATTGATAATTAGACCTTACAAGAAGAGAATTTTCACTACTTTTACTAGTGATGAGATATAAAGTTATGAAAAAAACAGTCGGATTTTTTATTTTTTATTTACTCTTTTCCTGTAAATCAACCCAACTTAATTCTAATAAATCACCATTTTTACTAGATATTAATAAGGAAATTGACTCTAGTGCTTTTGTAAATCTAAAAAATTATAGTTCCGATTTTGTGTTTGATATGGAGTATGCAACAACGGATAATTTTCTTAAAGCGCAAGTGTATCCTTGTGATGAATGTTTCCTCCGAGTGAAAACGGTAAAAGCGTTACTTGAAGCCAATAAATCTTTTTTAAAGAAGGGTTTTAGAATAAAACTCTACGATTGTTATCGCCCAAAAGCCATTCAGAAAAAAATGTGGAAAATTGTTCCTGATGCTAATTTTGTTGCAAATCCAAAGAAAGGGTCTATTCACAATCGCGGCGGTGCAGTTGATATTTCTTTAGTAGATTCAACCGGAACCGAGCTGAATATGGGAACTAAATTTGATTTTTTTGGTTTAGAAGCCAGTCATAATTATATAAACTTACCCGATACCGTCTTGGTAAACAGGAAGTTTTTAAAGGAAATCATGTTGCAACATAATTTTAAATCTTTTGACTCCGAATGGTGGCATTATAATTTAAACGGAAGTAATAAAGACCGCGTTTCCAATCAAAAATGGCAATGTAATTAGGATTTATTCCTGTGCTTCAAAGTAAAATATTACTTCCTTATTTATTTCAAATTCTTCAGCTAGTTATTGTATAGCACACCGTTTCGCATCAAATTTCACTCTTTTTACTTTATGATTTGTTGTAAAATAATTTAGCATACAGTACTAAAACGTGTTTGCGAAATACTATTTAAAATTAATTTTTTTTATGGTTCTCTCCCTACTATTTATAGACATTTCAGTTCTTTAAAAGGCATCATACTTGTGCCAAATCACTTATTAAAATTGGTTTTATTTAATAGAAATTCTCATTCATACAGTACCATTTTTCAAAATATTTCTTATTTTTATGGAGCAAGCAGTTGGTTGATAGTAAAACAACTTTTTTTTTAATTATTTGTTACTCAATTGAATTGCAAAAAAAAACATTTTTTTATTTGGAGTCATTTTTTTCGACTACTTTTTAATAAATACGCCAATTTATTGAATTTATTTTTTATTTTTTTTAAAAATGTACACTTTTAGTGTACTAAAATGTTAAAATACCTTTTTATCTTTATAGTATCAAAAGTTAATTTAGAAACTAAAAGTGATCAAAAATAATTTTGATAAATTTTTAGAATAAATTTAATAAAATAAAACCTGTTCAAAAACTAATGTCACTGTTGCATTTATTTTTAGCGCTACCAAATTGTGGACAATTAATTGGATTTGCTTAATAAAAAAGTTACAATAGAATCATTTTATCAAATGAAGTGCTTATACAAAGAATAACTGTATAAAAGGAAAAGTATTTTAAGGAAAATGTAAGGTTGCAAATGACAGTACAATTGCAATAAAAAAAGTTTGCTGCTAACATTAAAACCTATAATAATAGTTAATAACACACAGTATTAATCAAAATCAAAAAAAAATGAAACAAACTATTTTACTATTTTTAATTGTAATGCTTTTCAGCTGCAGTAAAAACGAGCCGAGTTCTCCTGAATCTAAGTTACCACCCGAAACACAAACTGGCGCTAATACTTTTGGGTGTTTGATTGATGGGAATTTGTTTTTACCTAGAAGCGGGAATACTAGTCTGGTATTTCCATTATCAGGCGCTAGATTATTTGGAGGATATCCTGATGTTTATGATTATTTTGAATTAGAAATAATTGATTACAAAAGTAATTTTGGGACTAGTTTATTCTTTCATATGCACAATATTGTTGAAAATGGCGTTGGAAGTTATACTATAGATGCTTCAAATGGGATGACTGATATTGATGGACTAGATAACAACTATATTCATTGTGATGTTTTTAATGCTAAAACAAATACTTTCCAAAAATATGTTTCCTATGAAAATTCGGGAATATATACGGTAAGTAGATTAACAGTTAATACAAACAATACAATTATCTCCGGAACTTTTAGTTGTAGATTAAGAAATATCAATAATCCTGATGAAGAGATTAAAATAACCCAAGGAAGATTTGATATTAATAGTTTGACAATAGCTGGGACTTATTTTCCTTAAAACAAAAAAAGGTGCCACAGATATGACAACAATAAATACTGATTAACAAATAATTTATTAACTAAATAACAACAACACTTATGAAAAAAACTTTTTTATTATTTTTTATTGTAATGCTTTTCAGCTGCAGTAAAAACGAGCCGAGTTCACCTGAATCTAAATTACCACCCGAAACACAAACTGGCGCTAATACTTTTGGGTGTTTGATTGATGGTAATCTATTTTTACCTAGAAGCGGAAATACTAGTCAGGTTTTTCCTCTTTTTGGAGCAAGACTTTTTAGAGGATATCCAGAATTCAATTTCGATTATTATGAGTTAGAAGTCCAAGATTACAAAAGCAATCTAGGAGGGAGTTTTTTCTTTCACATGCACAATGCGCCAATAAATGGTATTGGAACTTATACTATTGATGAATCTAACGGAATGTTGGATATAGACGGATTTGAACATAATTATATTCATTGCACTGTGTTTGATAACAGCACAAATTCGTTTCAAAAATATGTTTCTTTTCCAAATTCAGGAACTTTTACTATTACAAGATTAACACCAAGTACGGGAAGCGGAACTATTATCTCTGGAACTTTTAGTTGTAGATTAAGAAATATAAACAATCCTGAGGATGAAATAGAAATAATTAAAGGAAGATTTGACATCAACAGTTGGACCATATCTGGGACCTATTTTCCTTAAAACAAAAAAAGGTTGCCTCGGCAAAGGCAACCCTAATTAATGATTAACAAATAAATATTAACCAAAAAGCAAACAAATTTATGAAAAAATTATTTTTTCTAGCTACCTGTATGTTGATTTCTTTTTACATACAAGCTCAAGACGAAAGCGCAGCTGCGCTTAAAGCATTAGATTCCATGTTGGTAAACATTGATCAAACTTCGGTCAAGACTGGAATAATTTATGAACGAACGCTCCAAAAAGCCAATCTGTACAACTATAACAGAGAAAATTACAGCAATACTGCTGAATATAGTTTTTTCAGACAAAGCTTACTAGAAATGCACAGAGCCAGTAATGCAAAAAAGTTTATTTCATTAGATAGTTTAGAGATAAAACTTTCAAAATCTTATGAAGAAAACATAGTTGAAATTGGCATTTTAAACACTCAGTTTAATAGTATTAACTATAACGAAGATAATCCGGAGTTGGGTGGAATGAACTTGGACACAATAACTAAAAAATTCACGCTAATTCCTGATGCTGTTCCATTTTATACAATGCACACTAGTGTTATTGCGCCATTACTGGATGCTGTGTCTGGATCTCAGGTTAAGTTTAGGTTCAGCACTAAGTTCTTTTTTACAAACGGAGAAAGAGTGATAACTGAATTGGATGCCGATTTTGGAGCCGGAATTGTAAAAAAAATTATTGCGAACGGAATTTTTAACGAAACTGAAGTACTAGTTCCATACGAAGCTAGTGGAACAAAAATTATAAACTTTATTATCAAATTTAATGATGGAAGTACACTAAAAACTAATGGTGCTATCTATTTTACTACTATCAATTTAAACCAGAATATCACTAGTAGTTGTGGGCCTATTGCTGCTACAGATTTTAGACAAGATTTTATTGGCAAGCAAGCCGATGAGGTTTTTCAAGGATATAAACCTACCGACCCCAAAATTAAATCAAAAATTGATTATAGAGTTTATTACAGTGCTGGAAATTCACAAAAACTAATTAAAAAACCCCTCATTATTATTGATGGATTCGATCCTGGAGATAAACGCAAGATTGAAGATTGTGATTGTGAACTAGATCCAGTTTGTGCCGCTGCTAATCGTGTAAATGGCGTTTTTAATTCTGAAAAACACAAATCTATTGTAGAAATCATGGTTTATTTTAATAATCTTGATGAACAAAAACTATTACCAATTTTAAGAAATAAAGGTTTTGACGTAATAATTGTAAACTTTCCAACATACAACACCACAAATTTACTAAATGGGCAACAAGTTGCAATCGATGGTGGTGCTTATTATATAGAAAGTAATGCGATGGCAGTAATAAAATTACTTCAAGAGGTTAAACAGCAAGTAATAGCCAATGGTAGTACTAACCAAACGGCTATCATTGCACCGAGTATGGCAGGTCAAATTTCTAGATATGCGTTGTCTTTTATGGAGAAAAAGTTTCAAGAAACCAATAATGCGGTTTGGCAACACAATGTATCGTTATGGGTAAGCATTGATAGTCCACATCTTGGTGCAAATATTCCACTAGGTGACCAAGCATTAATTTATTTATTAAAAAATGAAGATGATAATGCAAATAGGTTCTACAACAAAGAGTTGTCATCCCCAGCTTCTCAGCAACAATTAATTGAGTTTCATAGACCAAAAATAGAATCACACCCTTTTAATTCTTCAGTAACTTATGCAAATTTTAGAAAAGTAGATTCAAATTTTTTGAATGCTCAAACAACATCTCAAGGTTTAGCATTAAATAGAGGTAATTCATTTTTTCAAGAGCATTACAACAGGCAAAACAGTAATGGAATTTCCGGATCAGTTGGTTGGCCTCAAAACCTTAGAAAAATTGCAGTTGTAAATGGTTCATTAACGGGTTCTAGAGAAGTTCAATTACTAAATGGTCAAACTAGTCCCTATAATTTTGCGGATAATGGAGCTTCAGTTTTAAATATTAGAGGTTTTCAAAGAGTAAATATTGACCTTCCGTGGCCTTTGGGTTCAATTACAGTTAGAACTCATATTGCATCCTTAGAAGCAAATTTTCTCGGAACTACAGGTGTTAACGGAAGAATTGCTAGGTTTAAAAAAGCGTTTGATGATAGAACAACTCAAGCGATCAATATAAATAATAGAGGTGTTATGGACAATGTGCCAGGTGGTTATTTTGATGCACAAAGACAACTTTATGACCCAATAAGTACAACCTTGCCTCTCGATGGTAGTAGTATTCAAATCGGTAGTTTTAATTCTTACAGCATAACAAATGTTCTTTATTGGTTAAGCCAACAACTAGGTGGATCTGAATGGCAACTTCGGGATTATAACCCCATACATTCCTTTATCCCTTCCTTCTCGGCCATTGCTCATCTCGAACCAAATCAAAGTTGGACGAACTCGTTAGATTATAATTTAGTTTGTCCAACAAATAGGAAAACACCCTTTGATAGTTATTTTGGTATTGCAAAAAACACACCTCATACCTCTTTTACTAAAGAATGTGTAGACTGGTTGTTAAAAGAACTTGACGGACAGCCACAATTACCAAATTATCCCATGGAAGATGTAACAATTACAGGTCCTGAAAGAATATGCCTTAATACAAATAGTACGTACTCTTTTGCTGATGTTTGTAAATTACCTTCAGCACCAAGTGTATGGTCAGTAACGCCTAATCTACAAATTATCAGTCAAACTTCATATAGCGTAACAGTAATTGGAATTGAAAATGGAGAAGGAACAATAACTGCAATATTTCCAAATGGTAAAAGAATTATAAAGAAAGTTTATTTTGGCTCACCAACTATTGCCAATTTTGAATACGGCAATTTTGGTACCTCAACTAGTTATTGCATAGCGCCAGCATACAATTATTCATATTCAATTCCTGAACTAAACGGAACTAACAATGTCACAGCTAATTTTAGTGGATTATCAGCTGCTGAAGCATCACTAAATGCAAACTGGCAATGGAAAAAATTAAATAATCTTATAATTTTAAACGGAACAAAAAATAGTCGGAACATTTGTACACTAGGCGCAGGATCAACAAGTGTCAGCGTCAGAGCTCATAATGTTTGCGGTTGGAGCGATTGGGTTGAGCTACCTTTCGAAATTACTGAAATGGGACCCCTATTTGATAGATCAAACGAATCTATTTATAAAGTATTTCCCAATCCTTCAAATAACCTAGTCAATATTGATTTAGTAGATTCAAATCATTTTCCGGAAGCTACGGATAGTATATCTGGTGAACTTTTTGACATGATAGGTTTTTCTAAAGGCACTATTACTATGGTTGACAACAAAGCAAGTTTCTCAGTTTTAGGATTAACTCCCGGGATTTATATTGTAAAGATTTATATAAATGGAGTTCCAGAAGCGCATCAAATAGCGGTACAATAGCTAAGTTTAAAATGACTAAGCCACTTCAATTCCATAATTGAGGTGGCTTTATTTTTAAAGTTGTGTGGGAGCATAAGAAAATTATGTTTAAAAAATGGTGTATTAATTTATAGTGCAAACTAATTTTCAATACACTTTAAATAGTTGATAAAATAACTTTCGGGCATATACATTGTTTTGTCTAATTGAGATACAAAGTTGGTTTTGAAAGGATAGTCTATAGTTTCACCAGCAAATTGAATTCTCATAAAAGTTATTGGAGCCACTTTTAATTCTTCATAGTTTTCTTTTGAAAACAAAAAAGTTCCTGTCAAAATCCTATTATTCAAATTGGTATCATCTCTTATTAAGGTGCCACAATCATCATTACCAATATGCAAAAGCATTACAATTTTACCATTTTGTAATTGTAAATAAATCTTTGAATTTGAATCAAAACACATAGCTTTAATAAAATCATTACTTCGTTGTAAAATTTGTGTTTCAATACCCAAAAGACCATTCGTATTGGTTAGCGCAAAAAAAAGATTAGTTGAATTCCCCGCAAAACTTCTTTCATAAATCATGTATTGTTTGGTTGATTTAAAAGTTCCGATGCTGTCATTCACATCAGCATCAAGTACGCAAGGTTTTTGGGCAAACGTTATCAAATTCAATAAAAGAAAAAAAGCTAAAATTAGGTTCTTCATGGGTTATTTTAATTTGCTGCAAAGTAAAACTATTTTATGATTATTTACATCAGTTGTAAAAAAAGTATATAAGGTTCCACCATCATTTATTTTCCATTTTTTCCGAATGTTTTCAACTGATTCCGGAAAATTACGAGAAGTTATATTGGCTTTTTTTCCTTCTAAAAATGATTTCATATTTGATTTGTGGTATTCAAAATAGCTTTCAATTTCAAAAATTCGTCCCGGAAAATCCAATAGTTGATCCGAAGTATATAAATGGGAGTGAGGATGAAGTTTTGTTACTTCAAAGTGAGTAGTGACAGCATCAAATCCGCCCGATTTCATAATGGATGCATTGGGTTCAAATAAATACTTTTTAGGCAAACTATATTTTGAAACTTTGGAATTTCCATACTCAAAAGTGAATGATTCGGTTTGCTCTTTTTTCAAATTGGCCGTCATCATTTGGATATTTCCACAATAGTTTTTCTCTAAAATCCAAAGCAGTTCTTTGACTTCGTTTTCTACAGCAACGATATGAATGGCTTTTACGTTTTTTAATTCTGATATTCCAGCTGAAATATCTAGGATTGGAGCTGTTTTTATCATGATGTTTGGTGCAGAATCAAAATAAAAATCTACTAAATCAGGAACATCTGGCAAACAGTCTTTGAGCATAAAAACTTTGCCTTTAATTTCATTTCTGCGCGATGGATCACAATAAATCCAATCAAATTGCTGTTTTAATTTTTTTAGAATATCAGTACTATCTCCGGTAATACATTCGATGTTTTTAATTGGTAATTGTCGGAAATTATGTGCCACAATCTCAGACAAATCGGAATTGATTTCGCAATGAATCACTTTGGACATTGTTTTAGCAAAATAAAAATCATCGACTCCAAAACCGCCTGTCAAATCAATTAGTTTGGTGCCTGAAATCAATTCAGACTTATAAGCTGCTGTTTTTTCGGAAGAAGTCTGCTCGAGTGCTATTTTATTTGGATAATAAATGTTTAGAGCATTAAACCAAGTTGGAAGTTTGGCTTTGGCTTTTTGTTTGGCTGCAATTTGGCTCAGAATAAGTGTCCAAATGGTAGTGGTAAATTTGTTTTTTTGTAATGCTAATACTAGCACATCAGCTGTTATATTGGCATTAATATAGGTTTGAATTTCTTCAGATAAAATAGATTTATCCATGATTTTAAATTTCAATAAAAATAAAAAAACTCGCCGATATTATTGACGAGTTTTTGTTTTTATATACTGTAAATAAATATTACGGTTGTGCAAAAGAAAATCGTGGACCTCCAGAAAGGAAGATGGCATCCATACGAGATTTTTGACCTAATGAAAACATATACATTCCTCTGTCATCTGTGTAGTCCATATAATTCATTGTCATTTCAACTGGTGTTCCGGTACAAGTGCTATAATGTGGATACGTTGGCACACCATAATTTGCGGTGTTATGAGAGGGTGTATCGTTAACTAAATCATTACCGCAAGTTGCATCACCCCATATGTGGCGTAGGTTTAGCCAATGTCCTACTTCATGTGTAGCTGTTCGGCCTAAGTTGTAAGGGTAACTTGTACCTGAATTACTTGTAACTCCAAAATAATTAGGATCAATTACAACACCATCGGTTGCAGACGAACCTCCTGGAAATTGTGCATACCCTAAAATTCCGCCACCAATAGTTCCTACCCAAAGGTTCATTTTAGTAGTTGGACTAGTTGGGTTTAAACCCCCTTGTTTTGTTTTTTTAATGGCATCTCTTGTTCCCCAAGAAGTTTTAGTAGTTGCTTTTCTGATTACTTGGTCTAGTACAAATGAAATTCCAACATTAGCTTTTACACCTGAAAACAGTGCCGGAACACTATTGTAGTCAGAGTTTAGAGCATTAAAATCGTTATTTAAAACTGCAATTTGAGATTGAATTTGTGTTAAAGAAATGTTTTCAGCAGCCGTTCTGTATAGTACATTTACAACAACTGGAATCTCAATTTTACCATTCACTAATCTGCTTTGTTCTAAGGTTGCATTTTCCGTAAAGGCTTCGATTTGGGCCATTTTAATCGCCAATTCAGGGTTTTCTTTTAATTGTCTTTCAAAAACTTCTTGTGAAGCACAAATTCTTTTAGACGCTTTAGTGCTAGTAGTACTTTCTTCTTTTTGACAAGAAAATAAAATCAGCAAGGCTGCTAACGATACACATAATTTTTTCATTTTTTAATAAATTATTGGTTAATTAATTAAAACAATTTTATGAAATAAAATGATATGTTGTGAAAAATGCATCATTAGTTTTTAACAAATAGACCAATGACATCATTTTTTAAGATATTATCAATATAGTAAAGAATAATTTGTAAGTCTTTTAGTTCTTAAAGATGTAGTTCAGAATGTTAGCTCCCATTTTCAAGGCATTTTCGCGAACATCTTTAGGATCGTTATGTACTTCGGCATCTTCCCAACCGTCACCTAAGTCACATTCAAATGTGTAGAGTAAAACCAATCTATTGTCAATAAATAGTCCAAACGCTTGCGGCCGTTTGCCATCGTGTTCGTGTATTTTTGGCAAACCGCTCGCGAAAACATTTGGTTTCTGAAAAATAGGATGGTTCGCTGGTACTTCTACTAAATCATTGTTCGGAAAAATGCGTTTGATTTCTCTGCGAATGTATTGATCCATGCCATAATTATCGTCGGCGTGAAGAAATCCTCCCGAAAGTAAATAATTTCTTAAATTGACAATTTCGGCATCGCTAAAAACAACATTTCCATGACCAGTCATGTGAACATACGGGTAGGAAAAAATATCCGGACTTCCGGGTTCTACAGTTCCTGGCTTGGTTCTGATATTGGTATTTATCGTTTGATTGGCATATTTAATTAAATTAGGTAGCGACGTTGGGTTCGCATACCAATCGCCGCCGCCATTGTATTTTAGAAGTGCAATTTCTTGTGTATAAACTGAACCTGAAAATAGCAAAAAGAATACTATTATTTTTTTCATCACTGTTTTTTTATTTCTATCAATAAAGCCTCAATTTCATTATTTTTCAACCCTAGATTATCAGCAAAATCCTTTCCTTTTTGAGCAAAAATTAAAGCTTGTTTGTAGTCTTTTAATTTTACTAATAATTTAGAAGTGACACTGTAATTGTCAATAGATTCTGCGATTGTTAGCAAATGTTTTCCCCATGTTACGGCCTCTAACAATCCTTTTTTATCGGCAACGGTTTCAAAATAAGTGGTGCAAATGTCGTATAATAAAACGGTATCGTTCCAAGAGAATTTTTCAACGTTATCCGAAGTTATCTTTTGATATTTTCTCCAATTCGTGGTTTGTGACACAATCTGAATATCGAAACGATAGAGCAACGAATCTATTTTTCGGAGGTGAAATGATTCAGCTACAAGACGCTTTTTTTGGTAATTTATAGTGTCCACTCTATCAACTAATGGCTTTAAGGTTTCTGAAATAGTATAGGCGATTTTTTTATCTACTCTTTCAGGAGAAGTTACTTTAGCAAAAGCGTCTTTATTTTGGACAACAAATTTAAACTCGTCGGTATCAAAATTATTGATTCCGTTCGAAAAGACCCGCCAATTAAGATCTGTAAATTTATCTTCAGGCGTTATGCTTCCTAAGTATTTCTGAGCAATTGGAGTTGCGTCAATTCCAGCTTTTCTAATGTTAGTAATATATTTTAAACATTTATCGGCATTAGTTGCATCGATCAAAAACGCCTTCTCAATATTGGGTAATTGATTTTCAGGAAGCAAAGCATCAGTTCCTTCGGATAAAAACTTCTCTGTTTTTATTTCACCCGAAATACAATAAAGTAGTGTTTCATTTTCGTCTAAAATTGCAAATGTTGGATAACTGGTAACTCTAAATTTATTGAGAAATTTGATTTTTAATTCTTTACCAATTGTAGATTCTGCATTAACAGCTACGCAGATGTAGTTTTTGGAATAAAATTCGGCCACAGCACTATCAGTGAAAACATCTTTTTTCATGACATTGCAATGTGGACACCAAGAAGCGTAAAAAAACAATACCATTGGTTTCTTTTGCGTTTTTGATTCAGCCAGCGCTTCAGTATAGTTTTTATCAATAAAAAGGGATTGCTTCTGACTGAAAAGGGAAGCTGTATTGCCAATTAAAAAAAGAATTACAATAAATTTTGTCATGTTATTCATTTACAAAAACCACGCTATGACAAGCTACAATCGCTGCGGTCTCGGTTCGTAATCGAGTGCTGCCCAAAGATACAGGAATATAATTAGCGTCAATAGCCAATTGAATTTCTTTAACAGAAAAATCACCTTCTGGTCCAATTAAAATAGTGACATCTTCCTTGCTCTTCAATTCGTTTTTTAATGATTTTTTTTCGGATGCTTCACAATGAGCAATAAACAATTGTCCAGATTTTTCACTATTTATAAAATCCTTGAAGGCAATGGGTTCATTTAATTGGGGTAGATAATAATGCAGTGACTGTTTCATTGCACTCTCTAAAATTTTCTGAAACCGATCAGTTTTAATTACTTTTCTTTCTGAATGCTCACAAAGTATAGGTGTGATTTCTTGAATGCCCATTTCGGTTGCTTTTTCCAAAAACCATTCAAAACGCTCATTCATTTTTGTTGGAGCAACTGCTAAATGTAACGCAAATTTTGCAGCTTCTTGTTTAACAAAAGAAACTATTTTTACAGTACACTTACTATCTGATGCAATCGAAATTTTAGTTGTAAATAAATAGCCTAAACCATTTGTAACGTGTAAAATATCACTTTCTTTTTTACGTAGTACTTTAATAATGTGCTTGCTTTCTTCTTTGTCAAAAACAAAGGAAGTCTGGCTTTCATTAAGGCTTGGACTGTAGAATAATTGCATGGTTATTAAAATTCAATTCGCGGATGAGAAACCACATTAGCCGCTGAAAATTTTTCGTGTAAATATTTCTGATAACCTACAATTCCGATCATTGCGGCATTGTCTGTTGTATATTCAAATTTGGGTATAAATGTTTTCCAACCATACTGGCTTTGGGCATCTTTCAAAGTCTGACGGATTCCAGAATTTGCCGAAACTCCGCCGCCAATTGCAATTTGATTGATTCCAGTTTGAGCCACCGCCATTTTCAATTTATCCATTAAGATTTCAATAATGGTATGTTGCACAGAAGCACAAATATCCGCTTTGTTTTCCGCTATGAAATTTGGATTTTCTAGCACATTTTTCTGAATGAAATACAAAATTTGCGTTTTCAATCCAGAAAAACTAAAATCTAGTCCACCTACTTTAGGTTTAGAAAACGGAAATTTTTTAGGATTGCCTTCTTTGGCAAATTGGTCAATTAATGGGCCGCCGGGATAAGGAAAACCTAATATTTTTGCCGTTTTGTCAAAAGCTTCTCCAACAGCATCATCAGTGGTTTCTCCGATAATCTCCATGTTAAAAAAGTCATTCACTTTCACAATTTGGGTATGTCCTCCAGAAATAGTCAGTGCTAAAAAAGGGAACTCTGGTTTTGCAAAACCAGTTTCATCTATGAAATGAGCCAATATGTGGGCATGCATGTGATTCACCGTTATTAAAGGAATTTGCAATGCCATAGCTAGCGATTTCGCAAAAGAAGCACCAACTAAAAGGGAACCCATTAATCCTGGGCCTTGAGTAAAAGCAATAGCCGAAAGTTGATTTTTTGTAATATTGGCTTTCTTTAAGGCTATATCAACTACTGGAACAATATTTTGTTGGTGTGCCCGTGATGCCAATTCTGGGACAACACCACCATATTCTTCATGAATACTTTGTCTGGCCACAATGTTTGAAAGTACGCTGTTGTTTTTTAAAACAGCTGCAGCAGTATCGTCACATGAACTTTCAATAGCCAGTATAAAAACTTCTTCAGGATGCATAAAAGGCGCGATTTTTAGGTTATATTTGACAATCGATCGGAGAAAATCAAATGTAAAGATTTTTACAAAGGTAATTTTCTTTCCCAAGTCAAAATAATAATTGGAGCAAGTTAAAACAAATAGCGGTTTTAAAAAATTTCGAAGAATATTTTTTCGCACAATTATTGGGCTACTATTATTTTTATTAATACTAAGCATAGCCCTTTCTTTGCCTGTAGTACAAACTAAAATCGCCCAATACGCTACAGAAAAAATCAACAAAGATTACGGTACCAACATCGCTATTGATCAAGTTGCTGTTACCGTTTTTGGTGGCGTTAAACTCAAAAAAGTACTGATTTTAGACCATCACAAAGACACTTTGATTTATGCGGATCGAATAAAAACCAATGTACTTGATTACAAGCAGCTGATTGATGGGAGATTGCTTTTTGGTGATTTGAGGTTGGATAATTTCTACCTGCAGATTCAAAACTATAAAGGAGAAAAAGACACAAGTTTGGATGTTTTTATTGCTGCTTTTGATGATGGGAAAAAGAGCAGTGGTGCCTTTTTAATGAAGACTAAAAATATCTACCTCCAAAATAGTCGTTTTGTTATGTTAGATTATAACAGACCCAATCCAAAAGATGTCGATTTCACTAAACTGAATGCACATTTAAAGGATTTTCAAATCAAAGGTCCAGATGTTACTATGAAAATAAAAACAATGACTTTTCAGGATCATCGCGGCGTTCAAGTTGAAAATCTGACCTCTGACTTTACCTACACTAAAAAAAATATAGTTTTAAATAATTTAGAAGTAACCACAAAAGAATCCTTTGTGAAAGGACAGTTTGTTTTAAAATACAATAAAGACAATAAAGATTTTTCGAATTTTAATAACAAAGTACAATTTGACATAAAGCTTGACAGTGCTGCATTAGCAACTAATGACATTCGCTATTTTTATAATGAATTGGATAAAAATCAGAAATTTTATTTGAAGACTAGAATCAAGGGAACTTTAAATAATTTTTATGCGACAAATTTATACCTGAAGGATTCTAAATTCTCAACTATCAAAGGAGATGTTAATTTTAGAAACCTTTTTCCGCGAAGCCCAGGCACGTTTTATATGAAAGGAAATTTTAAAAAAATTTCTTCTAATTATGTCGATTTGACAAAGTTGTTGCCCAATGTTCTAGGTAAAAAACTGCCATCATCGCTTCAAAAGTTAGGGCAATTCAACTTTGCTGGAAAAGTTGAAGTTACACAACAATACATCAACTCTAATTTTGTAATGAATACGGCTTTGGGTATTATCGAATCTGATTTGCGCATTTCCGATCTTGATAATATTGACAATGCCAAATACAACGGAAATATCATTTTGGAAGGTTTTGATGTTGGTGCTATGATTAATGATAAAACCATAGGTAAAGTAAGTCTGAATCTTGATGTAGATGGGAAAGGCTTTACACAAAAATACCTCAACACTACTTTTGCTGGAGATGTCTTTCAGTTGAAGTATAACGGCTATAATTACACCAAAATTTTAGTTGACGGAAGTTTTAAGCAGCCCATATTTAAAGGGAAATTTTATATAAATGATCCGAATCTTTTTATGGATTTCAACGGCATCTTGGACTTGTCTAAACGCGAAAACATCTATGATTTTCACACCAAAATTGATTATGCCAATTTAGTTAAGCTGAATTTTGTTAATGACTCTATTTCAGTATTCAAAGGGGATATAATTGTTAAAGCAACTGGAAATTCTTTTGATAATCTGAAAGGAAATTTAGTGCTGACTAATGCTTCTTACCAAAATAAAAAAGATCTTTTTTTTCTAGATTACTTGAGCGCTAGTTCGGTTTTTGATGCTAATGGAGAACGGGCTATTACTATTAGTTCTCCGGATGCCATTCAAGGTGCTGTGGTCGGAAAATACAAGTTCAACCAATTGCAGAAAATGGTCGAGAATTCACTAGGAAGTTTCTACTCCAATTACAAATCAAATAAAGTATTACCCAATCAATACCTAAAGTTTGACTTTGATTTAAACAGTAAAATCATAGAAATATTCAACCCGGATATTTCACTTGCAAAAAACACGAAACTTAACGGAAGCATAAGTTCTGATAGTAAGAATTTCAAACTCGATTTTACTTCACCCAAAGTTGTGGCCTATGAGACTACTTTTGACAACGTTTTAATTCAAGTTGATAATAGAAACCCCTTGTATAATGCTTATGTTCAATTAGATTCTATAAAAACAAAGCGCTATAAAATCAGAGATTTCAGCATGATTAATACGTTTTCTAATGATACACTTCAATTTAGAACAGAGTTTAAAGGCGGAAAACAAGGCAATGACTTTTACAATCTGAATTTTTACCACACAATCAATAATGACAACAAAAATGTAGTTGGATTTAACAAATCAGAGCTTCAATTCAAAGATTATTTATGGTTTTTAAATGAAAAAGAAAACAAAGAAAACAATAAAATTGTCTTTGATAAAAAGCTGACTAACTTTTCGTTTCAAGATTTGATTGTTTCGCACGGAAATCAAAGTATTAATTTTGTTGGTCTCTGGAATGGTAAGCAAGACAAGGACTTGCAACTCACATTTGATAATGTTAATTTGAATAAGGTTACACCAGATGTTGAAAAATTTAAGTTTGACGGAAACCTCAACGGTAAAATTAATTTCAAGCAAAGTAAGAACATTTTTCAGCCTACTTCAACAATCAGGATTGACAGTTTGAAAGTAAATGATATCGCTCTAGGAAAATTGAATTTAGACATCCAAGGCGATGAAACACTCAGTAAGTTTTATTTGAATTCTAATTTAGAAAATGAAAATCTAGAATCCTTTAACGCTGACGGAAATATAGAAATTGTAGACAATCAAACCCTTTTGGATGTTGATTTGAGTTTTAACAAATTCAATTTAGGTGTATTAGGGAAAATAGGCGGCGATGTGATTACCAACATTAGAGGATTTGCATCTGGAAACGCCCGAATTGATGGCAATATAAATGAATTAGATTACAACGGACGTCTCTTTATTAATCAGGCAGGCTTGACTATTCCGTATCTTAATTGTGATTATGTTTTTGATGATAATTCAATTGTTGATGTTACGGAAAGTAAGTTCATCATCAGAGAAACGGATATAACAGATACCAAATTTAAAACCAAAGGAAACTTAAGCGGATTTATCAAACACAAACAGTTTGGCGACTGGCAATTGGATTTGGCCATCAATACCAATAGATTATTGGCGCTAAATACAATTGATTACGAAGATGCAGCCTATTACGGAACTGCCTTTATGGATGGTTCAGCATCGATAAAAGGGCCAACGGATAATTTGATGATTAAAGTTGATGCTGAGTCAGCTAAA
Organism: Flavobacteriales bacterium; assembly: GCA_038202695.1. Lineage (GTDB taxonomy): Bacteria > Bacteroidota > Bacteroidia > Flavobacteriales > Flavobacteriaceae > Flavobacterium. The sequence goes on from JBBRET010000001.1 coordinate 126,651, forward strand.
GGAACCGATATTAAAATTCCAATCAATGATGCTGAAGCAATTCAAGACAGCAAATACATTCACTTTGTGTCTCAAGAGGAAAAAAACAAAAAATTAAAAGATAAAACCATTCTTTCAAAAAATTCAAGCGGATTAGAATTAGAATTCAACTTTGATATTACTGAAGTAGCAAATATTGAAGTGATTTTGAATCGAGAAAGCGGTCACGGAATGAAAGGAAAAGGAAACGGCACACTATTGTTCCGAATCAACACTTTAGGTAAATTTGAAATGTTTGGAGATTTCTCAGTAGTATCAGGATCTTATAATTTTAAGTATGGTGGAATAATTAATAAGCCTTTTAAAGTAAAAAAAGGGGGTTCTATTGTTTGGGCAGGAGACCCAATGGGCGCCACACTCAATTTGGAAGCAGTTTATGAAACCTCTGCCAATCCAGCAGTTTTGGTAGATAATCCGTCTTTTAACAAGAAAGTTAATGTAGAAGTTGTGATAGGGGTAAAAGGGAGTTTAACCAATCCGGAGCCCGATTTTAATATTAATTTTCCAACAGTGGGAAGTACGCTTAAATCTGAGATACAGTATAAATTAGACGATAAAGACAAGCGCCAAACACAGGCATTTTATTTGCTTTCTACAGGTAGCTTTTTAAGTCAAGACGGCGTTGCTCAGAATCAATTATCGAATAATTTGTTCGAAAAGGCAGGAAGTCTTTTTAATGATATATTTTCAGGCGATAATGATAAAATTTCAATTGCACCCGAGTATATTGTTGCTGACAGAACTCCAGGTCAACAATCTGACGGACGAATTGGCGTTTCTGTTTCATCCAAAATTAATGACCGAATTACCGTTAATGGTAAAGTTGGAGTGCCAGTGGGTGGAATTTCAGAAACTGCTATTGTTGGGGATCTTGAAGTACAGTATCGTGTAAATCCGGACGGCACCTTGAATTTAAGAGTTTTTAATAAAGAAAATGACGTAACATATATTGGTCAAGGAATTGGCTATACCCAAGGAATCGGAATGTCCTATGAAGTCGATTTCGACACCTTTAAAGAACTAGTAAACAAGATTTTTAAAAAAGCGAAATTAGACAAAGTCGATTCCAGTCACAACCAACAACACGACGATTCTATGGATGTAGATACGTTACACTTTAAATCACCTGATGAAAAAGACAAGAAAAAATCGGAAATAAAACCAAATACAGAAGCAATTCCTACCGATGAATAGGACTTTATACCAGCTCCCAATTTTAATAAACTAAAAACTTATCAACGAAAACGATTGAATTTCGGTTGATTTGTGAATATAACAAATAACAAGGTAAAATACTGGCGCTTGTTTGCTAGATTTACATTTTAATACATAAAAAAATGTCAAAAACTATAAAAAGAATAGGCGTTTTAACTTCAGGAGGTGATTCTCCCGGAATGAATGCAGCTATTCGATCTGTAGTCAGAACTTGTGCCTATCACAATATCGAATGCATCGGTATTTACAGAGGCTATCAAGGAATGATTGAGGGAGATTTTAAAGAAATGGGTGCGCGAAGTGTGAACAATATAGTGAACAAAGGCGGTACTATTCTTAAATCAGCTCGGTCCAAAGAGTTCATGACGGTTGAAGGCAGACAAAAAGCACATCAAAACTTAGTAAATTCCAATATTGATGCCTTGGTGGTTATTGGTGGAGACGGTACTTTTACCGGAGCAGAAATTTTCAATAACGAATTTGGGTATCCAGTAATGGGAATTCCAGGCACCATTGATAATGATATTTTTGGAACCAGTCATACCTTAGGATTTGATACCGCTTTGAATACTGTAGTAGATTGTATTGATAAAATCAGAGATACTGCCAGTTCGCACAACCGCCTTTTCTTGGTGGAAGTTATGGGAAGAGATGCAGGCCATATTGCTTTGAATGCCGGAATTGGCGCTGGTGCAGAAGAAATTCTGATTCCAGAAGAAGATTTAGGATTAGAGCGTCTTTTAGATTCCTTGCGCAGAAGTAAAGCATCCGGAAAATCATCTAGTATTGTTGTGATTGCCGAAGGAGATAAAATAGGCAAAAACGTATTTGAATTAAAAGATTATATCGAAGAACATTTTCCAGAATACGATATTCGAGTTTCTGTTTTAGGACACATGCAACGTGGTGGTTCACCTTCATGTTATGACCGAGTTTTAGCGTCTAGACTTGGCGTAAAAGCAGTTGAGTCTATACTAGAAGGAAAATCAAATTTTATGGTTGGTATTATAAATGATAAAGTAGCACTCACACCATTAGAACAGGCCATTAAAGGACATTCTGAAATTGATCGAGAATTGTTGAGAGTGTCTGATATTATGACCACATAAAGAGACTAAAAATAAGCTGAAAGTTAAAATAAATTTATAATTAATTAATTAATATAATCTGCTGGTAGCATAAGGCTTAAAGCATAAAGCAATAAATAAAATGTCAAAAGTAAAATTAGGAATAAACGGTTTTGGTAGAATTGGTAGAATAGTTTTTAGAGAAACCTTCAACAGAGACAATATAGAAGTAGTAGCAATCAACGATTTGTTAGATGTAGATCATTTGGCTTATTTATTAAAATACGATTCAGTTCACGGACGTTTCAACGGAAAAGTAGAAGTGAAAGAAGGAAAATTATTTGTTAATGACAAATACATCAGAGTTACTGCAGAACGCGATCCAAAACTAATCAAATGGGACGATAAAGATGTTGATGTAGAAATAGTAGCTGAATGTACCGGGTTTTTCACCACTATCGAAACAGCCAAAGCTCACATTGATGGTGGAGCCAGAAAAGTGGTAATATCAGCGCCATCAGCTGACGCACCAATGTTTGTCATGGGAGTAAATCACACTGAGGCCAAAGCAACGGATACAGTAGTTTCTAACGCTTCTTGTACTACGAACTGTTTAGCACCATTGGCTAAAGTAATTAATGACAACTTCGGAATTGTGGAAGGTTTGATGACTACAGTTCACGCAACTACATCGACACAAATGGTTGCTGACGGACCATCAAGAAAAGACTGGCGCGGTGGACGTGCCGCTAGTGTGAACATCATCCCATCCTCTACAGGTGCAGCAAAAGCAGTCGGTAAAGTTATTCCGGAATTAAACGGAAAATTAACAGGGATGTCGTTTCGTGTTCCTACTATTGATGTATCTGTGGTAGATTTAACTGTAAAAGTGGCCAAAGAAACCTCTTACGAAGAAATCATGGCGGTGTTGAAAAAAGCCTCTGAAAATGAATTAAAAGGAATACTAGGATATACCGAAGATGACGTAGTTTCTCAAGATTTCATTTCAGACACACGTACTTCAATCATAGATGCTAAAGCTGGAATAGGCTTAAATTCTACATTCTTCAAACTGGTTTCTTGGTACGATAATGAATACGGGTATTCAAGTAAATTAATCGATTTGTCAGTTCATATTGCTGGACTTTAATATTTCAAAAAATCCCATTATCTTTGTTGATGATGGGATTTTTATTTCCAAACCAAAACCAAACCAAAATAATACAATTTAGAATTTAGTTTTATAATTTGTTTTTCAGTTCAAATTCATAATTCCTAATTCGTAATTCCAAATTAATTATGAAATTATTAGTTGATAGTGGATCTACCAAAGCTGATTGGATTGCCATTGATGATAACGGAAAAGTACTGTTCACTACTCAATCTCTAGGTTTAAACCCTGAAGTGCTTGACAAAGATGAAATCATCAATCGACTTGATGACAAGTTTGATATTTCACATAATAAGGATAAAGCCAGCCATCTATTTTTTTATGGCGCAGGTTGCGGAACAGATCGGATGAAAAACTTTTTGACAAAAGTATTTGAAGCGTATTTTGTTAATGCTGCCGTTTCGGTTCACGAAGATACTTATGCTGCTGTTTATGCTACTACTCCAAAAGACGAACAAGCTATTGTTTGTATTCTTGGAACAGGTTCTAATTGTAGTTATTTTGATGGTAAAGTGTTGCACCAAAAAGTACAGTCATTGGGGTATATTGCCATGGATGATTGTTCGGGTAATCGCTTCGGCCGCCATTTGTTACGAGGGTATTATTTTAATAAAATGCCTAAAGATTTAGCCAAAGAATTTGAAGAAGAATACAATCTTGATGCAGATTATATTAAGAATAATTTATACAAAGAGCCCAATCCGAATGCTTATTTAGCAACCTTTGCCAAGTTTCTAATCAAACACAAAGACGTTCCTTTCTGCCAACAAATAATTAAAGCTGAAATGAAAGACTTTGTTGAAAATTACATTACGCAATTTGAAAATTGTCACGATGTTTTAGTGCACTTTGTAGGTTCTATTGCTTTTTATTTGAAAGAAGAATTAGAAACAACTTTGGATGAATATGATATCAAAGTTGGTAATGTACTCCGCAGACCAATCGATGGTTTGATTGCCTATCACATTTTGAATAAATAATATTCCTTGTCATTGCGAGGAACAAACAATTTTATAATAAAAGGTCTTTCAATAATAATGTTAGGCCTTTTTCTTTGCTCACTTTGCGAAAAACTTTTCGTTCTTTGAGGTTAAACAACTGAATAAAATGGAAATTGCCCTAATTGCACACGAACCAGACATCAGTATGTTAATCCGAATTTGCGATGTTCACAATGTGCCTCTTGCAACGAATGAAGCTACAGCACAGCTGTTGTTATTGGGTTTGGATGAGATCAGTTTTGGTGTTTAGCCTCTCAATCTGAAAACTACTGGCAGTCAATCTAGCACTAAAGTACTATTTGCCATTATAATTTGATGTTGCTGTTTTTTGTAATTTGTCATCCAGTATAAGTTTAATGGCTTTTTTTAAATCATCTAGTAAAATTTTATCGGTTTTCCAGCCATAAGGATAGGTCAAGTGAGAATCTGTCTTTTGTTCACAAAGTAAATGTTTCGATCCTCCCGAAATCTGGATGGTTTTTTCGACGTTAAATATTCGTTCAACCTTATCACCAGTTTTGTTTAAAAGATATGCTTTATAGAAAATATCTAGAACTTCTTTTGGGTTTTCTAGGGATTTAAAAATAGTTATTTTTTGTTTCTTCCATTCATATTCATCAATGCCCACCATTTTAAATTTCATGTCATCCTCTGGAAGTTCATTCTTTTGATACGCAGTTTTCATTAACTGAAAAACGGTTTCAGCTTTTGAATATTCTTTTGCAGCATTGAAGGCTTTAATAAGTTTGGGATATACTTTATAATCTTTAGGTCTCAGCGCTACTGCCTCTGAGTAGGCTAGTGCCGATTTTTGGTAATTTTGTGTATAAGTATATTCAAGCTGTCCGATGCTTTGAAGCGCGTCAACATAATAACTGTTCTGATGAGGAATTTTTTTTGCTGCAACATAATACAATTTCAGTGCCTTTTCTAAATCCTGTTTCCCATGATAAATATAAGCTACCCAAAAGAAAGGTTCTCCATAAGTATTGGGAAATCTGGTTGCCTCTTCAAAATAGTCCAAGGCTTTGTCTTCTAATCCTTTATATTTGTACACCAACCCTTTCTGGTTCATATACTCTTGATTGTTGGGCTCTTTTTGTAAAGAAATATCGATTTCATTTAAAGCTTCATCATATTTTTTCAGATAACTGAGCGATAGTCCTTTATAAAAATGAGTTGTACCGTTTTCAAAACCCTTTGCAATTGCTTTATCATAAAATTCGATAGCCTTAGTATCGTTTTCTAACTGAAAAAAAGCAAATCCAACCCTATACAGTTCTTCACCGTTGAGCGAGTCGCTTTTAGTTTCAAGTTTAATTAGCGCTTCAAAGTCTTTACTGCTATATAGATCAGCAGTAGTTTTGGTTTGCCCTTGGGATAGGGAATAGAGAAAAGCAGTGAAAATTAATAACGTTACTTTTTTCATAAGTACTGTATTAAGAGGGGCAATTTTAAGACACACATAGCACCTTAATTAGAGTGCGAAATAATCTTATTCAGTAAAGATATAATTTTTTAATAAAAAAAATCAAGTGTTTGATTAATAAGAAATTGATTCTAGGAACTTAAGTTTTTATTAAAAAGGGTAGGTTGGGTATTGTAAGATTTAGTTAGAAAAAGAACTCATGAAATTATCTGTTAACAATTTTCCAACATTTGGATTGTTGTAATTTATGTTTACACTAAACAAATTGTTGTTTATTATACTATTGTACAAATCTTGAGTTAACAGCAATTCGTTAGTTTTTGGATCGTATAATTTAGTTTCAATTTTGTAGAAATCATAATTTCCTAATTTCATAATTGAACTATTTAACGCAAACTTTAACGTACTAATATTAGAATAGGTGTCATTAAGTAATTGAATCATAAATTTTTTATGTTCTTCAAGTGATGTTATTTGCGTGCCAGTTAGCGATTCAAAACTCGAAGTAAAATTATTTCTTATATCTACTCCAAAGCCTATCAAATGAGGTTTATTTTGTTTTACATTGGTTATTTCATAATTCAACGGGATTTTTATTTTCCAATCAAACTTATAACAATTGTAAACATTGTTTTCTAGTTTTCCGTTCTCTTCAATCGGTAGGACCGTTAGAACTTCTTTTTCATTAGAGCCAATTATTTTCTCCTGAGAAAAAGAATTCAGACCAAGTGATATTAGCAAAATTAGTATAAAGTTTTTTTTCATGTTTTTGAATTTATTTCACTGCAATCATCGAGATCTCAATACTAACCCCTTTTGGTAAACCGGCTACTTGAACGGTTTCTCGTGCTGGTGCTGTAGCTTCATCAAAGTAAGTGGCATAAACACTATTGATGCGAGCAAAATCTCCCATATCCATAATGAAAATTGTTGTTTTAATTACGTTTTCAAAAGTCATCTCGGCAGCATCTAAAACAGCTTTCATATTTTCCATCACTTGCTTAGTTTCGGTTTCTATATCGTCAAGAACCAATTCCATTGTTGTGGGATGTAAAGCGATTTGTCCAGAAGTGTATAAAGTATTGCCAACTAAAACTGCCTGATTATAGGGGCCAATTGGTGCTGGAGCTTTGTCAGTAAAAATTATTTTTTTCATTTGTGCTGAAATTAATGCAGCATCTTTCGATACTGAAAATAGTTTAACTAATTTATATTAATAGTGTTCGGTATTGAATGCTGAACATTACTTCAAAATTCTATCCGCTTGATTTCGTTTGTCCCACTTGATATCGCTCAATACTCCGGATTTAATTCCGATAAAGAATCCCCAATACGGATTATCTCCAAAGGGAACCCAATTGAAGTCCATTCGCCAACTTAACAAATCGCGTTCAAATCGAAGTTGGGTAAACGTTACTCCTTTGTTCACTAAATCATAGCCGGTTGAAGCACCAATTTTCCATTTAGGTGTTAAATCGGTATTCATAGAAACCATCACGGAGTTTCCTATAATTTTTTTCTCTCTGTTGTTGTTAGAATAGGTTATTGTATAAGCCAAATTCATATCCCAAGGTAACTTGTATTCAAAAAACTCAGACGCAGGTGCTTCTTCACTGTCTTCATCTTTAAACTGACTGTCGCGTCGGTCACTGAAATCAGTATTGGTGCCAAACAAGTCATCCTGACGACCACCATTTCGTTCACCTTGTTTGTTTTTCTTTTCAGTGGCTTCCCCATCTTTACTACTAAAAGCATAATTCAAAGTCATGTTGGCGCTTGTCATTCTGAACAAACTACCGCCATTATCAATATTCCACATGTTGATACGTTGTCCCGAATTATTAATAGCATAAGGGTCAAGCGTCGCAGCAAAATTGATGTTCATTTTTTGTTTAAATAATTGTGTTCCGCCACTAACGCGCAAAGGCGACCATTTTATAGAGTCAGCTGTAATGTCATAGTTTGCAGCGAAGTTCAAGTTGTTCAATAACATGATTTTCTTAGGCTCGGTTTTAGTCGAATCCTTGTCTGTTACTTTGGCTTCAAAAGTGTTACTCAAGTTGAATGCCAAATTATTCGACATGTTTTTTCCTGGGGCACCAAATATTCCACCGTCAAAACGAGTATAATCTTTAAGCATAGTACCACTTCCATCAGGATCGTAAGTATCGTAATATTTTGCAAAACTAGGCGTGTAACTGTATGAAATATTTGGACGCATTACGTGGCGGATTGCCTGAATTTTTTTGGTTTCCCCAAAATTAAATGTTCCGTAAATAGTAGTTCCTAATCCAGCTGAAAAGGAATACGTTCTGAATGCATCAAATCCTGCTACTTCAGTATCTACCACAGCATTTTGTGATGACTGGTATTGTTTTTTGATGGTTTTCAAATACCATACTTCGTTATAATTCAGTGAAGTTGTAGCACTAAAATACTTAAATACTTTAAAATTGGTGCTCAGCGGAATGCTATGTTGAAAACCTATTTTGGCATCTTTAAACATTTGTGGTTTGAAGAAAAGGGAATCAGTAGTCGCAATTCTATTTTCTCCTCTAAGGTTGTATTGCAAATTTATATTTTTGAAGAGACCTTTCTTTATCCCTTCTTTTGGAGCAAAGGGAAAAATTCTGTCAACACTTAATTGCAAGGTAGGCAACGTCATGTTGATTTGTTCGGTATTGGTATTTTGAGAATGGGTTGCGGCCAAAGAAAAATTGACTTGCGGTACTGAATTAAACGTTTTCGAATATGAAATAGAGGAGCTCAACATATTGTTTAATCGAGAACCTACATTAGACTGATTCAATGAATTCGCAAAGTATTTACTACTTCCAAGGTTTACCGAGGCAGAAAAACGGGAATTTGGATTCGACTTTCCGTCTTTGCTATGCGACCATTGTATGTTGTAAATTTTGGTCTTAGAATAATCAGGATACCCTCTTTCACTGGTAATTAGATTTTCAAAACGCACGTTAATATTACCTAGAAATTTGTATTTCTTAGCATACGACGATTCAAAGCGCATAGCATAACTTCCATTAGTATAATAATCACCCAAAACAGCCAAATCATAATGATCGTTGAGCGCAAAATAATACCCGCCATTTTGCAATGAAAAGCCTCTTGTATTACTGTCATTGTAGGAGGGGATTATGATACCAGAACGGCTACTTTCGGTCATTGGGAAGAAAGCAAACGGCAAGGCTAAAGGGGTTGGAACATTGGCAATGTACATATTGGTAAATCCGACTACGATTTTTTTACCGGGCACAAATTTAACTTTGTCGGTATAAAAATAAAACTCCGGATCATCTATGTCTTTTGAAGTAGTAAATCGGGCACCTTTCATAAAGTAAACCGAATCATTTTCTCTTTTTGTAATTTCAGCTTTTACATTAAATTCCCCTTGGCTTGTTCTTGAATTCCATACCAATGCCTTTTTGGTTTTAAAGTTGAATCGGATGGAATCGGGTTCAATCACATTGCTTCCTTGTTTGAAAACGGGTCGTTGTGTGTAGGCTCCAGTAGAATCTTTTATTCTCCCGGCATATACTTCACTTTTTTGATAATCAATAACAATAATCCCCGATTTTAGTTCGATGTCTTGATAGTATACTTCTGCTTTATTGTATAATGTAATTAGTTTTTTCTTTTGGTCGAACTTTTCGTAGTCAACGGCTTTTCGTTTGATCTTACTCTCCAATAATGGTTTTTTCTTTAAACTATCGGTCAGCTTAACTTCGGTAACATCTAACGTAGAATCTACGGGTGTCTTTGGCTTAGTTTCCTGATTCTTAGCAGCAAAAGATTTCTTTTTTTGCTTTCCATCTTGAGAATATGTTTTTGCGTTTCCCAATGTTAGGAAAATTGTTAAAAAAACGATATAAAATAAGTTTCTTTGCAAAGGTTTAGTGCTATTTTTGTAGAAATATGGCTTGGTTTTTGAAGTGGCAAACTTACACAATATTTCTGGTCAAAAATAAGGAAATAATGGTATTATACCCTTCCGGTTTTAATTAAAATTAACTTTTAAGTCGATGAGATTTACAAATTATATAAAATGCTGTTTTTCAGTACTGTTCTTTTTTGGTGTTTGGAATGTTTTAGGACAAGCCACCTCGAATAAGTTTGTACTGGTTTTAGATGCAGGCCATGGTGGCAAAGATCCCGGAAATTCTTACCACGGATTTGTGGAAAAAGAAATAGCTTTAAAGACGACTTTAAAGGTTGGGAAACTGCTCGAACAACAAAAAGATTTTGAAGTATCGTACACTCGTAAAACGGATGAATTTATTGAATTGGTAAATCGCCCAAAAGTCGCCAATCGAATTAATGCTCATTTATTTGTTTCAATTCATTGCAATTCAGTAGCTAACCAGACGCCATCGGGAACAGAAACCTTTGTAATGGGACTTTCAAGAACCAACATGAACATGGAAGTAGCAAAAAACGAAAACTCCGTAATCTTGCTCGAAGACAATTACAAACAAACCTACCAAGGCTTTGATCCAAGCAAACCAGAGAATCTTATTGGATTAAAAATCATTCAGGAAGATAATTTGTATAGTAGTATTGATTTGGCAACAACCATTCAGGATAATTTTACCAATAAATTAGATCGAAAGACTAGAGGTGTAAAACAACAACCTTTGTGGGTTTTAGATGCCGCTAAAATGCCAGGTGTATTAATAGAATTGGGTTTTTTGTCCAATAAAGAAGAAGGAGAGTACTTGAATTCAGAAGAAGGACAATCCGAAATGGCACAACAAATTGCAAATTCCATCATTCATTATAAAAGAACATATTTTAATGAGCCATTAGGAGCCGAGGATACTAAAGTTGTTGAACGTAAATACCAGCCAAAACCCAAAGAAAATAGTGAGGCTACCACCTCAAAAAAAGAGGAAGTACTAATTAAAAATTCTGAGGTTGCTCTTGAGGAAACCAGTCAACAATTTTATAAAATACAACTCTTTGCAAGTTCAAAGAAAAAAGACTTAAATGGAAGTGATTTCAAAGGTTTAAATCCTATTTCTTTTACTTTTGACAACAATTTATACCGTTATTATTACGGAAAATCATACGATTTAACTATCGCGAAACGAATGTATAATGAAGCAAGAAACAACGGATTTATGGATGCGTTTGTGGTTCAATTTGCCAATGGTAAAGCATCAGCTTTAAAATAATTGATTAAATTTTGAAAGTAATAAAACCAATTAATGCGCCTGCTATTCTACTAGCGGCCATTTTAGTACTCATTTCGAATACCGCTTTTTCTCAAAAGTTCAAAGTAACCCTCGATGCTGGTCATGGTGGTCATGATTTTGGTGCCGTATATCATGGACACATAGAAAAAAATATTGCACTAGCCGTAACCCTCAAAGTTGGGAGAATTTTGGATAGAAATACAGGAGTTGATGTCAGCTATACACGGAAAACAGATGTTTTTATTGATTTAATTGAACGTGCCAACATTGCTAATAGAGCCGATGCTCATGTTTTTGTTTCTATTCATTGTAATGCAAATAAAAATACCGCTGCCGATGGGAGTGAGACCTATGTAATGGGGATGTCTAAAAACGCATCCAATCTCGAAGCAGCCAAGAGAGAAAATGAAGTAATTACTTTAGAGAAAGATTACAAACAGAAGTATGAAGGGTACGACCCAAAATCGCCAGAAACGCTTATTGGAATAACGATGATGGGTGAAGAATATTTAAACAATAGTATTGCTTTAGCTGGGAAAGTACAAGAGCAATTTTTAGATGTTGGTAAAAAAAGCAGGGGCGTAAAACAAGCGCCTTATATGGTGCTACACAAAGCCTACATGCCTCGAATTTTAATTGAAATTGGTTTTATTTCCAATCCAACAGAAGGAGCTAGGTTAGACTCAGAAGAAGGACAACAACAAGTAGCGGAAGCCATTGCTAATGCCATTGTTGCTTATAAGAAAGAGAATTTCGGTACAGGTAATGATGACACTATGATTAAGCCTTCTCAAAAAGTGGAGCCTATTAAAATAACGGATACCACAGTTAAAAACCAAACCATAAAAACGACAGAAGTCAAAAAACCTCTAGGTAAACCCGAAGTAATAAATTCATCTGGTATAGCAACTTTTAAGGTGCAACTTTCAGCTAGCGGAACTAAGTTAGATCCGGTTCCAAGCAATTTTAAAGGATTAACTACCATATCAGTTTCAAATGAAGGTGCTTTGTACAAATACATGTATGGTGAAACGACCAGTTATGAGGAAGCCAAACGACTATTAGCAGAAGCAAAAAGTAAAGGCTATGCTACAGCCTTTTTAATTGCATTTAAAAACGGCAAAAAAGTTACTGTTCAAGAAGCATTAAAACAATAATATCAAGGAGTTCTAAGAATTTATTTTAACTTTGCCAAAAACAATATACCATTGAAAATTACTAGAGAAATTAAGACTGCGATATTGGTAATTGCCTCTATTTTATTATTTATTTGGGGTTATAGTTTCCTAAAAGGAAAAGATTTACTATCCAATTACAAAACATTTTATGTCGAATATGAAAATGTAGAAGGATTGGTTAATTCAGCTCCAGTTACTATAAACGGACTTACCGTAGGTAAAGTTAGCAGTATTAAGTTCCTTAATAACACAGGTAAAATTCAAGTAGAACTTCAAATTAAATCTGATTTCCCCTTTTCAAAATCGAGTGTGGTTTCCATTTATGAACCCGGATTAATAGGAGGAAAACAAATTATGATTACACCAAATTTCGAAGATAAAACAACCGCAGCATCGGGCACTATTTTACCTGGTAATGTTAAGCCAGGACTGACCTCTTTAGTTGCCGAACGATTAACGCCATTACAAGAAAAAGTTGAGAAAATGGTAGTTTCCGCTGATGCTTTACTGAAAAATGTTAATAGTATTTTAGACTCCAAAACCAAGGAAAGTCTAAAAAGTAGTATTGTCAATCTTGATGCAGTCTTAGCTGAATTCAAAGTTGCATCTCAAAATGTCAATGCAATGTTGGCCGATAATAAAGGAAAATTCAACTCAACCATGACCAATGTTGATAAGGCATCGGCGAACTTTGCTAAAATTTCAGATTCACTTTCTAAAGCTAACATTGGAAAAACCGTAAAAAATTTAGAAAAAACACTCGCTAGTGTCGATAAAATAATGGCCGATGTTCAATCCGGAAAAGGCACTTTAGGTAAATTAGCCAAGGACGATGCGATGTATACCAATTTATCTAAATCATCAAAGGAATTAGAATTGCTATTACAGGATTTTCGTCTGAATCCAACTCGTTATGTTAACGTTTCGTTGTTCGGAAAGAAAAATAAACCTTATAAAGAGCCCGTAAACGATACTATTAAAAAAGTAAAATAAAAGCCATGATGTATCTCGACAACATACTCTTTGCGCTAATTCTGATTGCTGGAATTGGTTTTTTTGCCAAGAATGTAAAAAAACTAAAACGCAATATTAATTTAGGCCGTGACGTAAACCGTACCGATAACCCAGCTGCTCGTTGGAAAAATATGGCCATGATTGCTATGGGTCAATCTAAAATGATCAAACGACCAATTGCTGGATTTTTGCATGTCATAGTTTATATTGGTTTTGTCATTATCAACATCGAAGTGCTTGAAATCATTATTGATGGACTTTTCGGAACCCACAGAATATTTTCTTTCTTTGGCGGATTTTACGGTTTCCTGATAGGTTCATTTGAAATCCTTGCCGTACTAGTTTTAGTAGCGGTAATCATTTTTTGGATCAGAAGAAATATAATCAAACTAAAGCGTTTTGCAAGTTCTGACTTAAAAGGTGCGCCTAAAAAAGATGCTGATATCATTTTGTATTTCGAAATCGTATTGATGTCGTTATTTCTAATAATGAATGCATTTGATCTTCAATTTCAAACAATGAATTCCGGGAATGTTATTTCACAGTTTTTAACACCTTCACCAGAAGTTTTTTCCCTAGTTCAAGTTGAAGTTATCGAAAGAGTAGCTTGGTGGATGCATATCATCGGAATTTTAGTGTTCCTAAACTACTTATACTATTCTAAACATTTACACATTCTTCTGGCTTTTCCAAATACATTTTTCGCCGATTTGAATCCGAAAGGGGAACTAGACAACTTAGAAAGTGTAACCAAAGAAGTAAAGTTAATGATGGATCCCAATGCTGATCCCTTTGCTGCTCAACCAATTGATGAGAATGCGGTTCCAAGTAAATTTGGTGCCTCGGATGTACAAGATTTAAATTGGGTGCAATTATTAAATGCATACACTTGTACAGAATGCGGTCGTTGTACCTCTTCTTGTCCAGCCAATCAAACAGGAAAAAAGTTGTCTCCACGTAAAATCATGATGGATACCCGAGATAGAATGGAAGAAGTAGGTAGGAATATGGATGCCAATAATGGTATTTTTATTCCAGATAATAAGTCGTTACTGAATGATTATATTACTACAGAAGAACTATGGGCTTGTACTTCGTGCAACGCTTGTGTAGAAGAATGTCCAGTGAATATTAGTCCATTATCGATTATCATAGATATGAGACGTTATTTGGTAATGGAACAAAGTGCGGCGCCACAATCATTGAACGCCATGATGACTAATATTGAAAATAATGGTGCGCCATGGCAGTACAGTCAACAAGATAGATTAAACTGGAAAAACGAATAAAGAAATGGCATAGCTGTTTCTAAAAAATAAAAACAAATTACCATAAATGTGAGGCTTGGGAATTTGTCAAATGAATGTGAACTAATTAAAATTAAAAAAATGAAAGCGGAAGACATTGACAAAACCTTGCAAAGTGTTACCCAAAACGGACAGCATTTAAGTCCGATTTTACCAGAAGGCGTAAAGAATTATTTAATTGACATTGACGGAACCGTTTGTGATGATATTCCAAACGAAGAACCGGAAAGAATGCTTACGGCAGAAGTTTATCCAGATGCATTAGTTACTTTAAATAAATGGTTTGACGAAGGTCATATTATTTTCTTTTTCACTTCTAGAACAGAAGCCCACCGTGAATATACTGAAATTTGGTTGAAAAAACACGGGTTTAAGTACCATGGAATCTTGTTTGGAAAACCACGTGGAGGCAACTATCATTGGATTGACAATCACTTGGTAAAGGCCACGCGATACAGAGGGAAATTTACCGATTTAGTGGATAAAGAAGTCACTATTCAGGTGTTTGATGATGAACATCACGAGTAATGTTAAATATAAGATATTAAATATTAATATCTAAAATCTAAAATTAGATATGTCAGAAGTGTTAAACGTGCCAACTATGGCAGAAATGATGGCTCAAGGCAAACAACCAGAAGTCTTATTTTGGGTTGGTTGTGCTGGAAGTTTTGATGATAGAGCCAAAAAAATCACTAAAGCATTTGTTCGAATTTTAAATCGAGCGAATGTAGAGTTTGCAGTTTTGGGTACTGAGGAAAGTTGTACTGGCGATCCTGCAAAACGTGCGGGAAATGAATTTTTGTTTCAAATGCAAGCCATGATGAACATCGAAGTGCTCAATGCTTATGAAGCCAAAAAAATTGTCACAGCCTGTCCGCATTGTTTTAACACATTGAAAAATGAATATCCTGAATTAGGTGGTAAGTATGAAGTAATTCATCACACAGAATTTTTAAAATCATTATTGGATTCTGGAAGATTGACTATTGAAGGTGGACAGTTTAAAGGAAAAAGAATTACATTCCATGACCCCTGTTATTTGGGTCGTGCTAATAATGTTTATGAAGCTCCAAGAGAATTAATCCAAAAATTGGATGCCGAATTGGTTGAAATGAAACGTTCTCGTGCCAATGGTTTATGCTGTGGTGCTGGTGGTGCACAAATGTTTAAAGATGCAGAACCAGGTAACAAAGAAGTAAATATTCTGAGAACTGAAGATGCTCTTGAAACCCAACCCGAAATCATTGCTGCAGGTTGCCCGTTTTGCAACACTATGATGACTGATGGTGTTAAAAATAAAGAAAAAGAAAGTGAAATAAAAGTTTTAGATATTGCTGAACTCATTGCCAATGCTCAAGATTTATAATATGATTAAAATTGTAGTACTGTTTTTACTCTTTTCAATAACTGTAAATGCTCAGGAAGATGTTTACGAAAAAATAGGCAAGGAGACTTGTACGTGTCTGGAATCTAAAAAATTAGATTTGAATGATACTTCTCAAGGTGAAAAATTAACGATGATGGTCGGTTTGTGTATGATTGAAAGTTATACAGCACATAAAATGGAGTTGCCTGAAATAGATAGATCAGGATTTAATGATAATGACGGAATGAAGCGGCTCGGCGAAAAAGTAGCTTTAAAAATGATTAATTATTGTCCAGATTATGTAATAGCTTTAGGTTCGTTGCCTGATGAAGATGCAGAAAATGGAACACCAATAAAGGAAATGAAAGTGGAAGGCAAAATTATCGATATTGAGACAAAACAATTTGTTACCTTTAAAGTAAAAGACAAAAATGGCAGAACACATAATTTGTTATTACTCGATTATTTTGAAACCGCTTCCCTTTTTACAGAAGGAAAAATTAAATCAGGAACAGAACTTATTGCTGGATATACCGAAGTTGAATTGTATGACCCAGTATCCAAAGATTTTAAGTATTTTAAGATTTTAACCAGTTTTGAAAAAAAATAAAAATGTTAATCCCCTTTGAAAATTTACCAGAAGAATCCAAAATTTGGATTTACCCATCCAATAGAAAATTTTCTGATGATGAAATGTCCGAAATTGAGAATGATTTAAAAGCATTTGTCGAAAATTGGTCTGCACACGGAACGGGTTTGGAAGCTTCTTATCTATTGAAATACAACCGCTTCATCATTCTTGCTGTCAATCAAGAAGTGATGCAGGCAACGGGTTGCTCTATCGATTCATCGGTAGCTTTTATTCAGAATTTAGAACAAAAATATAAAGTAGATTTATTAGACAAAATGAATGTCACCTTCAAGAATGGTGAACATATTGCTCATAAATCGCTACTCGATTTCAAACGTATGGCAAAAGAAAAAGCCGTTACTCAAAACACGATTGTTTTCAATAATCTAGTCAATACCATCGAAGAATTTAACGAAAACTGGGAAGTTCCCGCAGGAGATAGCTGGCATAGTCGTTTCTTCTAATTTCAACTTTATGAAAGTTTTTTTTTTCAGAATTGTTGCATTAACTACCTTACTGCTTTTGTTTGCGAATTGTTCGTCAACCAAAGTTAGCTCCGCCGTATCGTTGCCTTTCCCAAAGACCAATGTTGAGGTAGATGATGTCTTTTATATACCACAGTTAAAGTCAGAACGAAAAAATTTTTTTCCAGAAACCGACCTCGAAAACCGTTGGGTTGACAGCATTTACAACCAAATGTCCTTAGATGAAAAAATAGGGCAGCTTTTTATGGTGGCTGCGTATTCTAATAAAGATGCTGCACACACAGCTGAGGTTGAAAAATTGGTTGCCGAATATAAAGTTGGCGGACTCATCTTCTTTCAAGGCGGACCTATGCGCCAAGCGCGTTTAACCAACAAATACCAAGCTATAGCGAAAGTGCCATTATTTATTGGGATTGATGCCGAATGGGGTTTGAACATGCGTATTGATTCTACTTTCCGCTATCCGTTCAACATGACATTAGGAGCCATCAAAGATTTGAATTTGGTTCAAAAAGCAGGAACTAGCATGGCTAAGGAAAGCAAACGCATGGGAATTCATTTCAATTTTGCACCCGTTTTAGATATCAATACTAATCCCAAAAATCCAATTATTGGGTACCGATCTTTTGGTGAAAATAAAGTCAATGTTACCGAGCATGCCATCGCTCTAATGAAAGGTGCTCAAAATGAAGGAATCTTTTCCACAGGAAAACACTTTCCGGGACACGGTGATACAGATGCCGATTCCCATAGCACACTGCCCGTAGTAAATGCAACGTTGGATCATATTGAAAAAGTGGAATTGTATCCCTACAAACGCATGTTTGACGAAGGGTTGGTTTCGGTTATGGTAGCACATTTGAATGTACCAAGTTTAGAGCCTAGAGAAGGTTATCCCACTTCAATTTCCTACAATGTGGTTTCTAATTTGCTAAAAAGTGAACTGGGTTTTGACGGACTTATTTTTACCGATGCCTTGAATATGAAAGGTGCCAGTAATTTCAGAAAACCTGGCGATATTGATTATGAAGCTTTCATGGCTGGAAATGATATTTTACTTTTTGCCGAAAATGTCCCATTGGCGCTAGAAAAAATATGTGTAGCCTATCAAGACGATGCCATTTCTGAAACGCGATTATCCGAGTCAGTAAAAAAGATTTTACACTTTAAATTCAAAGCTGGATTGAACAAATACAAACCCGTTGAGCCTATTAATTTGTATCATGATATCAATCCGAATGCGAATCTTGATTTGGAATATGAATTGTATGAAAATGCAATTACTGTTGTAAAAAATGACAACAACATACTCCCAATAAAAGACTTGAATCAAAAAATTGCTTACCTAAAAATGGGCGATGATACCAACAGTTCATTTGTAACTACCCTAAAAAAATATACCGAGGTAACTGAAGTGGCAGATGCTAATATTGATTCGTTATTAGTTAAACTAAAAGGCTACGACACAGTAATAATTGGGTATCATAAATCGGATAAATCTTGGTGGAAAGTACCAACTTTTTCGGACTCCGAATTACAAGCAATAGACAAAATTGCATCTGAAAAAAAAATCATAATAGATTGTTTTGCCAAACCTTATGTATTGTCGCAAATTAAAAACTTTGAGTCAATAAAAGCAGTTGTAGTTTCCTATCAAAACGGAACCGTTGCACAAGAAGTTTCGGGTGAGTTGATCTTTGGAGCAATACAATCTAAAGGAATTTTACCAGTTTCTATTAATGAAACGTATAAGGCTGGATGCGGTTTGACTACAATACCGCTCAACCGTCTGGGTTTTTCAACTCCGGAACGAGTTGGAATGAGTTCTGAAAAATTAAAGCAAATAGAAACCTTCGCCCAAAAAGCTATTGATGGTAAAATGACACCCGGAATGCAGGTATTAGTAGCACGAAAGGGTAAAATTATTTACCAAAAATCATTCGGAAAGCAAACTTATGAAGGCACTGTCTCTGTCAAGAATTCTGACTTGTATGATGTGGCTTCCTTGACTAAAATAGTAGCTACATTGCCCAATGTCATGCAAGTTTACGACAAAAAGAAAGTAACACTTGAAACAACATTAGGCGACATGATGCCGATTTTTTGGGGTTCGAATAAGCAGCAAATAAGTTTCAAAGAATTGTTGTCGCATTACGGCAGAATGCAAGCTTGGATTCCGTTTTATAAAGCAACATTAGATTCAGTCAAAATGCCTTTAGCTAAGTATTACAAAAAAGTGTACAGCGAAGGATTTACCAAGCGTGTTTCTGATAGTTTATTTCTACGCGATGATTATCACGATACCATCATGAAGCAAATTATTAAGAGTCCACTTATTGAAAAAAAAGAATACCGGTACAGCGATTTTACCTTTATCATTTTGAAACACTATTTAGAGAAAATTTTAGGACGTCATTTAGATGAATTGGCTACCAATAATTTCTATAAAACACTCGGAATGAACAATACATCATATAATCCGTTAGCCAATTTTGATAAAAAACGAATTGCGCCGACTGAAATTGATACCTATTTCCGTCACGATACCATACAAGGCTATGTTCATGATATGGAAGCTGCTATGGAAGATGGTGTTGGAGGTCATGCTGGAATTTTTTCGAATGCGATAGACATAGCCAAAATGATGCAAATGTATCTTCAAAAAGGAAATTATGGAGGCATACAATATTTTTCAGAGGACACCTTCAATACCTTCAATACAAGCTGGTTTTACTTAGAAGGCAATCGCCGTGGTCTTGGATTTGATAAACCACAGATTACTGGTAACGGTCCAACTTGTGGTTGTGTATCGATGTCAAGTTTTGGTCACACTGGTTTTACTGGAACTATGACTTGGGCTGATCCTGTTTCTGATATCGTTTATGTATTTCTATCCAATAGAACCTATCCAGATTCTAACTTACCCAACAAGCTTTCGAAAGAAAACATCCGCGAAGACATTCAGAGAATCATTCAGAATGCGATTATTGAAAAGTAGTTTCAAACTATTTTGCATTCTTTTACTGATAACATACCCTACTTTTATAGAATCTTCTAAATAAGGAAATACTCAAGTACTGCGGTATATCTGTTGTTTTTACCAATTCACAATTGTCTATAATAGTAGTGATGTGATTTTCAATATAACTTTTCTGATATGGAGTATCTATAAACATTCAGATGAATTGTGTAAAGCATTTTACACCAAAGTGTGCCAATTTTGTAGTGTAATCAAAACAGAATAGTATGCAACCAATAAATAAAGAAAATCCATTCAGAATTTCAGTCGATTGGGAAAAGAAATCTAAATTATTACGAAGGCGATATCCACAATTGACCCATTCCGATTTGTCAGTTGAAAATGAAGATGAAAATAGCTTGCTTGAAAAAATAGAAAAGCGTCTCCATAAAAACAGAATAGAAGTACTAGAAATTATAGAAAACACCTTCTCTAACAAATTCGTTAATAATCTAAAAATTCAATATCATGAGTAACTTACTTTACACTATTGCAGTAATCTTAATAATATTATGGGCATTAGGTTTTTTGGCCTACGGAATGGGAAATCTAATCCACATTCTGTTAGTAATAGCCATAATCGCCATCTTGTTCAGAATCATTAAAGGAAAAGATGCAATTTAGAATTAAAAACTTTGTTTGTCCCAATTTATAAATTAATCAATAAAACAATCATGAAAAAAACAATTTTTACTTTAGTTGCTATTACAACATTTTTTGCAACTGCAACGGCTCAGGAGAGTCAAAAATCGGACAGGTTAAGTGATACCGATACTCGAAATAAAGTTATTTTAGGCGCCAAGTTAGGAGCCAACTATTCAAACGTATACGATACGCAAGGGGAAGACTTTGTTGCCGATGCCAAATTCGGTTTTGTTGCTGGTGGATTTCTTACTTTACCCATTGGAAAATTATTTGCGATTCAGCCGGAAGTTTTATATTCTCAAAAAGGATTTAAAGGATCGGGAACTTTATTGGGAAGTCCATACAGTTATAAACGTACAACAGATTATTTAGATGTGCCGGTGTTTGCTGTTTTAAGAGCTAGTGAATATTTTTCGATACTTGCTGGACCTCAATTTTCTTATTTGTTGAGCGAGAAAAATGAATTTACTAGTGCTGTTTATAATCAGACACAAGAACAAGCTTTTAACAATGACAATATCAGAAAAAACACGTTCTGTCTTGTTGGCGGTGTAGATGTAAATATTGATAAACTCGTTATTGGTGCCAGAGCCGGTTGGGATTTAAAAACCAATAATGGAGATGGAACTTCAGACACACCGCGTTATAAAAATTATTGGTATCAATTGACTTTAGGATATAAGTTTTAATTTATTACCATCTTATTATCAAGACACTTCCTTTGAAGTGTCTTTTTTTTTAACGTAATTTTAAAACACTACGGCTCATTTTTCCTTAAATTCGTAGCACTAAAAATAACAGATGAAAATAGCCATTGTATGCTATCCAACTTTTGGAGGTAGTGGAGTAGTAGCAACCGAATTAGGATTGGAACTTGCACATCGCGGTCATGAAATACATTTTATAACGTACCGTCAACCAGTCCGTTTGGCTCTTTTAAACTCCAATGTTCATTATCATGAAGTAAACGTTCCAGAATATCCTTTGTTTCATTATCAACCCTATGAATTGGCTTTATCTAGTAAATTGGTTGATATGGTGAAACTCCACAAAATTGAACTTTTACACGTACATTATGCTATTCCACATGCATATGCGGGTTATATGGCCAAGCAAATGTTGAAAGATGAAGGAATAAAAATTCCGATGGTAACTACATTGCACGGCACAGATATTACTCTGGTTGGAAATCATCCGGTTTACAAACCTGCAGTTACTTTTAGCATTAATAAGTCGGATATTGTCACATCAGTTTCACAAAGTTTAAAGGATGAAACCAACAAATTGTTCAAAATTAAGAATGAAATTCATGTGATTCCTAATTTTATTGAGTTGGATAAAATTCGTAACGAAAGTCAAATTTCCTGTCATCGATCAGTCATGGCAAATAAGGACGAACGGATTGTGACCCACATCAGTAACTTTAGAAAAGTGAAACGCATCCCAGATATTATCAAGATATTTTTTAAAATTCAACAAAAAATTCCTGCGAAGTTAATGATGGTAGGTGATGGTCCAGAAAAGGAGAAAGCCGAACAATTGTGTGAAGAGTTAGGAATTCAGGAAAAAGTAATTTTCTTTGGAAACAGCAATGAGATTGATCAAATCTTATCGTATTCTGATTTATTCCTTTTGCCTTCTGAAACCGAAAGTTTTGGATTGGCGGCATTAGAGGCTATGGCTTGGAGTGTTCCGGTTATTTCAAGTAATTCTGGAGGTTTGCCCGAAGTGAATTTTGATGGAGTTTCTGGTTATTTAAGTGCAGTAGGTGATGTTGATGGTATGGCGGAAAATGCCTTAAAAATCCTTTCTGAAGATACTGTTTTAGCCCAATTCAAAGAAAACGCGCTAAGCGTCGCGCAACAGTTTGATATCAAAAACATACTGCCTTTGTATGAAGAGTTATATCGAAAAGCAATTCAAAATTCGAAATGAGAAAGTATATTTTAATAGTTTTACTAACCTTACTGTATTCTTGTTCATCAACAAAAAATACTGCGAACAAGCCTTTATACGAGGTTTTGACCGTAAATAATGATGGTGGTGCTAATATCAAGTTTTACGAAATCTTGTCAGAGTCTAAAGAAATCAAGATGCTTTTAGGGGACGAAACCTTGAATAAATTAATCAAATCTAAAGATATTGTAGACAGTAGTTTTTTGGTTCTTAATAGCGGCCCAACAAATGAAAGTTATAACCGAATTAAGGTTGAAAAAGTGGTTGAAACTCCAACTCAAATTGAAGTTTATGTCAAAGATTCTCAAAAAAATCTAGAGGTAACTTCTATAGATGATATGACAAAATATCCTTATACTGTAATAAAAGTTAATTCTAAAAAGCCAATTGTTATCAAATAAAAAATCCCATCTCGTTAAAGATGGGATTTTTGTTTTATAAAATCGTTAGATTAAAATCTGTAACGGATTCCAAGAGCAATGTCTGGACCGAAATTGTTTTCTCTAAATTGATTATCACCTGAGTTATTCAAATAAAACTCTGGTCTAAAGTCTAAAGACAATTGAATTGGAGCTTCTTGAAAGTTATATTCAATTCCGATATCTCCTGCGGCCAATATGATTACACCACTGTTTTTATCTAGATTTCCTGGACCACTGTAACTCCAACTGCCTAATCCACCACCGAATCCGGCGTACCAGTTGAAACCTTTGTCAATTTCCCAAACCCATTGGTACAATCCAACAACTTTCCAAGCATCAAAATTCTTGCTGTTTCTCCAGCCCAAATCCAATTCTAAACGATTGTTTTTAGACAATCCTCTTTGATAGGAAACTTCTCCACCAAAACCATCGTTGTCACCTAAACGTAATCCTAGTGCGTTCTTTGAAATATCCTGAGCCTGTGCGCTAAATGCCAATCCGATTAGCATGAAAGCAGAAAAAATGATTTTTCTCATTATTTTAATTTTAAATTAGTCTAGCAAATGTTACAAAAATTATGCCATCAACCTTATATAATTTTGTAAATCTATTACAGAATTTCTAACTAAACTACTGAATTGGGATCCTTTTTCTCTGAAAGCACTTTATATGTTATAAGTTGTTGGCTAAGATAATCTTCCGTTTCAAATAAATCGTCTCCTTTACGATTGGTGTGTTCTTCATAGCTGTAGAGTTCCCAACATCTATTATTACATTCTTATGTTCTAAGGTTTTCAATGCAATCGCCTGAATTTAAGGATTAAGTGGTGCCATTTTTATTTTCTTTGCGGACAATTACCGGTTCACGAATGTGACCACAAACAACATAAGTGTTTTTATTTAGTACCGCCAAATCGGTAGCTGTAGTTTTTAAATCCAAAAGATACTGTACCGATGTTAGTGCTACTATCTTTAGCTTAAAAGATGGGAAATAATTATACAACTCGTGAGCGTGTAAATCAAAAGTTGCTAGACGAACAGCCGAAATAACATCTACATCTAATTTTATTTTGTTCAAAATGTATGATTTTTGAATGTAACAAAGCAATAAAGAACATGTTATTTCAAGTTTGCCTAGTGGTTAACTTTTGGATAATAATCTTTTACACTTTTAAACTTTACGCTATATTTGTTTAAAACAATAGCACATGGCCGGAAACAGCTACGGAACTCTTTTTAAACTCACCACTTTTGGTGAATCACACGGCGAAGCTCTTGGCGGAATCATAGATGGCTGTCCAGCCGGAATCACTCTAGATTTAGAGGCCATTCAAGCCGAAATGCAACGCAGAAAACCTGGTCAATCCTCTATAGTTACCCAACGCAAAGAGGAAGATGAAGTGCAATTGCTCTCTGGTATTTTTGAAGGCAAAACCACGGGAACACCAATAGGTTTTATCATTCCAAATACGAATCAAAAATCAGATGATTATTCGCATATCAAAGACAGTTACCGACCAAGTCATGCCGATTATGTTTACGAAAAAAAATACGGTATTCGTGATTATCGCGGTGGTGGAAGGAGTTCGGCTCGCGAAACCGCTTGTAGAGTTGTCGCTGGTGCAATTGCCAAACAAGTTTTGACTAACATCAAAATTAATGCATTTGTATCTTCTGTAGGCGAAATATTTATAGACAAACCTTATCAAGCTTTGGATTTCTCTTTAACAGAAACGAATGCAGTTCGCTGTCCGGATTTGGCAACAGCCGAAAAAATGGAAAATTATATTAAAGAAATCCGTAAAGAAGGCGATACCGTTGGCGGAACCATTACTTGCGTACTTCAAAATGTGCCAATCGGATTAGGGGAACCCGTTTTTGATAAATTGCACGCTGAATTAGGGAAAGCCATGCTTTCTATCAATGCTGTTAAGGGATTTGAATTCGGAAGCGGATTTTGTGGAGCCAAAATGAAAGGAAGTGAGCACAACGATTTATATAATGAAGATGGAACTACCCAAACTAATCTTTCAGGAGGTATTCAAGGCGGCATTTCCAATGGCATGGATATATATTTCAGAGTAGCCTTCAAACCAGTAGCCACTTTGATTCAGAAACAAGAAGTACTTACCAATGATAATAAATTAGTTGAACAGCAAGGCAAAGGCCGACACGACCCCTGTGTTGTGCCTAGAGCGGTACCCATAGTAGAAGCTATGGCAGCATTAGTTTTAGCCGATTTTTATTTACTAAATAAAACCTACCAACACTAAATGAACACAACCGAAACACAAAAAAAATCACTATTATCTAATCTTACTTTTCAGATTCTTATAGCCGTTGTACTTGGGGGACTTTTGGGAGTGTTTGTATTTAAAAATTTTGATGAAAGCACAAGAGAATCTTTCAGTAAAAACATCAAGTTATTAGCTACCGTTTTTATTCGATTAGTACAAATGATAATTGCGCCATTGGTTTTTACTACATTGGTTGTAGGTATTGCAAAGTTAGGCGATATTAAATCTGTTGGAAGAATAGGAGGAAGAGCACTTGGATGGTTTTTTACGGCTTCATTTATCTCACTACTAATCGGTATGTTTTGGGTGAATTTATTAGAACCCGGAAAAAACATAAAACTTCCCGATTTAAATGCAGAAAAGGCTTCAGAAATTGTTGAAAAAACTCAAGGGTTTTCAGCTCAGAACTTTGTAGAACACATAATTCCGAGAAGTGTAGTGGAAGCAATGGCCAACAATGAAATTTTGCAAATTGTGATTTTCTCTATTTTTTTCGGATTAGCAGCGGCTTCAATAGGTTCTCACGCAAAGCCAGTTGTTAATGCGTTAGATAAAACATCCCATATTGTTTTAAAAATGGTAGGGTATGTCATGAAATTCGCACCGTTTGGAGTCTTTGGTGCTATTGCAAGTGTTTTGGCTATGATTGATTTTTGGGAATTGATTAAGACTTACCTTTATTTTTTTGGTTCATTTTTGGTCGGAATAGGTACATTGTGGATTGTTTTATTATTGGTGGGTTATTTGTTTCTAAAAGGGCACATGACAACTTTATTAAAGCGTATTGTTAGTCCGTTAGTAATTGCTTTTGGAACCACTAGTAGTGAAGCAGTTTTTCCGAAACTTACAGAAGAGTTAGAGCGTTTTGGTGTAAAAGATAAAATCGTTTCTTTCATGCTGCCCTTGGGATATTCTTTCAATTTAGACGGCAGTATGATGTACATGACTTTTGCTAGTATTTTTATTGCACAAGTCTATGGAATTCATCTTGATTTTGGTACACAAATGACGATGCTTTTGGTCTTAATGCTTACTAGTAAAGGAATTGCAGGTGTTCCTAGAGCTAGTTTAGTGGTTGTCGCTGCTACCTGCGGCATGTTTAAAATTCCAATTGAGGGCATCGCTTTAATTTTACCAATTGACCATTTTTGTGACATGTTCAGAAGCGCTACTAATGTCTTAGGAAATGCTTTGGCAACCTCTGTTGTAGGAAAATGGGAAAAAGATAGTTAAATATTATTTTATTAAATATTTCTTTTCTAAATTCGTTCATTATTAACTAAATAAACTAAATATTTTATGAAAAAACTTCTACTTATTACATTTCTTGTATTAGGAATTTCAAACTCTTTTGCTCAGGTTTTAACAGAAGAGGATTTTAATGTACTTTCTCCTGGTGATATTTCTCCAGATATAACAGGAGCTGCAGTTGGGCAAGGAGATTATTTTCTTTTCGCTAGTAATGGAACGGCACCAACTACTACAACTAATGCCGCTGTAAGTAATACTCAAATAGTAACTGGCGGTAATGCAAGTTTAGGATTACAAATCACTGGTCCAAATGGAGATAAAGGAAGTCGATTTATGTGGAAAGATGGACTTGCGGATTTATGGGTAGCAAGAACAACTGGAAATAATATTATTGAAATAGAAGTTGATATTAATCCGGGAAGTGGAACTACAACTAGTAGAAACACATTTGGATTAAATATTTATAATTTAGCAGGAGACCGAGTTTTAGCAGGTTTTAATGTAAGAGCTGCGACAAGAGAATTGTTTGTAGTTGCCTATTCTACTCCTACTGGTAATCCTGTTGGAAACTATAATTATTCTTTGGTTGCTGCACCCGGTATTCAATTACCTGCTGATGTTTTTAGCAGAATTGGTGTTTCTTATAACAAAACTACGGGTGTTGTTAGAATTAAAGGACCTGGGATTGCCGCAGCAGGTATAACTGTAAATGGTAGTGCTACAGGAACTGACCCAGCAGAAATTGATTGGGTTTCTTTTTCAGGAAATACTACTGCGTCTCCAAATACATCTTCTGCAACGATGGTTTTAGACAATTTACTGGTTAAAGCTTCATCAACTGATACTTTACTTGGTGTTGAGACAATTGAATTAGCCGATAATAGTTTTTCGGTGTATCCTAATCCATCTACTAATGTGATTAATTTTTCTAATACAGCAAGCGCAGTTGTTAGTACAATTGAAATGACTGATATGAATGGCAGAGTAGTTAAATCATTGAAAGTTAATGCTACAGAAGGTCAGCTTTCTGTTGTTGATTTAGCAAGTGGAATTTATATGATGAAAATAAATACAGACCAAGGTGTCGCTGTTAAGAAAATTGTTAAACAATAATTCTCTTAAATAATTAATAAAAAAAGCCATCAGAAATGATGGCTTTTTTTATACTAAAAATTTAGATTTTAACTCCGGAGTTGGAATCATGCAGCTTTCCTTTTTTCCATACCATTTGTATCTGTTTTTCGCAATGTAGTCGTATACTAAATTAGCGATTCCTTTCGGAAAAAT
>JBBRET010000002.1:0-148841 GCA_038202695.1 Flavobacteriales bacterium
TCAAGACAATTTATTTGAAAATGGCAATTGGCTTTCAAGACCCACTTACAATGGATACGCCATTGGATACGCCTTAGAATCTATCATTGGCCCAGTAGAAATTAAATATTCTTGGTCTCCGGAACTCCGAAAAGGGTTTGCCTATTTCACGGTCGGATTCTCATTTTAAACCCAACAATACTTTTATCATTATTAAAATAAAAAACTATATTTGAAATCTAAACTTTAACTAAAAAATACACACTATGTCTATTTGGAGAAGAAAACCTTTGACACAATTGCTTGATGAAGCATTAGATTCTGAAAAAGGATTAAAGAAAACATTGACAGCCTCAGGATTAGTAGCTTTGGGCATTGGAGCAATTATTGGCGCTGGATTATTTTCAATCACAGGATTAGCTGCTTCTATGAACGCTGGTCCAGCCATTACAATATCCTTTCTTGTAGCAGCGTTCGGTTGTATTTTTGCAGGTTTATGTTATGCTGAATTTTCATCCATGATTCCTGTGGCTGGTAGTGCTTATACCTATTCATTCGCAACGATGGGTGAATTTGTAGCTTGGATTATTGGTTGGGATTTAGTTTTAGAATATGCTGTTGGAGCAGCTACGGTATCTATTAGTTGGTCGAGGTATTTAGGTAAGTTTTTAGAAGGCTACGGAATTCATATTAGTGATTCATTTATGTTATCTCCGTTTGAAGGCGGAATAATAAATCTTCCTGCAGTAGTAATTGTAATGATAATGTCATTGATACTAATCAGAGGCAC
Organism: Flavobacteriales bacterium; assembly: GCA_038202695.1. Classification (GTDB taxonomy): domain Bacteria; phylum Bacteroidota; class Bacteroidia; order Flavobacteriales; family Flavobacteriaceae; genus Flavobacterium. Next base: position 770 of record JBBRET010000002.1, read on the forward strand.
AAGGGAATCTGCCCTAATAAACGGCATTATTGTATTATTAAAAGTTACAGTGGTATTAGTATTTATAGCAGTGGGATGGCAATATATTAGACCTGAAAATTACACGCCTTATATCCCTGAAAACACTGGTAAATTTGGAGAATTTGGTTTCTCTGGGATCATTAGAGCCGCCGCTATTGTATTCTTTGCCTATATTGGATTTGATGCGGTTTCTACCGCAGCTCAAGAAGCTAAAAATCCAAAGCGCGATATGCCAATCGGAATATTATTATCATTAGCAATTTGTACTATTCTATACATTCTTTTTGCTCACGTAATGACAGGAGTTGTAAATTATCAGGCATTTGCTGGTAAAGACGGAATAGCTCCAGTAGCAATTGCTGTTGAGGCTATGGGAACTGCAGGACCAGATGGCATGATTACTCCAGCATATCCTTGGTTAAATACTGCTATTCTATTAGCAATTTTAGGAGGTTATGCTTCCGTGATTTTAGTAATGTTAATGGGACAAAGTCGCGTATTTTTCTCAATGAGTAAAGATGGATTAATGCCAAAAGTATTCTCTGAAGTGCATCCTAAATTCAGAACTCCAGCAAAAAACAATTTATTGTTTATGGTAATAGTGAGTCTCTTTGCTGCATTTGTACCGGCACGAGTTGTGGGAGAAATGACCAGTATTGGAACATTATTTGCCTTTATCTTGGTTTGTGTAGGAGTTTTAATAATGCGTAAAAAAATGCCAGAAGCACCAAGAGCTTTTAGAACTCCATTTGTTCCTTTTGTCCCAATTGCTGGTGTTTTAGTTTGCTTGTTTATGATGGTGTTTTTACCATTAGATACCTGGATCAGACTTATCGTTTGGATGATGATTGGATTTGATTTGTATTTGTTCTACGGTATGAAACACAGTATTTTAAATAAAGGAGCTTTCAGCCTGAAAAATTATAAAACAGTAGCAGGTACTGGATTTGGTATGGTTATAGCTTTGGTTATTATCGCTTTCATTCATCATTCAGATCCAGCAATTGATGATCACTTCTTATTTTATTTCTCGTTAGGTTTTGCAGCATTACACACTTTAATTTATGCTTTCAGCTTTAATAAAGCAAGATAAATTCAGATACTAATTTTCAAAAAAGGTATTGAAAGATTGCATTGTCAATTTTTCAATACCTTTTCTCTTAGATAAATATTTCACAATAAAGAAGTCCAAAATTTAAATTTTTCCGATATTTGTGTACATGAAAACAACTTGGCAAAACTTATTAGCACACTTAAAATTCCTTATCAAAAGGAATCCGGAATGAATTTACCAATTAAAATTGCGTAATTTAATAGCTAACATCTAACATTTCAAATAATGCCACTATATCATAAACTTGGCGATTTTCCGCAGAAAAGACACGTACAATTTGAAAAACCAACAGGCGGTTTGTATTACGAACAACTTTTTGGAACAGAAGGATTTAACGGTCACGCCTCTCTTTTGTACCACGTTCACAGACCAACACAAGTAAAGGAAATTACCAAATCCTATTCCGTTGAACCCAAAATTGCAATCGGTAAAAACATAAAATCATTACTTCTTAAAGGTTTTGAGTTAAAACCCGAAGATGATTTTTTAGCTAGCCGAAAAGCGATGCTCCTTAACAAGGATTGTATAATTGGACTTGCAGCTCCAAAAAAATCACTCACCACTTATTTCTATAAAAATGCTGATGCAGACGAGATGCTCTTCATCCACAAAGGAAGCGGAAAATTGCGCACCATGATGGGTAATATCCCTTTTGAGTATGGAGATTATCTGATCATACCACGCGGAATGATTTACCAAATCGAATTCGATACCGTAGACAACAGGTTATTTTATGTAGAATCATTTGCCCCTTTTTACACACCAAAACGCTATAAAAATGAATCCGGTCAACACCTAGAGCATGCTCCTTTTTGCGAACGGGATTTTAAATTGCCAAGCGAACTAGAAACGCACGATGAAAAAGGAGATTTTCTAATCAAAATTAAGAAAGAAGGCATGATGCATGAAGTGGTTTATGCTACACATCCTTTTGACGTTGTCGGTTGGGATGGATATAATTTTCCGTACGGATTTTCAATCCACAACTTCGAACCTATAACAGGCCGAGTGCACCAACCGCCGCCAGTACATCAAACATTTGAAACGGCTACATTTGTAGTTTGTTCCTTTGTGCCAAGGTTATACGATTACCATCCAAAAGCAATTCCAGCACCTTACAATCACAGTAATATTGACAGTGATGAGGTTTTGTATTATGTTGATGGCGATTTTATGTCCAGAAATAATATTGAACAAGGACACATTACTTTGCATCCAAAAGGGATTCCACACGGACCAGCACCAGGCGCAATGGAACGCAGTATTGGTCATAAAGAAACACAAGAATTAGCTGTTATGGTAGATACCTTTCGTCCGTTAATGGTTACTGAAGAAGCCATGGGAATAGACGATGGCCATTATTATAAATCTTGGGTAGAATAATTTTACGATTTAAATTGAGTACATTAGTGGGAGCCAATCCCGCTTTCCGCGCTACACGGTAGCCAGCTGCAATCGGGGCTAAAAAATGATAACATAAACTTCACGACCGATACCGTATTCGGGCATTCGTGGCAAAACAAAACAACATGAATAAAGAAATAAAATCCGTTGAATACGGGCTCGAAAAAATATTCGAGGGCGCACAGGACTTTCTGCCCCTTTTAGGAACAGATTACGTAGAATTTTATGTGGGTAATGCCAAACAAGCAGCACACTTTTACAAAACAGCTTTTGGTTTTCAGTCGCACGCCTATGCCGGATTAGAAACCGGAATGAGAGACAAAGCTTCTTATGTTTTGAAACAGGATAAAATCAGATTGGTTTTAACAACCGCGCTGAATAGCAATTCTCCTATTGGGGAACACGTTAAAAAACATGGAGACGGTGTGAAAGTAATAGCGCTGTGGGTAGATGACGCCCGCTCAGCATTTGAAGAAACTACAAAACGTGGCGCCAGAATATTTATGGAACCAACGGTTGAAACAGATGAACATGGAGAAGTAATTCGCGCCGGAATTTATACCTATGGCGAAACCGTTCACATGTTTGTAGAACGTAAGAACTACAAAGGAGCGTTTTTACCCGGTTACAAAGAATGGAAATCCGATTATAATCCAGCACCAGTTGGACTAAAATATGTAGATCACATGGTGGGCAATGTGGGTTGGAATGAAATGAATACTTGGGTAAAATGGTATGAAGATGTGATGGGATTTGTAAATTTCCTTTCGTTTGACGACAAACAAATCACTACCGAATATTCTGCTTTGATGAGCAAAGTAATGAGTAACGGTAACGGAAGAATTAAGTTCCCAATAAACGAACCCGCTGAAGGTAAAAAACGTTCCCAAATTGAAGAATATTTAGATTTTTATGAAGGTTCTGGAGTGCAACACATTGCCGTTGCAACCGATGATATCATCAAAACGATTGCTGATATGCGTTCCCGTGGAATTGAGTTCTTAAGCACGCCGCCACAAGCGTATTACGATGCAATTCCGGAACGATTGAAAGATCACATGCACAAGTTTAAGGAAGACATTAATGAGCTCCAAAAACTGGGCATTATGATTGATGCAGATGAAGAAGGGTATTTGCTTCAAATATTTACAAAACCAATTGAAGACCGCCCAACATTGTTTTTTGAAATCATCCAAAGAATGGGCGCTAGAGGTTTTGGTGCTGGTAATTTCAAAGCATTATTTGAATCCATAGAACGAGAGCAAATGTTGAGAGGAACATTGTAAGTTTTTTAAAACGTTGAGTATAAAAAAAGCGTCCCAAATATTTGGGACGCTTTTTTTATAAAGTAATTAAAGACTAGTTAACTACTACATTGTCTATTTGCATAGTAGATGTTAATCCCGTTAAACCACTACCTACATATTCAAAAACAAAGAAACCATTTCCTGTTACTGAAGCCGGAATATTGTAATTTCCGCTGTTAGTAAAATTAGTTGGATACCCTGAAGAAGAACCTGGCGAATAAGTAAAGTTTGAAGTAATATCGACTAAATTAGCATTGTTAATTATGCCTCCCGGAGTGTAATTAGCAGCTAATATATAGTATACTTTTAAAACAGTCCCATTTGAAAAACCTTCTTTGGTTTGGAAAGAGAAGGTGTTGGCAGCTGTCATATTGACCGGAATGATAAACAAAGATCTGTTGTTTTCATTTACTAAAGTAGTTGAAGTAGCAGAAGTAAATGAAGTCATTTGAAGGTATCTATTACCTCCAAATAAAGTAGTTTGCCAATATCTAGTTCCCACAACGGCGTCATTAATATATTTTGGAAATATTTTATTGTTTGGCGATGTTGAACTATAGGATTCAAAGTTTTCAGTAAACGAACCTAAGTACGCAATAGCTGTACCCACAATTGGTGGTGTAGTATCAAACCGTTCTAAAGTCAATTGAATGTCATTTTCGTAACGAACAATAAATTGGAAATCCGTATCGTATTTTGATAAAACACCTCTAATTTTTCCGCTTTTAGTAGGAACTTGCTTTCCTGTAAAAGGAGCAAAACTACTAAAACGAATAATTCCTGATGTACCCGTGTTAGATACCAAAGTATGGTTTGTTGCACCACCACCCGAATCAATATCATAATACGTTCTGTTAATTGAAGCATCTGAGAACTGAACGCCATCTAATTCAACTAAAGTATTTTGGTTTGCGTTAGTATAAGCATCTACCAAACTTAATGTTCTAACCATTTCACTTTCAGCAACAATAGTAGACGATGGAAACAAATGATCTTGCCATTCAAATTCAGAGATTCTTCCTATTCCACCTTCAAATAAAGCACCAATTTGCAGAGATCCATAAACAGTAGCTGAATACAAACCATTTAATTGAATGTATACTTTTCTCCCTGGGGTAAATCCTTTACCAAATAAGGTGGTAACATTTACAGGCACACTAAACCCAATTGGATTAGAACCATCTGTTGGAATAGTCTGAAACGAGATTGACTTGTAAAATGTTCCTTGTGCATCACTTGAAGTTACATAAGCTTCGATAATATCGTCTGCTATAAATTGAGTTGGAGTAGCTCCTGTTGGTAAAGAAGCAACAGTTCTAGTAACCGTTAATTCATAGGTAACCAAACTATCCGCTGGTGTAGCATAATGATCATCAGAGGCACAACCTGAAATAAGCCCGATAATGAAAGCTAAAACTAAACCTGATTTTAAAATTATATTTTTCATAGTTTTTTATGATTTATTTTTTATCAACAATTCTCACGTTATCAATTTCATAGGTTCCATCTAAAGATGAATTAGTACCAGAACTTTTACATTTAAAAGCAATATAAATGTTTCCAGTATAACTTGATAAATCAACTAATCCTGAACTAAAGAAATCAAAATTAGTATCGAAACTCAAAGCTGGTTTTTTGAAAGGAACTACTTGCCAAGTGGCAGCTGTAACATTAGTACCATCAAAATCTTGAGAGATTAAAAGGTCTAAAGAATTTGCTGATGATGAAACATAAGCTTGAGCAACATCAAAAGCTAATTTTTCGTTTTCGTAAGTGTCCATGTTAATGGCTGGTGAAATTAACCATCCGATATTTGATGTTTGACCAGATTGATATCCAGTAAATTCAGCATATTTATCAGAGTAATAAATTCCTTGGTTCCATTTTACGGTTCCGGCCTCAGCAAAGTTGGTCCATCCGGCAAGATTTATGGCTTGACCATCGGTAGCGTTACTTACAAAATCTTCAAAAAACTTATAAGAAGATAAAGAAGGGTTCTTGATATCATCTTCAGGAGAACATCCTGCAAAGGATACTAATACAAAAAAAGCAAATACTAATTTAATTGTTTTCATAGCTATATTTTTAAAAATTAACATAAAGATTTACGAAATACGTTCTACCATATCCGTAGAAATATTTAGGAGCAAAAGAAGGTGTTCCGCTTGAAACATCTTGGTTTACTTCTCTAAAGTTAGCATTTCTAGTTTGTTCAAATCCTCCAGTTTTATACTGAACGTCAAGAACGTTATTTATTGTTACAAATAAACCAAAGGTAGTATTTTTTATCTTCCAAGATTTACCTCCGTTTAAGTTAAATAACATGAAATCATCAAATTTTTCTTGTTTCAATAATTCTTTTGCTCTTTCGTCAGTAGCTTCTGGGAATGGTAAGCCTTCAAAATCTAACGGATTTCTAAAGAAATTATTTGTTCTTAATAAAGAGGAAACATCTATATAATTATCGGCAAGATAATTGGCATTGGCGCCAATCCACCAGAATTTTGGATCTCTATATTCAATTCCGAATGAAGCTGCCGATTGTGGACCACCTGAAAGTCGGTAACCTTTTAAAAATGACTGACCAAAATCAGTAACTGGATTGGTATTGGTATCCGTAGCTAAATTATCATTGTTAAGGGAAACGTTTGGATTGTTTTTATAAGTGTTTTCACCATAGGCACCACTAAGTGATAATTTAATGGTAGACGTAATTTGGTATTCCATTCCTAACTCTAAACCAATGTATTGCTTTTCAATATTTTTAGCTGTTTCAGCCACAAAAGCATCACCGCCGTCTCCACCATCATCGGCAAAAATCCCTTCACCATAAAAGAATGATGTCTCAGTTGCATTTTTGATATTAGTATAATAAGCGGTAAGTCTTGACTTGAATTTTGGGGCTTTGATAATATAACTTACATCGCTACTAGTAATGTTTTCAGATTTTAAATCCGATACTACATTATCATTAAGACGAGCATTAGGGAAAAGGTTTCTTAATGTTGGTGCTTTAGTCATGTAAGCTCCATTGAAAGCTAAGAATTGTCTCCCCGAAATTTTGTAAGTTAAACCTCCTTTGAAACCAAAGTTTTCGAAAATATATTTATTACTATTTCCTAATGAATTTGTTGGATAAATTCCATTTTTAAACAACCCTTCTCTTTGGTATTCTGTTCTTGCAAAAGATTGAGCTAAATAAAAATCAACTTTTTTGTAAGTGAATTTGAACTGTGTAAAAGCATCTAATGTATTTGCTAATAAATTATAGTTGTAGGCATAAGTATCACCAACGCCAACTTGTCTTTGAGGGTTATTTAAGTCTGGTTCTGCTCTAGGTCCAGCTTGGAAATTATCAATATCTAGGAAGTAACTACCTCCAAGTAAATCTAACACATTGGCAAAGTTATGCGATTTTAACTTTCTGAAAGTCACACCAGCATTCATGTTAATGTTGTCCGCTAATTGTGAATTTAAATAAGAGTTTGCTGTCCACACTTTGTCGTCTGTTCGGTCTTCATATAAAATATAAGCACTTCCTAAACCAGCATTTCCAAGAGCTTCATTAGCTCTATACAAAGCATTCCAGTCAATTTGTTTGTTGGCTGAGAATGAACTGGCAGCACTTATCCCGTTGGCTATATTTAATGGATCATCCCCTAAGAAATCTGTGTAATCATCTGGATTGTAAGCTGAGGTGTAAAAACTAGGAAGTTTTCTGTAATACGTTGGGTCTGGATTATCAGCACCTTGAAAATCTAATCGGCTGTTACCGATTTTTCCAAACTGATGAGAAATGGTAGTATTTAAATTAGTCTTATCAGAAATTTTCCAATAGTGTGTCAACATTAAAATTGGCTCATCTACGACTTTATCTCTAGAATTTCTTTTTTTTCCGTCTTGCCAACCCCAGAAGGAGTTGTATTCTTCACCACCTAATCTTCTAACTTCCTCCGTATTAGGAGAACTTTTACCACGACTATTTTCAGAATATATAGAAGTAAAATTTAAAGAGTGGTGTTGGTTAAATTTTTTCTCAACACTAGCAAATAAGGCTTTTGCATCATAATCAGTTCCTTCAAAATAGCCTTCTTTTGCCCAACGACCCGAAGCTGAAACTACATAAGCCCATCCGTTTGTTCCCATTCCTGATGCATGAGTGGCCATAGTTCTCCAGCTGTAATTGGTGTTTGTTCCAGAAAACGAAATTCTAGATCCTTTTCTATATATAGAAGCTCTAGTATTGATTTCTTGCGTTCCAAGAATTCCACCAAAAGTATAATCTGAAGGCGCTAGTCCTGTTGTAAATTCTTGATTTCTTGTCGCATCATTCAATCCACCCCAATTAGACCATTGTGGTCTTCCGTCATAAATTTTATTCATAACAACCCCATTAATCATGGTGGTTCCATATTCATTATCAAGACCTCTAACTCTAAAACGAGCTTGTCCCCAGTTAAAAGCCGCAGCTTGTTGAAACACATCTCTTGAAGCTTGCAATAATCCAGCGGTACTTTCTGAGCCACTATTATCATCACCTAAATCATTTTCGGTAATGGTAATCAAACTCAATTGTTGCTCAGATGTGATGTCCTCTTCCAGAACTACTACTCCTAAATCAAGCATTTTGCCTTCTTCAACTTCAACTGCTAGCAATTGATCTTTAAATCCAGCACTTTTAATTTGTACTAATCTACTTCCGGTTGGAGCGTCTTTAAAAGTAAAAACCCCAAGTGCATTAGTTAGCACCGTTAGGTTTGAGTTTTGAATAGAAGCTACCACGTTTTGTAATGGCTTTTGTGATTTTGAATCTACAACCCTACCAGTTACTCCTGTTGTTGTTTGTGCAAAACTAAAAAGCACTTGCATTACGAATAATGTACTAATAACAAGTTTTTTCATAAATAAATATAATTAATTTTTCCTTTACTAAAGTCTTAACTTAAACTTAAAGCGGGCAAATGTACATCTTTTAATAATATTATATACATTTGGCCCAAAGTTTGTAGAAAACTTGACATTAAATTAATATACGTTTTATGAGAATTAGAAAATCAATAGCCGTTTTCTTTGTTTTATTCGCAATTTTTACCGCAAATGCGCAGTCAAAAAAATATATTGTGCATACAGTAGCTTTTTATAATTTCGAGAATTTGTTCGATACCATCAATGGTCCTAACAACGATGAAGAATGGCTTCCTAATGGTGCTCAAAACTGGACGTCTGAAAAATACCATCAAAAACTACATAATTTGGCTAAGGTGATGATTCAAATCGGAACCAATGACCAACAAAAAGAAGCGCCCATATTAATTGGTGGAGCCGAAATCGAAAACAGAGGTGTTTTAGAAGATTTGGTTAAAGAACCCGGCATGATTGAAAAAGATTATGGTATTGTTCACTTTGATTCTCCAGATAAAAGAGGTATCGATGTTGCTTTACTCTATCAAAAGAAACACTTCAAACCTACAAGCTACAAAAACATCCCGTTGTTGATTTATAAAAAACAGATGAATACGGCTGCAAAAAGAAAAAATGCTACCGATGATGTATCAGATGACAAATCAGAGGTTGAAGCAACATCTGAACGCGTTTATACCCGAGATATTTTACTAGTTACTGGTTTCCTTGATGGTGAAGAAATTAACGTTATGGTAAACCACTGGCCATCGCGTTCGGGTGGCGAAAAAAAGAGCTCTCCTTTTCGTGAAGCTGCCGGAAGACTAAACCGAAAAATAATGGACTCTATTTACAAAATCAACCCTAATGCCAAAATCATAACCATGGGCGATTTAAATGACGGAACTTATAATAAAAGTGTCAAAGAAGGTATTGGAGCCAAACGTAAAAAAGAAGAAGTAAAACAGTTTGGCGTTTACAATCCGTTTGAAGAAATGTTCTACAAAGGAAATGCAACACTTTTCTATCGCGATGCTGGAGATATTTTCGACCAAATCCTAGTTTCTGAAACCCTAATTCAAAAAGACACTTCAACTTTCCGTTATTGGAAAGCCGGAATTTATAACAAACCTTTTATGATCACCACTGTCGGACAATATAAAGGCTATCCTCTGAGACACGGCATGACCGAGATTGGATACAGCGATCACTTTCCGTCCTACATCTATCTGTTTAAAGAAGTCAAATAAAATAAAAAAGTCCTGAGCGTTTCAGGACTTTTTTATTTTATAACTTTACTCAAAATTACTACCATGCCAATAGCAAAACCCTTTAACCTAACTAAATGGATTGATGAGAACCGACATTTATTAAAACCACCGGTTGGAAATAAAAATATTTACGTCGATTCAGAAAATTATATTGTAATGATCGTAGCTGGTCCAAATGCTCGAAAAGACTATCACTATAATCAAACAGAGGAGTTATTCTATCAACTCGAAGGAGAAATTACGGTTTATATTCAAGAAAATGGAGAAAAGAAAGCCATGAAACTCTCGGCTGGCGATATGTTTTTGTTGCCTGCTAAAGTACCACATTCCCCCAATCGCTCTGTAAATTCCATTGGTTTAGTTGTCGAACAAAAACGCCTTGGAAGAGAAATTCCCGACGGTTTACTTTGGTTTTGTGACAACTGCAACCATAAACTCTATGAAGTCTATTTCGAACTAGCGGATATAGAAAAAGATTTTCTAAAACATTTCGAACATTTCTACAATTCAAAAGAGTTGAGAACGTGCGAAAAATGTGGTACCGTAATGGAAACTGATGCTAGGTTTGTTACCAAATAATTTCAGGAGCTATTTCCAGCTATCCACTATATTCCCGAAAAATCGGGAGATGTCGTTCCTATCTGGGCTAAAAATTAAAAATAAAGATTTACTTTTGTATCCACTTTAAAAACAATCAAAATACTACTGCAATGTCAACAATAACTCAATCAACAATAGCCCAACAATTTGGCATGACCGAAGCTCTGGAAACTCTTGGAGTAAAAGCTATAAACGAAGGAACCTCAACAGGAAACAATTGGTTTTCAAACGGAGAGGTGTTCGAATCCTATTCACCAGTCGACGGTCAATTAATAGGAAAAGTAAAAGCAACAAGTGCTGCGGATTATGAAAAAGTAATGCAATCAGCAACAGTTGCTTTCAAAACATTTAAACTAATGCCAGCGCCACAACGCGGCGAAATAGTACGTCAGTTTGGCGAAAAATTACGTAAAAATAAAGACGCTTTAGGAAAACTGGTTTCCTACGAAATGGGTAAATCATTGCAAGAAGGATACGGTGAAGTTCAGGAAATGATTGACATTTGTGATTTTGCGGTAGGGCTTTCTAGACAATTACACGGCTTAACCATGCACTCGGAACGTCCCGGTCACCGTATGTATGAGCAATACCATCCGCTTGGAGTTGTCGGAATCATTTCGGCATTCAATTTCCCAGTAGCCGTTTGGGCTTGGAATACTGCTTTGGCATGGATTGCCGGAGATGTTTGTGTTTGGAAACCTTCTGAAAAAACACCACTTTGTGGTATCGCTTGCCAAAATATCATTGCAGAAGTATTGAAAGAAAACAACCTTCCTGAAGGTATTTCTTGTTTAATAAACGGAGATTATAAAGTAGGTGAATTAATGACGCATGACAAAAGAATTCCTTTGATCTCAGCTACGGGTTCTACTCGTATGGGTAAAATTGTAGCTCAGGCTTGTGCGGCTCGTTTAGGGAACTCTTTATTAGAATTAGGCGGAAACAATGCAATCATTGTAACTCCAGATGCCGATATCAAAATGACGGTTATCGGAGCTGTTTTTGGCGCAGTTGGAACTGCTGGACAACGTTGTACCTCAACTCGAAGATTAATTATTCACGAAAGTATTTACGATAAAGTACGAGATGCCATCGTTAGTGCTTATGGTCAATTAAGAATCGGAAATCCATTAGACCAAAACAATCACGTTGGACCACTTATCGATACGCATGCTGTTGAAATGTACAACAAGGCCTTATCAAAAGTTGTTGCCGAAGGCGGGACAATCTTGGTAGAAGGCGGAGTCCTTTCTGGCGCAGGTTACGAAAGTGGCTGCTATGTAAAACCCGCTATAGCTGAAGCAAACAATTCTTTTGAAATCGTACAACACGAAACCTTTGCACCCGTTTTATATTTATTAAAATATTCTGGCGATGTGCATAATGCTATTGAGGTGCAAAACGGAGTAGCTCAAGGTTTATCCTCAGCTATTATGACCAATAATCTTCGCGAAGCAGAGGCGTTTTTATCAGTTGCAGGCTCCGATTGTGGAATTGCTAATGTAAATATCGGTACTTCTGGAGCTGAAATTGGTGGCGCATTTGGCGGTGAAAAAGAAACCGGTGGCGGTCGCGAGTCTGGTTCAGATGCATGGAAAGTATACATGAGAAGACAAACCAATACTATCAATTACACCACAAGTTTACCTTTAGCGCAAGGAATCAAGTTTGATTTGTAAAGCGCCATTTTTAATAAAATTTCAAAACCGACTAAAATTAGTCGGTTTTTTTACGCAACTTTATCTGCCAATTCATATCTAGGGTAAAACCAATATTATAAAACTATGAAAAAATTAGTATTTTTATTTCTGTTAACCCCTTTACTCATGACTAGTTCATGCGAAAGCAATGAAGACCCAATTATTTGTACCTTGGAATTTGTTTACGGATTAAATGTTGTGGTACTCGACGCTGTTACGCAACAACCCTTAGTTGATGGTGTTCAGGTTGTAGCTGTAGATGGCTCCTATCGGGAAGTTTTGTATAATCTTTCAGGAGTAGATAATACATTCTTCGGAGCTGGTGAACGACTTGGAACCTACACCATAACGGTAACAAAAGAAGGATATCAAACCTTTATAGCGCCACCAATTGACGTTCCGGCAAATATTTGCCACGTCATTACACAATCTTTAACGGTCAATTTACAACCTGAATAATCATAAAAAAAGCGTCCCGATTCAATAAGAATCGGGACGCTTTTAGATTTACAGTACTATTGAACTACTTTGTTTTCTTAACGTATTGTGTTAAAATAACAATGTGTTGACCTTCTACTTTTCCTTCAATTTGTTCGGCATTATCCCAAACTAGTTTGATGTTGTGCACGGCTGCACCACGTTTTGCAGTGAAATTAGCCCCTTTTACATCTAAATCTTTTAGTAGAACTACCGAATCGCCTTCTTTTAGAATGTTTCCATTGCCATCTTTATGCACTATTTTACCGTCTTCATCTTCTCCTTCTCCAGTAGCGCCTGCCCATACAAGGGTTTCTTCATCAAGATACATCATGTCCAGCAAGTCTTGCGGCCAGCCTTCAGATCGCAATCTATTCAGCATACGCCATGCCACAACCTGAACTGGTATATTCTCGTTCCACATACTGTCGCTTAGACATCTCCAATGATTAGGATCAGTTGTTGTGACATTCTCAATTTGGTTTTTACAGGTCGAACAAACCAGAATAGAATTGTCAACTGATATGGCTTCTTCTTTTGTTAAGTGAATTCTCAAATCGTCTTCAGAACCACACAATTCGCATTTTGAACCGCTTCTTTCAAATAACTTTTTATCTATAACGCTCATAATCGAATTGATTGCTACAAATTAAATGATGCTCCAATTTGAAATACAAACTGATTGTTATACTCGTCAAATCCTTGAACGTTTGAATCGTATCTAGCTAATGGAATTCCAGCTTCTGTATAAACTCCAAAACCTTCTGTAAAGAAATATCTAAATCCTAAATGTGCTCCAAAGTTTCGAGTTCCCAAATTTAATCCAGGATAGATATCCATAGATTTATCTAATTTAAAAACATTTCCTAAATTAGCATTGAAACGAACCTTTGCATCAGATCTATCGCCAAAATCAGGTTTAAAACCTGCTACTTCGGTAACCGAAAGCAAATAAGAGGCTACAAATCCGTATGACATGTTTTCGCCAATACCAAAATCTGCCGATACATTAATTCCCGTTCCGTGATCCTGAATGTTCATTCCAACCTGAGTTTTAATATCGCCTTTCCCTTTGAAAGCTTGTGCATTTGCAAAACTTATAAAAGCTATTGCAACAACTGTAATTATTTTTTTCATTTTAAAGTCTATTTATTTAACTGCAAATATAGAAATTTCATGTTGGAGAAACGATAAATCTTTAATCAACAACCATAAATCTAGTTTCTCCCTTTCTCATTAAAATACAATTCGTGCAGTGGTTCGCTTTGCCAGAATTCTTTTGTGTCCACATCCATAATGGTTAACGCTCCTTTGAAAGCAGCTCCGGTATCCACGTTCCACACACATGCTTTATTTACTGGAACCGTCTCATTTATTTTTGTTACCGGCGTGTGCCCGATGTATATTTCATGGTACAACGTCAATCTTTTTGGGTACAACCAGCTTTCTTTTGGGATAGATATATCAAGTGCGACTGCGGTTTCCCACAATGTTCTATCCCAATAGAATAATTTTGGAAAGTATTCATATCGAATGCCGTTCATGTTCGTAAAACCTGCATGAATGTATAGCCTGTTTTGATCGTCCAAAAAATAATTCTCAAGCGATTTTAGAAAATCAACGTGGATTAGTTTTTTGGCTGATGAAACATTTGCGTATGCCAATACCGTAGCTTCGCCACCATGTTTGTACCATTCAAGATTATCTCTACTTTCAGATAACCATTTCAAAAGCAATTCATCATGGTTACCACGAATGAAAATGCACTTGTTTTTTTTATTCAATTCGATTAAAAAATCTAAAACCTGCGGCGATTCACTCCAACCGTCAACATAATCGCCTAGGAAAATCAAAGTATCATCTTTGGTCACTTTAGCCCTTTCCAAAACCTGATGTAAAGCTCGTAATCCACCGTGAATATCGCCTATGACTAATTTTCTATACATTATTCCCATTGTATTTCATTTTCCGTAATATTCGCATCGCTTCTTTGAAACTAAGATAAACGGTTGCATTTTTTTGTGCTTTCAAAAGTGGTTTGGCATCAATCAGTTTTTGCTTAGCCTCCTCAAATCCGTTTAAATAGCAAAGCATAAAGGTTGATGGAAGGTTTTCCAAATCTCGTTCTTCTCGCTCAGAAAGCGGCATTCCCTTTTGCATGTTTTTAAGTAATGAGATATTCGAATTGTAAATGTGATGCATCATTTTTTTGTTGTATTCTGGAGGTTCAAAAAGCATTTGGTTTTCAATTTTGTAGTAACCGTTATCAAAAAAAGTGATTTTTTGTTGCTCTAAAGGATAATAACTTGTCTTGTCGTTTAACCCAAGCGGCACATGTTCAGTAATCGTGAAACTTTCGGCATCAAAATCTATTGAAACTACATCAAGTGCTGAATAAAAGAGTTTGACCTGTTCATTAATCAATTCGATATCTACTCGGGAAAGATAGGTGGTATCTCTAATTTTTTTTGGCTTTCCTGCCCAGCAAATCACAAATAACTCTTTGAAAACTTTATATTTTGAAGTCATGTCTCCGTGTCGCTCTAACATAAAATCCATAACACCATCAAGCGTGTAGGCAATGCTGTTACGTGAACTGTTTTCGATACTGATAACGGTTTCAATATTTTGTTTTGAATAAGGAATTTTCTGCTCTGTAGGCATCGAATTGCTTCCGACTCTAACAAAAACTGTGTTCGCCACAATAGTATGAATGTTTTTCTTGAATGAAGAAATTTTATGCTTTGGCTTAATTGTGACCAAGCCTACAACTCTTTCTTTGGGTAGATTTGGGAAACGCACATTTTCATAGTGGATTTTAGGTGGATTTTCGAGATAAGCGTTCACTAAATTCTGAATTCGGCTGTCGTCAAAAAAGTCGTCACCTACAATTTCGTTATCTTGGTCTTCAACCCCAACAACAATATAAGAATTATTAGAAGGATTAGAATTGGAAAGCGCACAGATGTGTTTTAAAAACTTGGCTTTTCCTTCTTTGGTATGCAAGTTCAATTGACGCTTCTTGTCATAAAAACTACTCTCATCGTTGTGAGCTAAAAGGTTTTTAATCAAAAGACGCTTGTTAATCATAGTGTTTAGTGTTCAGTGTTCAGTGTTCCGTTTTTTAGTGTTCCGTTGCTGCCAACTAATTACTGAACACTGAATACTCTTTTTATGGCACAGTATTCCCCATGCTTTCTGTCCAAATGGCAAACCAATCTAAAGGATCAAAATCGAGTTGTACTGCTTTCATCAACGATTGAATTCGAGCAATATTTACAGTTCCCGCAACCGGAATAACTTTAGCTGGATGCATTAAAACCCATGCCAAAAGGATAGAATCGGAACCCAAATGATATTTTTCGACCAATTGTACTAATAAACTTTTAAGCCTTCTGGTTTGTTCAATGTCTTCTCTAAAAACAGTTCCTAGCGGATTCCAAGACATTGGTCTGATGTTGTGCTGTTGCATATAATCTAAACTTCCGTCCAACATCGCTTCATGATGTGTTGCTGAAAATTGGATTTGATTGTAATTGATTTCTGTTTTTTGTCGAATCAATTCAGATTGTGACGACGTAAAATTAGAAAGCCCAAAATCAATAATCTTCCCTTCTTTCTTTAATTTGGCGACAGCTTCAGCAATTTCATCAGCAACCATTAATGGACTTGGGCGATGCAAAAGCAAAACATCTAAGAAATCTGTTTGCAAGTTTTTTAGTGAATTTTCGACTGACCAAATAATATATTCTTTACCATAATCGTAATGTTTAATTGCATTGTTTCTGCCATTGGTATGTTGAATGCCACATTTTGAAATCAATTGCATTTTATTTCTGTCGATGTTACTTTTAGCAAATGCCTTCCCAAAATCGGCTTCCGTAGTATAATTGCCATAAATGTCGGCATGGTCAAACGTGGTGATTTGGTTTTCGATACAAACATGCATCAAGTGTTCCATTTCGGAAGTAGATAATTTTTTATCCCAAATTCCCCAATTCATGGTTCCGGCTACAATAGGTGATAATTTTGTTTTCATTTTAATTGCGTTTAGTACTAATAAAGTTTGTTTTTGTTTTTCGAAAAATTTACTATTTTGCTGCCGAAAATTTCTAAAAACAGATTAGGTCTTAAAATTATAAAAAGAAAATCATAAATCATCCTTAAAATAGTGATGTTTTCTAAACTTTTAACGCATCGTTAACATCTGGTAAGGGATTAAATTTTCACTTTTGAAATGTTAAAATTATAACCGTCACATATTAGAACAAATAGAGTAACTATGGAAGAAACAGGTACTGCTTTAGATATTAGAGCGATTAATGAAAAAATAGAAAGAGAAAGTGCTTTTATTGATTTACTGACTATGGAAATGAATAAAGTAATCGTAGGTCAGAAACACATGATAGAACGATTGTTAATTGGTCTTTTAGGTCAAGGCCACATCTTATTGGAAGGCGTTCCTGGTTTGGCCAAAACCTTAGCGATAAACACTTTATCTCAAGCGGTTCACGGAAGTTTTAGCCGGATTCAGTTTACGCCCGATTTATTACCAGCGGATGTAGTTGGAACCATGATTTACAACATTAAAGCCAATGAATTCTCTATCAAAAAAGGGCCGATTTTCGCAAATTTCGTTCTTGCTGATGAGATTAACCGTGCTCCAGCAAAAGTGCAATCCGCTTTACTAGAAGCCATGCAGGAAAAACAAGTAACAATTGGGGATACTACTTTCAAACTAGACCGCCCTTTTTTGGTTTTAGCAACTCAAAATCCGATTGAGCAAGAAGGAACGTATCCATTACCAGAAGCACAAGTCGATCGTTTTATGCTTAAAACAGTTATCGATTATCCAAAAATGGATGAAGAACGAATGGTTATCCGTCAGAATCTAAAAGGTTCTTACGAAAAAGTAAATCCAGTAGTTTCTGTAGAACAAATTTTAAAAGCACAAGAAGCAGTTCGAGAAGTGTATATGGACGAAAAAATAGAAAAATATATTTTAGATATTGTCTTTGCAACACGTTATCCGGAAAAGTATAAGTTAGAAAGTTTAAAACCGCTTATTAGTTTTGGAGCATCACCACGTGGAAGCATCAACTTAGCAAATGCGGCCAAATGTTACGCATTCATCAAAAGGCGTGGTTATGTAATTCCAGAAGACGTTCGCGCTGTAGTGCACGATGTTTTGCGTCATAGAATTGGAATTACTTACGAAGCGGAAGCCGAAAATATTACTTCTGTTGACATCATCAACAAAATCGTAAACGAAATTGAAGTACCTTAAATCAAAGTTGGCAGCGGTCCGTTTTAAGTTTTCAGTTATTTTACTGAACACTGATTTCTGAACACTGAACACTATCAAAAATGGAAACAAAAGACCTACTTAAAAAAGTTCGTAAAATAGAAATCAAAACCCGAAGGTTGAGCGATCATATCTTCTCGGGTGAATACCACACGTCTTTTAAAGGTCGAGGTATGACTTTTTCAGAAGTGCGCCAGTACCAATTTGGAGATGATATTCGTGCAATTGATTGGAACGTAACAGCGCGTTACAACGAACCATACGTTAAAGTTTTTGAGGAAGAACGCGAACTGACCATGATGCTGATGGTAGATATTTCAGGTTCCGAAAGTTTTGGTACTAAGAACCAACTGAAAAGTGAAATAGTAACGGAAATAGCTGCAACTATGGCGTTTTCGGCAACACAAAACAATGACAAAATTGGTTTGATTTTATTCACAGACCAAATCGAATTATACATCCCGCCTAAAAAGGGAAAATCACACGTACTGCGAATCATTAGAGAGTTAATTGAATTCCAACCTAAAAGTAAAAAAACAGATTTGTCACAAGCATTGAAATTCTTATCTGGCACCCAGAAAAAGAAGGCAATTGTTTTTGTTATTTCTGATTTTATGGTTGAAGAGGATTACGAGAAGACATTGAAGATTGCCAGTAAAAAACATGATATCACTGGTGTTCGCGTATACGACATCCGCGAAGAAAAAATGCCAAATATTGGAATGGTGGAAATGGAAGATGCGGAAACTGGAGAAATATTAGTAGTAAATACCAGTTCCAAAAAAGCGCGTTTAGGATACGAAAAACAATACCAAGACAAAGTAAGCTACTTTAAAGACATCTTTTCAAAATGTGGTTCTGGAACAGTAAATACGCGTGTTGACGAAAGCTATGTGACCAAATTATTGAGTTATTTTAAATCGAGATAAAAGTTTAACCGCAAGGTTCGCAAAGATGTACGCACAGTACGCAAGCTTTGTTGTTTAAATTTTAATCTTTACGAACCTTGCGAAAACCTTGTGCCCTTTGCGGTTAAGAAAAAATAAATGAAAATTAAACTTTACATACTATTATTATTATCCACTTCGCTTTTTGCTCAAAAAGTGACTACTACTGTCAATGTTACCCAAAATAAAATTGGCGCCGAATTTAAGCTTACGCTGAAAACAGAGGTCGATACGTTGTCAAAAGTAAAATTCCCGGAAGCGAAGAATTTTGGCGCTTTAGAAGTTATCCAATCCTACAAAATGGATACGGTTAAAAACGGTGGGCGTTATGAACTTATCAAAAAATATGGGTTAACGCAATTTGATAGCGGAAGCTATGTTATTCCTAGAATTCCAGTTTTAATCAATGGGAAGATTTCATTTTCAGACAGCTTAAAAGTTGAAGTCAAGAACGTAGTAGTCGATACCTTAAAACAAAAAATGTATGACATCAAAGGCATTGCTCAAGTTGAAAGTCCGTTTGGAATTTGGTGGATTTATATTGTAATCTTGATTGCTATTGTGGTTGCAGGTTTCTTCATTTACAAATTCATAAAGAAAAGACAAAGCGAACCAAAAGTTGAGGCCATTATTTTTAAATCTCCAATAGAAAAAGCGACAACATTATTACAACAATTAGAAAATAAAGAACTGTGGCAAAAAGGCGAAATCAAGCATTACTATTCCGAACTAACCGATATTGCTCGGAATTATATTGAAGAAGAAATTCATATTCCAGCGATGGAAAGCACCACTTCTGAACTAATAGACGGATTGCGAAAAGCAGCAAAACAAAAGAAATTAAAACTTTCGAATGAAACAGTCGAAAATCTAGAAAAGGTTTTAAAACAAGCAGATTTAGTGAAGTTTGCTAAAGTAAAACCATTGGATTTTGAAATTGAAGAAGACAAAAAACGCATTTCAAATTCGATAGTAACCATTCACAAATCAATTCCAGAGGTTGTAGAAGAAAACGATGAATTGACCCAATGGAACGAGCAACAAAAAGAGTTGGCGCGTTTACAGAAATTAAAAAAACAAAAACGAATTCGAATCATTTCTGCCATAGGAATTGTATTGGGAATGTTGATGCTTTTTGTTTTAGGATTAATTTATTTCAAAGGATTTGACTATGTAAAAGACAATTTCCTTGGGCATCCAACCAAAGATTTAGTTGAAGGGAAATGGGTATATAGTGAATACGGAAATCCGGGCGTGCGGATTGAAACTCCAAAAGTACTCAAACGCATTGATGCCTCAAAAGATCTTCCTAAAGAAGCCGCAGCCTTGATTAAAGAAATGCAGACTTTTATGTACGGTAGTTTGATGGATGATTTTTATGTTGTGGTGAACACAACCAAATTCAAACAAGACATGAAGTTGGATTTAGACAAAGTTGCCGAAACCTCTTTGACCCTTTTTGAACAACAAGGCGCTACGAATATCATTGTCAAAACAGAAGACTTTGATACCCAAAAAGGAATTGCAGGCAAGAAAGCTTATGGTACCATGACCATCGTTGATAAAGTTAAAAACAAATCGACTAAAATGTACTATGAGATACTAGTGTTTGGTCAAAGCGGTGGCGTTCAACAAATCACCGTAATGCATAAAGAGGGCGATAAATACGGGAACCAAATTGTTGAAAGAATGTTGAACTCAGTTGAATTACAAACAACAGCACAGTAATGAAAGAAGTAAGTTTTTTAAATCCTGAGTTTTTCTGGTTGTTTTTAGTACTTCCAACAGCTGTTGTTTGGTATTTATGGAAAAGAAAACAGCAATCACCCACCTTGAAAATCAGTTCTGTTAAAGGTTTTAAAGCACAAAAATCAATACTCGCAAAACTAAAACCATTCTTATTTGCTTTGCGATTACTGGCTTTGAGTTCCTTGATAATAGCCATGGCACGACCACGAAAAGTGGATATCAGCAGCCAAACAAAATCGACAAAAGGGATTGACATTGTCATGGCAATTGACGTTTCGGGAAGTATGTTGGCCAAAGACCTGAAGCCAAACCGGATGGAAGCTTTAAAAAAAGTGGCCGAAAACTTTGTAATAGGAAGACCAAATGACCGAATTGGGATTGTGGTGTATGCTTCGGAAGCGTATACCAAAACGCCCGTTACAAGCGATAAAGCGATCGTACAAGAAGCGATACAAAGCATACAGTATAGCAATGTGCTTCAGGATGGTACCGGAATCGGAATGGGATTGACCACTGCCGTGAATCGTTTAAAAGACAGTAAAGCCAAAAGTAAAGTAATTATTCTGTTAACGGATGGTGTAAATAATGCTGGGTTTATAGAACCCGAAACCGCTTCGCAAATTGCTAAAGAATACGGAATTAAAGTATATACTATCGGAATTGGAACCAATGGAAACGCCATGTTCCCTTACGCTTTTGCTCCTGGTGGTGGATTTTTATTTCGAATGATGCCTGTTGAAATTGATGTAAATCTGTTGCAGACTATTGCTAGAAACACTGGCGGAAAATATTTCAGAGCCAGTAGCAATAGTAAACTAGAATCGATTTATGCCGAAATTAATAAATTGGAAACGACTGAAATTCAGGAATTAAAATTCTATGATTATGACGAAAAATACCGCCCTTTTGTTTGGATTGCGGGGATTTTAGTTTTATTAGAATTTGGATTAAGAAACACAATCTATAGAAGTTTTATATAATTAATTATGTACGAGTTAGAAGAAAAAGGGTATTTGTATTTCTTAATTGTCATTCCACTAATGGCAGTAATTTTCTTGTACATTCAGTTCTGGAAGAGAAAAAAACAACGTGAATTTGGTGATTTAGAATTAATCAAAAAACTAAGTCCAGAGAAATCAGTTTTCAAACCTGTTTTAAAATTGAGTGTCCTTTTGATCGCTATGATTTGCCTGATTGTTGGCCTGGTAAATCCAAAAATTGGAACTAAGATGGAAACCGTTAAACGAGAAGGAATCGATATCATCTTTGCTGTTGACGTTTCTAAAAGTATGTTGGCAGAAGATGTAGCACCAAGTCGGTTAGAAAAAAGCAAGCAATTGGTTTCACAAATCATCAACAATTTGGGCAGCGACCGAATCGGAATTATTGCTTATTCTGGTAGCGCTTTTCCAGTTTTGCCAATTACAACTGATTATAGTGTGGGTAAAATGTTTTTGCAAAGTATGAATCCAGGAATGATTTCCTCACAAGGAACTTCTATTGATCAGGCAATAAATTTGGCCACAACTTATATTGATAAAAAAGATAAAACAAACAAACTTTTAATTATCATTACCGACGGCGAAGACCATTCTGACAGTGCTGTTGCTGCAGCTGAAGAAGCCAAAAAATTAGGGTTAAAAATCATGACCATTGGGGTTGGAACTGAAAAAGGAGGCACGATTCCATTGAAAAGAAATGGTATTGTAGAACGTTTTCAAAGAGACCAAAATGATGAAGTGGTGGTTACCAAAAGAAATTCAGAGGTGCTAAAAACTATAGCCAAAAGTTCAGGTGGCGGTTATGTTGATGGGAATTCTACTAAAGCAGTTTTGGATTATGTTAAAAACGCATTAGACAACATTCAGAAAACAGAATTTGAAAGCACACAAATGGCCGACTTTAAATCGCAGTTTCAATGGTTTTTAGGATTTGGCTTTTTCCTTTTACTTTTGGATGTTTTCTTGTTGGATAAAAAAACAAAATGGGTAAAAAAGATGAATTTATTTAATGAAAAAGAATAAGTCCCAACTGACCTTCCCAAAAGGGAGGAAAAACAAAAGAAGATGATAAAAAAATATATAATATCACTATTACTATTCCCACTTTGGGGGTTAGGAGTATTATTTGCTCAGGAAAAGGATCTGAATTTACCAAAAGGAAACGATTCTTTTGCAGAAAAAAAGTATGCAGATGCAGAAGCGTCTTATAGAGTTTCTGAAGCTAACAGTCCGAAAAAATCAATTGCGTCGTACAATTTAGGAAATGCAATTTACAAGCAAAACCAAGCTGAAGAAGCCAAATATCATTATGCTAAAGCGCTGAAAACTGCTAAAACTAAAACTGAAAAACACCAAGCCTTTCATAATATTGGGAACACGCTTATGAAAGCCAAGGATTATGCAAATGCGGTTGATGCCTATAAAAATGCTTTACGCAGCAATCCGGCTGATGAAGAAACTCGGTATAATTATGCTTTGGCTAAAAAAATGCTGAAAGACAATCCGCCAAAGAAGGACGATAAAAATAAAGACAAAAAAGACGATAAGAAAGATAAAAATCAGGATAAAGACAAGGATAAAAAGGACGACAAGAAAGACGGAAAAGACAAAGACAAGGACAAAAAGGATGGCGATGACAACAAAGATAAGAAGGACGAAAAAGACCAAGGTAAAGGCCAACCAAAACCGCAACCTGGTGGAATTTCCAAACAACGTTTAGAAAATTTGTTAGACGCCGTAAACAACGAAGAGAAAAAAGTTCAGGATAAAGTAAACAAACAAAAAATACAAGCCAACCCTAAAAAAGCTGAGAAAGATTGGTAAACTAATTGCATATTTGAAAAATGAAAAGGATAATTTTAGTTCTGTTTTTAATCACCAATTCACTTTTTGCTCAAGTCCAATTTGAAGCAAAAGTGAGCAAAACTTCTCTGGGATTAAATGAGCGTCTTCGGGTAGATTTTGTAATGAATGCTGATGGTGACAATTTTGTCGCTCCCAATTTTGAAGCATGTGGTTTCAAGGTTATTGGCGGACCAAGTCAGTCGGTAAGTCAGTCTTGGATTAACGGTAGAAGTTCGTTCAACAAGTCCTACATTTATATTTTATTGCCAACACAAAAAGGCTCGTTAACCTTAAAGCAAGCTTCGATTGAAATAAATGGTCAAATTTACAAAACCTCTCCTGTTAAAATCAACGTAACCAATGCAGTTGAAATTCCGAAAGATCCAAATGAAGCTCCAGCTATAAATGCTGACGACAATTTGTATTTGGTGGCTGATATTTCAAAAACCAATCCGTACCTCAACGAACCAATAACTGTGGTCTACAAATTATACTTCAGTTACAATATTGGGATTACGAATTGGCGCGAATTGAACAAACCAAAATACAATGATTTTTGGAGCCAAAATATCGACATCAAACAACTTAAGGCAGAAGACGGCATGTTTAAAGGAGAGCGGTATCGTTATGTAGTGTTGCGAAAAACAGTATTATATCCACAAAAATCCGGGAAATTAGAAATCGAGCCACTTTCTCTCGATATCGATTGTCAAGTGCCCTCCAACCGTAGAAACTTTTGGGGACAACCTTTAATGGTAGAAGACAGCAAACGCGTTTCAGCTGGAAGCAAATTAATCAACGTTAAAGCATTGCCTGAGAGCGGAAAGCCTGAAGATTTTTCGGGAGCTGTTGGCCGCTTTGATTTCAAGGTAAAACCTTCGAGAACGATGTTAAAAAACGGAGAATCTTTAGATTTAGAGGTCAGTGTTGTAGGCACTGGAAATTTAAAATTATTTACACTTCCTAAGCCTGTTGTGCCTTCTGCGCTCGAAATGTATGATCCGGTTCACGATGAAAATGTCAACACACCACTAACTGGAATGACCGGAAAAATCGCTGATAAATACACCATAATTCCACAGTACAAAGGGAATTATCAAATTAAACCCTTGCGTTTTACCTACTTCGATTTGAGTTCTTCTAGTTATAAAACCATCACTTCCCAACCCATTACTGTAACTGTTTTGGATGGACCAAGTATAGCAAGTACAGAAAAAACTAATACAAATGACACTGCTAAAACCAAATTGGAAGTAACGAAATCGTTTGCCTATATTAAACAGAAAACTTCATTGCAACCAAGACAGAAAAAAGATTTTATAGGCTCTGGTATGTTTTATTCTTTAGTGATATTACCCTTTTTAGCGATTCCACTTTTAATTGTTGGCAAGCGAAGAAAAGAAGCGTCAGACAATGATGTTGCTGGAAACAAAGTTAAAAAATCGAATGCTTTGGCCAGAAAATATTTAGGCGAAGCGAAGAAACATCTAGGAAATAAAGAACCTTTTTATATTGCACTTGAAAAAGCCATGCACAATTTCCTGAAGGCGAAACTTCACATTGAAACTTCAGAAATGAGCAAAGAAAAAATAACGGAATTATTGCTTTCGCGAAAAGCAAGTTCTGATACTGTTTCTGAGTTTATTTTGGTAACAGAACACTGCGAATTGGCTCGTTATGCGCAAGCGTCTGAATCGGCTATTCAAAACGATTATGATAAAGCGGTAGTGATTATATCTGAATTGGAAAAGCAATTAAAATAATGAAAAAAATACTGATTATATTTTTGTTGACCGCTGCTTTTGCTTTTGCAACTGACCCTTATCGTCCTTTTGAAACTGGAAATCAATATTATGCAGATGGCAAATATGAGATGGCGATTCAGAATTATGAAAACATTGTAAAAGAAAATAAACAATCGGCTGAATTGTACTTTAATTTGGCAAATTGTTATTACAAACTTCACAAAGTTGCGCCAGCGATATTTAATTATGAAAAAGCATTATTGCTGAATCCAAATGATTCGGAAATCAAAACCAACCTCGAATTTGCCCGAAAAATGGCAATTGACGATATTAAAGTGATTCCAAAAGTGGGTTTCAACAAACTGCTTTCTGACTTTACTTCGAAATACCATTATGACACTTGGGCTTGGATTTCCGTCGGTTTTGCTGTGTTGTTTTTAGTGTTTTTTATTGGGTATTATTTTTCGCTAATAACAGTTTTGAAACGCATTTTCTTCATCGGAATGTTCTTTGGGTTTCTGGGAATTTTGCTGAGTAGTGTCTCAGGATTTTATGAAAGAAATCGAAACCAAAACGAAAGACCAGCTATTGTTTTTACCGAAACTGCTCCCTTAAAAAGCGAACCCAAAACTAGTGCGCAGGACGCGACTTTGCTACACGAAGGAACAAAAGTCTTCATCATAGAAAGCATAGCCAACTGGAAAAAAGTTGAACTCACTGACGAAACGACCGGTTGGATTGAAGAAAGTACGATTAAGGAAATTAAAAATTAGCTTTTAGCTTTTAGCTGACTATCTTTACCAACTTAATCCGGATTTCATTTACTTTTTAAAATCGTAATTCGTAATTTCAAATGTCAAATGTCAAGAGACGAACAATTAAAAAACCGCTGGAAATCAGTAGTATCAATCCTTTCTAATCAGTTTGCTGAAGGAGATGTATTGGATTTGGATGCGATCATATACTTAATCGGAGTGCAAGAATTGGGCAAAATACACCAAACTTTCAAGAAAGACGAAAAATTAAACCTCATGCACATCGCAATTTGCCGCTTGTTGGAACCTTATGGTTTCTATGAATTTGATTTCTACGACAAAGAGGGTTGGCCGCACTACAAAATCAAAGAAGAATTGCCAGCACTTAGAGCTGGAGAACAATCAGTTTTGATGAAAGAAGCGATTGTGAATTATTTTTTGGAGAAAGAGGTTATTGAGTAGATTAAAAAGGGTATCAAGTTTAGAAAGTTTATGGGTTTAGATTTGCTTAAATTCTATTTTTACTAAACTTATAAACGGTATTGACTTCCTTAACTGCAAAAAAACATTAAATTTGCACCTTTACAAATTGACTGATGATAGACAAGATTAAAGAATATATTGGAGAAGCAGCAGCTTTTACTACGGATGATACGGCAACTTTGGAGCAATTTCGTATAAAATTTTTAGGAAGCAAAGGATTGTTGAAAGACCTATTTGCCGAATTCAAAAATGTTCCTAACGACCAAAAAAAAGAATTTGGTCAAGTAATCAATACGCTTAAAAATACTTGTGAAGACAAAGTAAAATCAATACAAGAAGCTTTAGAAAGTAAAGTAGAAAGTATTGGGATTTACGGTGATTTATCTCGTCCTTCTGAGCCAATTACAATTGGTTCGCGTCACCCTATCTCTTTAGTAAAAAATCAAATTATTGATATTTTCTCCACTATTGGATTTAATGTTTCTGAAGGTCCAGAAATTGAAGACGATTGGCACAACTTTACGGCCTTGAACTTACCAGAATACCATCCGGCAAGAGACATGCAGGATACTTTTTTCATTCAAACTAATCCGGATGTTTTGTTGCGTACACACACCTCATCAGTGCAAGTTCGATATATGGAAAACAACAAACCACCAATCAGAACGATTTCTCCTGGAAGAGTTTTCAGAAATGAAGCGGTTTCGTCGCGTTCGCATTGTATTTTCCATCAAGTGGAAGGCTTGTATATTGATAAAGAGGTTTCGTTTGCCGATTTGAAGCAGACGCTTTTATATTTCACTAAAGAAATGTTTGGAAAGTCAAAAATTCGTTTGAGACCAAGCTATTTCCCATTCACAGAGCCAAGTGCTGAAGTTGATATTTACTGGGGTTTAAAGACTGAAACCGATTATCGTATCACCAAAGGAACGGGTTGGTTAGAAATTATGGGTTGCGGAATGGTTGATCCAAATGTTTTAAAAAACTGTGGAATCAATCCTGACGAATATAACGGATTCGCATTCGGAATGGGAATTGAGCGAATTGCCATGTTATTATACCAAATTGGTGATATCCGAATGTTCTATGAAAACGATGTGCGCTTCCTAGAGCAATTTAAGTCGAGTATTTAAAAAAGAAAATAGATAAAAGACGGATAGATGAAAGACTTCTGTCTATTATCTTTGAATCTATCATCTATTATCTCAAAATGAAATCAGACATAAAAATCCCCGAAGTTGAAAACGTTTTCCTAGCTGCAGTTCAGGAATGGAGTGATGATTTTATGGAAAAGGTTTGGTACGTTTATCTTATCAACGATTCTGACTTTAATTTAGACTCCGTAATGGTTGTTTCAAAAGCATTTGGGACTCTAGATGGTGAAATGAAAAAAACGTCGCTCTTGCGTCATGCCTTTGTTCATATTCCGGCGGTGTCCGTTGTTAAAATCGAAATGGTTGAACAAAATGTCCTCCGATTAAACAACGAGTTTATGGTAACGTATTTCATTGGTAGCACACTTTACGACAAAAAATTCATATTTAGAGCACAAAGCATCACTCCAGATTATGTAGAGGAAGTGCCCATTTTATTTGTAGATGGTGTTATTGTGAGATAAACTTCTGGGAATAATTAATGCGATTTAATACGCTTTAATACACCGCCTGCAGCCTCTTTTATGGTGTAGGTAAAAATAAAAGCTTTTTCATCAATATTCATAACGATATTTTTCAAACGCCTTACTTCGAGTCTGGTAATAATCGTAAATATAATATCGCAATCATGACTTTCCTCAAATTTGTCTTTTAAAAATCCGCGTTCTCCTTTGTATACCGTAATACCGCGTCCAAGTTCTAAAACCAATTTTTCTTTAATTAATTCACTTTGACCAGAAATGATGGTAATACCAGTATATTCCTCCAGACCTTCCACAATATAATCTATCGTTTTAGTAACCGTATAATACGTTAGACAAGCATAAAGCGACGTTTCAAAACCCAGATAAAAGGCAGCTATTAAAAATAAAATCACATTTATTCCAAGAATAATTTCACTCATGGTAAATCCGGTACGTTTTAACGTATAAAGCGCTAAGACTTCAATTCCGTCTAATGCGCATCCGCCCCGCATTCCGAGACCAATACCTAATCCAAGAAAAAAGCCTCCAAAAGTTGAAGTAAGTAATTTGTCAAAATGAAATTCTGGATAGGGAAAAAAGCTAAGACACAATGCAAAGATGACTGCACCTACTAATGATTTAATGGCAAAACCTTTGCCTATTTGTCTGGCTCCAAGAATAATAAATGGAAGATTAGAAAGTATAATCAACACCGCTATATTCCAACCATAAACTTCGTGGAGCAGCAACGATATTCCGGTAACCCCACCATCAAGAAAATGTTCAGGAACTAAAAAACTCTTTAAAGCAAAACCACTTATGATAGCGCCAACAGCAATGTATAAATAATCATAAATAATTAATTTTTTGGATTCAATCATTGCTTTGAATTTTTTCTTTTAAAAGGGTTAAATATAAATCTTTTTGGGGTTTTCGTATAGCAATAGCAGTTTTTGTAAAATAATTGTGCTGTTCTAAAAAGCCAATTTGCAAAAGATCCCAATCTCTTTCTGAATTGACAATTTTATAGGATTTTAGTTCCTCAAAAAGGTGGTTGCCAATTTTAAAAAAGTCTTCTCTGCCCAAATAATCAAGGTCGGCATCACACAAAATTTCTTCTAAATGATTTTGAGGATTTTGGGGTATTTTAGTGGCCATTATCATACCACATATTTTTTGGATTTGCTCAGGCGAAAATCCGAAATCTGGTAGTGTTTCTTGTACAATATCACAAGAGAGTTTCTCGTGATTCTTAGCCTGAATCATAAAACCACTATCATGGTACATTGCTGCAATCAAAAGTAATTTAAGGTTTTCGCCTTTCACTCCTTCTTTGGCTGCAATTTGTTTTACAGAATCATAAACATCTTTGATATGCTCTGTACTGTGATAGTATAAGTATTTTGGTAATTCTTTTTTCAGCCGTCTATTTATGTGCAATTTTGCTTTTGAAAACTCCATTTATTACCCCTTTTTTTCAACAAAATACATATCTATTTCCCCTTTGTGTTTGGCGTTTATTTTGCCTCTGTATTCACAAATAAAATCATTTTTTACCAATTCTTGGGTGCTTTTACTGATATTTATTTTTCCGGCTTCACCACTACTTTCCATTCTTGAAGCGGTATTTACAGCATCTCCCCAAATGTCGTAAGCGAATTTTTTTACACCTACAATTCCGGCAACCACTTGTCCGCTATTGATTCCTATCCGTATTTCAAATACATTTTCGTGGGTTCTTCTATCACTAATAAAATCTCGTATTTCAATTGCTGCTTGAACTGTTCTTTTTGCATGATCATGGGAAGTTTCTGGCAAGCCACATACAGCCATATAAGCATCTCCAATGGTTTTGATTTTTTCTAATCCATTTCTACCAATTATTTCATCGAATGCTGAAAAACATTCGTGGAGTTCGGCAACTAATTGTTCTGGTTTGAGTTTTTCCGATGTTTGAGTAAAGTCGACAAAATCGGTAAACAAGACGGAAACTTCATTATAAAATCGCGCTTCACTTTTACCATTTAATTTTAATTCTTCTGCTATTTCATAAGGAAGAATATTTAAAAGCAACTCTTCTGAACGTTGTTTTTCAATAAGAATAGTTCGGTTGGCTTCCGATATTATTTTGTATGATTTTTTTTGATTTCTGAAATTACGGTAAACTAAAAATGCCATAATTAGAATCAATCCAGCGAAAACAGTTGTAGCATTACGAATATTCTTCTGACGTTTAATTTCTGCCTGAGCTATAACGTTCTTCTTTTCTTGTTTTGCTTGTGCTAATTGCTGTTCGGTTTGAACGGCATTTATTAATGTTCTGTAATTACGCTCTATTCGTTGGCGTTTGGTTTCTTCTTCTTGTTTTAACAATTGCCGTTCTTCATCTGTTTTAGCTTGTGCTTGTTTTTTTTCATACTCAAATTTTAGCTGTTGTAAATCCATTTCTTTGCTGAAATTGAGCTCTTTGTTACGGCTTTCTAGTTTAATGGAATCTTGTTTTCGACTGTATTCTGATTTTAAATTCGCCTGAGCTTGGTTATACTCTTTCGATCTGTCTTCTCGAATATACACAGTGTCACTTTTGGTACGCTTAGAAGCAGTAGCTTTTGACGGAATATCTCCAGCTGACAAGCTTTTGGCAAACGTCAATGATTTAGAAAATTGCTGACTTGCTTCAGTACTTCCGATTGCGGTAAGTTGTTCAACTGCACTATCTAATTTATCTATTGCTTGTTGAAGCGATTGCTTACGGTCGCCAGTATTTCTGGAATCCTGAGCCATTTCTAAATAGGCTATCCCAATGTTTCCGGTGTTCCTGGCTGCTCCTTCCTTATTTCCAATTTGCTCAAATGCATTTTGTGATTTCGAATAATATTCGAGCGCTTTTGAATAATTTTGTTGAGTGAAATAAAGTGCTCCAATGCTATTTGAATTTAACGCTGCTCCTTTAACATTGTCAAGTGATTCGTTTATTTTAAGAGATTTTAAATAATAATCAAGTGCTTTAGGATTGTTCTGGCTTTTGTAAATATTAGCAATGTTTGTAGCCATACTGGCAACTTCTTTTTGATTTCCAACGCCTTCGTTTAAATCAGATGATTTCAAAAAGTACTCAAGTGCTTTTGGAATATTAGCCATGTCATTATAAACGTTTCCAATGTTGCTATACAATACCTGAAGGCTTTTTTTATTTCCGATTTCTTCGTTGAATTTAGCTGCTCGTAGATAATAATCCAATGCGTTAGAAGTGTCCTTTTTACTGTAATATAAAGAACCAATACTTGCTGATAAAGAAGCGATATTCTTTTTATTGCCTGCGTCCTCATTAATCTTCAATGCTTTTAAATAGTAATCAATAGCAGCATCATAATTTTTTAAACGCTGATTATTCATTCCTAACAAATTGTAGGTACGTGAAAGGATATCTTTCCATCCGTTCTTTTGTGCTAAGTTTAAAGCGCTTTCACCATATTGAATGGCTTTTTTTGCATCAATCTGTCCATAGGAATTAGAAATGTCATTAAGAAGCATGGCTTTTTGCCTCTCTGTTTTTGTTCTTGGAAGTTCTGTCAGCAAAGAATCAATAAGTGATTGCCCTTGTTTCTGGGCATTACTTTGCAGTGTAAAAAACAACATCAAAGTGCTTATGCCAATTATATATTTCTGAGTCATAAATCAAAAATAATTGTTATTTGTTAATTAACAAGTATTTACGCGATTTTTTTTAAGTGCTTTTGGATTGTACAGTACTTGAAGAGTATTAATTTTTGTTATACATTTCGTTTTTTTGTTTCTCTTTCCAATTGGAATACCCAATGGCAAAAACTCCGACGAAAATAAAAACAACTACACTAATTAGAAATTTTTTAGTAAAAAAAGCTTCTGTAAATGAAGTGTCATACCAGTCCCACAAAGTTAGGATAATGGGCATACTAAACCCAAAAGGCAAACCAGTTTTAATCTGGTACTTCCACCTTTCGTTCATTTTAATCTAATTTTTCTGTTAATTTTTTAAAGACGGCTTTGGCTTGTTTCCCTTCGTACAAAATCTCATAAACGGCATCAATAATAGGTGTTTTAGCTTTGTATTCTTGGTTTAACTTATAAGCACTTTTTACGGCATAGTATCCTTCTGCCACCATGCTCATTTCCATCATTGCCGATTTTACAGTGTAGCCTTTTCCTATCATATTTCCAAACATTCGATTGCGTGAAAACACCGAATAACCTGTAACCAATAAATCGCCCAAATATGCTGAGTTATTGATATTTCGTTTCATTTTGTGCACCTTTCGGATGAACTTTTTCATTTCTCGAATCGCATTACTCATAATCACCGATTGAAAATTATCGCCATACCCTAATCCATGGGCAATTCCGGCTGCTATTGCATAAATATTTTTTAACATCGCGGCATATTCTGTACCTATAATGTCATCTGAGATTTTAGTTTTGATATAATTTCCCGCCAAAACTTTGGCAACCACTTTGGCTTTAGCTGCGTCACCACATGCAATTGTTAGATAAGAAAGTCTTTCCAAAGCGACTTCTTCTGCATGACACGGACCTGTAATTACGCCTATGTTTTCATATGGAATATCATATTTTTGATGAAAATGTTCTCCAACAATCAAGAATGTTTCTGGAACAATTCCCTTAATAGCAGAAAAAATAACTTTGTCTTTCAAACTGACCGTTAATTTTTCTAATTCTGTACTTAAAAATGCGGATGGAATTGCAAAAATGATATAATCAGCATAAGCCACAGCTTCATTGATATCTGAGGTTAACCTAAGTTTTTTGGTATCAAACTCAACAGAGCTCAAATAATTGGGATTGTGTTTTTGAGTTTTTATATGATCAATTGCTGATTCATTACGCATGTACCAAGCAATCTCGTCCAGATTAACACACAACATCTTTGCAATGGCTGTTGCCCAGCTTCCGCCTCCAATCACCGCAAATTTTGGGGATTCATTCATTTCAAAAAATTTAATATTTCAAAAATACTGTTTTTTAAAGAATTAATCCAAAAGCTACTCTTTTTATTCTGCCATTAATAACTCATTTCAACTATTTCTCGCACTTTATCGGGTGTAATGTTTTGCTTTTCTCCCAATGCTTTCCAGCCTCGTTCCTCGAAACGGTTAACAATAATATCAGCAGTGTTTTTATAATCACTTGTACATTCAGAAAGTTTAGTTTTCATACCCATAGTGTGTAAAAATTCAATAGTTTTTTCGAGGGCTTTATTGGCTTTTTCTTCAGTAGTATTTCCGGTAACATTCCAAACACGTTCTCCATATTGTGCCAATTTTTCTTTCTTACTATCAAACATCACGCGGTATAAATTGGGCCCAATAATAGCTAAAGTTCTAGCGTGATCTATTTCATATAAAGCTGTTAATTCGTGGCCAATCATATGTGTAGCCCAATCACTCGGAACTCCTTTTTGAATTAAACCGTTCAATGCCATTGTAGCACACCAAGCAAAGTTAGAAGCTAACTTATAATCTTTGGGAGCTTCTACTACTTTTGGACCAATTTCTATTAATGTTTTTAAAATGCTTTCCGAAAATCGATCTTGTAATAATGCATCATGTGGAAACGTTAAATATTGTTCCATCACATGTGTAAACGCATCTACTACTCCGTTTTGCAATTGTCTTTTAGGCAAGGATTCAATTAGTGTTGGGTCAACAATAGAAAACTTTGGAAACAATGCACTGCCGCCTAAAACTAACTTCTCTTGTGTAGCTTCGATGGTAACTACAGCACCTGAATTCATTTCGCTGCCTGTTGCGGGTAATGTTAATACGGTTCCAAATGGAATAACTTTGGTTACGTCTTTAAATAAGACTTTATTTTTGAGAATAGCTATCGGATTCCCTTCATATCCCACTGCACCCGAAATAAATTTTACACCATCAATAACGCTTCCGCCTCCAACTGCCAAAATAAAATTGATGTTTTGCTCGCGAACTAGTGCAACAGCTTTTATCAACGTCTCAAAACGCGGGTTGGGTTCAATACCACCAAATTCAATGATTTCGTAATTCGATAACGCTGTTTTAACCTGATTGTAAACACCATTTTTAAAAATGCTGCCTCCGCCATAAACCAGTAATATTTTAGCGTCGTTAGGAATTAATTCTGAAAGTTTTTGGATTTGATTTTTGCCAAAAATATAATTTGTTGGATTGTAAAGTTCAAAGTTTAACATGTTACGTTATTTTATTTTAGGATACAAATTTACACAAAGCTATCACGAACAAGTGGTAAATGATTGTTAACAAATTTATCACATGTTATTTTTATAAAAAGTACTAATTCCAATATATTCTACCCCTTTTAGACGAATAAGGAGTATAAATTTTAGAGCCGTTTTTTTAAAATAAATTTCTTTACTATTCCATTTTCTACTAAAAATATTTTACTAAAACCATTACACGTGGTACTAGTTATAAAGCAATCTGTTTCGCTTTTTACAGTACATTTGCAACAGATTAACCCATCAGAAATCATGAAAAAAATTACTATTTATTTGTTGTTTACTTTAAATTTGGTTCATTCTCAAGCCCCAATTATTAGTTATAACACGCCAAATATCTTTACGGTAAACCAATCAATTCCTAACCTAGTTCCAAACAACAGCGGCGGAAATGTAATAGCTCAAACTTTGGTAACTGCCTTTGCGGGATCAGGAAGTGTTGGTTCTGCAGATTTAAATGGAATTGAAGCTAGTTTTAATCTGCCCACAGTTGTTGCTATTGATAGTCATGGAACTATTTTTGTGGTGGACAGGAGCAATCATAAGATTCGGAAAATAACTCCCAATGGCGATGTAACAACATTTGCAGGTTCAGGAATATCCGGTTCAACTGATGGTATTGGAACAGCAGCAAGTTTCAGGTTTCCGGATGGAGCCGTTTTTGATTCGCAAGACAATCTTTTTATTTCCGATCAAAGCAATCACAAAATTCGAAAAATTACCCCTGACGGAACCGTTTCTACTTTTGCAGGAAGTGGGTCTATTGGTGCTGCGAATGCAATTGGAACTGCTGCTAGTTTTTATTTTCCAGCCGGAATGGCAGTTGATGCCAATGATAATTTGCTAGTTGCCGATTTTGGAAACAATACCATAAGGAAGATTACTCCTGATGGAACGGTTACCACTTTTGCCGGATCGGGAATCATGGGTTCAGCCGATGGCACTGTAGCAACAGCTCAATTTAATGGCGCAACCGGAGTGGGTGTAGACCAATATGGAGTTGTTTTTGTAGCTGATTATTACAACAATAAAATTCGTAAAATAGACACTTCTGGAAATGTTACAACCTTTGCCGGAACCGGTTTGATTGGTTCTGGTGATGGAATTGGAAGTGAAGCAAGTTTTCATTATCCAGCAATAGTAGCGGTTGATCGGAATAATAATTTATTTATTACCGATCAAGAAAATCATAAAATTAGAAAATGTACACCAGACGGAATTGTTTCTACTTATGCCGGAACGGGAACGATTGGAACAACTGACGGGATTTCAAGTTCAGCACAATTTAATGCTCCAACAGGAGTTGCTGTTGACACTTCAAACAATGTTTATGTTTGCGATTATGGAAATAACAAAATTCGAAAAATCAAAAGGTATGGATATTCTATTTGGCCTGATTTGCCAGCGGGTTTGACTTTTGACACAGCCACAGGAACCATTAGCGGAACACCTACCGTGATTTCCCCTTCAACAGAGTATACGATTAGTGCTTCTAATAGTGATGGCATGAATTCTTTTGTCGTAAATGTTAGGGTTGATGCAGAACTTGGTTTGTCCAATTTTAATGCTTCTAACTTGCGAAGTTATCCAAATCCAGTAACCGATATTTTAACTATTTCAGCTTCAGAAAGTATTGCAGAAATCACAATTTTAAATCTTCTTGGACAAAAGATGCTATCAAAAACAAACCGGTATTCGGAAGTAAAAATAGATGTTTCAAGCTTAGCAAATGGTTGGTATTTGGCTCAAACAACTATTGGAAATACAATGAAAATCACTAAGTTTTTAAAACAATAAATTACTTAGTATAAAATGAGCTGCTATCAATATACTCCCAAACTTTGTGCGGTAACATCGGAGCTACATTTTTTTTGTTTTTAATGTTTTCACGTATAAATGTTGAAGAAAGTTCAATTACCGGAGCACAAACTCTGTGAATTTTTGGATGATTTACGAACTGCTCCTCTAGTTCGCCAGCGTTTAACCTTGGGTACACATAAATGTGATGATTTTGTAAAATTACTTCATAGTTTTTCCACTTATGTAACGACTTTAAGTTGTCTTCTCCCATGATTAAAGCAAACTCATGCTGAGGATATTTTTCTTCTAAATGCGCTAAAGTTGTTACCGTATAATTGGGTTGTGGCAATTTGAACTCAATATCAGAGGGTTTGATTGTAATGAAATCTTCTGTAGCTAAAGTTACCATGTGCAAACGCTGATAATCATCTAGTAGCGTGGTTTTTTGCTTAAGCGGATTGTGAGGGGTAACGACCATCCAAATCTGATTCAAATCAGAATGCTCTGCCATGTGATTAGCAATAATCAAATGCCCAATATGAATGGGATTAAAGGTGCCAAAATAGAGTCCGATTTTCATTTTTAAAGGATTAAGGATAAGGGAAAAGGGATTAGCTCTTTGCCTTATCCCATTTCCCTTTCGACTTATTTTACATACTCTTTTACCAATTCGTATGCTTCTTTCTTTGCTACATCCAAATCATAGTTTTTTATGATTGTGTCAAACTGCGGTGCGGTCGCCAACTCAACATGTGCTTTAGCAATACGCATATTGATTTTATCTTCACTTTCTGTAGAGCGCTCTTTCAAACGGCGTTTTAATTCGTCAACACTCGGTGGTTTAACAAAAACTGCTAAAGTCTCTTGTGGAAATTTAGATTTAATTCGCAATCCGCCAGAAACGTCAATGTCAAAAATTACGTTTTTGCCTTTGGCCCAAATACGTTCCACTTCGCTTTTTAAGGTTCCATAAAAATTATCGCGATATACTTCTTCCCACTCAATAAAATCGTCGGCTTTGATGTGTTTTTTAAATTGTTGAATCGACATGAAATAGTACTCTTTTCCATCAACTTCTTCGCCACGAAGTTCTCGCGTTGCAGCAGATATTGAAAATTCCAAATTCAAATCTGGTTGTGCCAATAAATGTCTTACTATTGTTGTTTTTCCTGAACCTGATGGCGCTGAGAATACTAATAATTTCCCTTTTTGCATGGTATAAAATCTTTTTACTTTGCGCTATATTCTATTTGCTTTACAAAACATTCAAAACCTGTTCTTTAATTTTTTCCAATTCATCTTTCATCATCACAACCAATTTCTGCATTTCGGTATGATTGGATTTAGATCCCATAGTGTTGATTTCTCTTCCCATTTCCTGAGTGATGAAACCTAATTTTCTACCGTTAGCTTCAGTTCCTGCAATGGTTTCTATGAAATAATTTAAGTGATTTTCCAAACGAACTTTCTCTTCAGTGATGTCGTATTTTTCTAGATAAAAAATCAATTCTTGTTCAAAACGGTTTTCGTCTACGTTTTCTTTTAGTTCATCTAATGCGGTGCGCAATCTGGTTTTTACCGTTTCAACTCGTTCGGCATCATAAGCAACGGCATTGTTCATCAAAGTCATGATATTGGCAATTCGGTGTAAAAATTCTCTCTCTAACGAAACCCCTTCATCTTTCCTGAATTGGGCAATATTTTCTAGAGCTTCATCAATGACGGTCTGTATTTTTTTCCATTCGTTTTCATCAATTTCATCGCGTTCCGTTTTTAAGGCATCTGGCATTCTGACTGCCATTTTCATTAATTCGGTTTCATCCGCATTCGGAATCACGGCTTTCATTTGGTTGATATACCCTCTGATAATTTGGACGTTGATTTTAGAGGATGTTTCTTCACCCGTAGCTTCTATATACAATGAAAAATCAATTTTTCCCCGCTCTAATCTTTGTGAAAGTTGGTTGCGCAGTCCCAATTCCATTTCACGAAAAACAGATGGCATTCTAGTATTTAAATCTAACCCTTTTGAGTTTAGTGATTTAATTTCTACGGTAATTTTTTTGGTTGGTAATTGCAAGGTTGCCTTTCCAAAACCAGTCATTGATTGTATCATTGGTATTTTTTAATAGATATCAAAAGTAAATAAAAGTGTTCAGTGTTGAGTTGTAAGTGTTGAGTTTTTATGCTGACTTCGAACTTTTCTTCATTGTCACAAGATAAACTCCAACAAATATCAAAAGGGCTGAAACTATTTTGACGAGTGATAGCGCATCTTTTCCTAAACTAATAGCAAAAATTGTGGCAAAAAGTGGTTGTAGATAAATGAAAACCGCAACGGTTGTTGGTTTTAATTCGCGCATTGAAACTAAGTTAAACAAATACGTGAAAAAGGTGGTAAAGACTACTACAAAAGCAATTTCCCAAAGAATAAGCGTTGGAATTGTTGCCCAATTAATTTCTTGGAAATCCGTCCAGCCAAATGGCAAAACCATCAGCAAACCAAAAGTATAAATCCATTTTACAAACGTGAAGGCATTGTATTTATCCATTAGTTTTTTCACTACTATCAGATAAAAAGCATAGGATACTGCATTGATGAAAACGAGTAAATTACCAAACGAGGCATTAGTGGCAGTACCAATCGATTTTCCATACAAAATCAAAAAACCTGTACCTAAAAGTCCGAGTAGAATTCCGAAAATCTTACGAAGTTGCATGCGCTCTTTCATAATAATCGCCGACAAAATCAATACAATTATTGGTGTTGTAACCATAATCACTGCTGCCGAAATAGGAGAGGTAAAACTTAATCCTTTAAAAAAAGTAAGCATGTTTAAAGCCACTCCAAAGAAAGCTGCGGCAATGATACGCGGGAAATCTTGACGTTGGATTTTTTCTTTTGGCCCAAAAAAAGAAACGCCCCAAAACAATACAGTAGCTCCAAAAACTCTCAGTAATATAAACCCGAAAGGTTTAACATATGCTGGCATCACATCTTTGGCAATCGTAAACGAAAGGCCATAAATTACTGAAACCATCATAGCGGCTAATAATGCCCATTTTCTTTTTGACATTAGCTTAGAACTTTAGTAACTTCTATGATGTTTTTTTGCCCGTTGCCAATGTAAATTTTATTGTCAATAATAAAAACTGGGCGGCTCAAGAAAGTGTAATGTTCTAAAAGATATTTTTTATAATCGGCTTCTGTTAGCGATTTGTTTTTTAAATCCATTGATTTATAAAGTTGTGCTTTTTTGCTGAATAATGCTTCATAGCTTCCTGAAAGCGAATGCAGTTCTTCTAGTTGTTCCAGTGTTATAGGATTTTGACGAATGTCGTGAAACTCCAGCTTATCGGTGTTTGGCAATGATTTAATAATCTTGCGACACGTATCACAAGAAGCTAAATAATAAATTTTATTGGTCATGGAATTTCTTTTTGCAAAGGAAAATCATTTGAAACTTATAATATGTATTTTTATTAAAAATTTAGAAATAATGGAAGCAACATTCAACATAAACAAAACTAGCAGAAACATATTGTTACGCTTTTTGGAAAATAATTCTTTAGAACAACTCAATACTATTCCGGAAGGTTTTAGTAATAATTTAATTTGGAATATTGGACATATTGTTGTCGTTCAACAAATGTTGGTTTATAAATTGTCTGGACTAGCAATGATGGTTTCCGATGAAATGGTTGAAAAATTCAAAAAAGGTTCAAAGCCAGAACATAATGTTGAGCAAGCAGCATTAAACGAAATCAAAAAGTTGCTATTTTCTACTTTGGAACAAACCAAAAAAGATTTTTCAGAAAATGTATTTCAAAACTATGCAGAATTTACCACAGGAATCGGTTTTCATTTAACTTCTGCAAAAGACGCTATGGAATTCAATAATTATCATGAGGCACTTCACATTGGTATAATGATGCAAATTAAGAAGTTTATATAACGTTAAACTCGCTCAAGCATCCAAAAAATTAAAATATATTTGCCAAAAATTTATTGAAAATGAAACGTCCTCTTTTTGGTGGCGTTACACCTTCACTTAAAACCAATATTAAATTAAGATGAAATTCAACACTAAAGTCATACATGGTGGCCAACATCATGAAAAAGTTACAGGAGCCGTAATGCCTCCAGTATTTCAAACCTCAACTTACGCACAAACATCGCCTGGAAAGCCGGTTGGTGATTACGAATATTCTCGTGCTGCAAATCCAACAAGACAAGCACTAGAAGATGCTTTGGCGTCAATAGAAAATGGTGCACGTGGATTAGCTTTTTCATCAGGATTAGCGGCAACTGATTGTTTGCTACGCTTGTTCAAAGCGGGTGACGAAATCATTGCAATGGACGATTTATACGGCGGAACTTATAGATTATTTACAAGATTATACAAAGACAGCGGAATAAAATTTCACTTTGTAGATATGAACGATAGTGCTAAATTTCTATCGCTCATCAATGAAAATACTAAGCTCGTTTGGGTTGAAACGCCAACCAATCCGTTAATGAAATTAGCCGATATTCAAGCGATTGCAACAATCACTAAAAAACACAACATTCTTTTTGCCGTTGACAATACTTTTGCCACACCTTATCTTCAAAAACCTTTGGATTTGGGTGCTGATATTGTAATGCATTCGGCTACTAAATACCTTGGTGGACATTCAGATGTTATTGCCGGTGCTTTGATTATCAAAGATAAAGATTTAGGCGATGAATTGCATTTCAAACAATTTGCCACGGGCGCAACGCTTGGGCCAATGGATAGCTTCTTAGTTTTACGCGGAATCAAAACTTTGCATTTGCGAGTTCAAAGACATTGCGAAAACGGTGAAAAAGTTGCGGCATTCCTAAGCAATCATCCCGAAGTAGCTACGGTTTATTATCCTGGATTACCAAATCATCCGTTTCATGAGATTGCCAAGAAGCAAATGAGTGGTTTTGGCGGAATGGTTTCGTTTACTTTTAAATCGGGCAAGAAAGAAGATGCCATAGCTTTTCTAGAAAAACTAAAAGTATTCACTTTGGCAGAATCGCTTGGTGGCGTTGAAAGTTTGGCCAATCATCCGGCTTTAATGACACATGCTTCTATTCCGGAAGACAAACGAAAAGAAATTGGAATTACTGACGACCTAGTCCGATTAAGCACCGGTGTTGAAGATATCGTCGATTTGCTAGCGGATTTGGAACAAGCATTTAGATAAAATAGAAAAGTCCCGATTGAAATTTCAGTCGGGACTTTTTTTATGCTTTACTGTTATTTTAGAAACCGTAATTAACGCCTAAACCAATTACTTGACGCACCTGAAATCCTCTGAAAGCATTGTCGTCATATATTGTTTGAAACGCAAGATTGGTGGTTAATGTTTTATTAATCTTCATAACAACATTTAATGTATAGTCGATATCAACGTTTTGAGCATCTTCTAAATAATTAGAATATAAATTCAAAATGTTTTCAACAGCCACGTTTTCCATGGCATTAAATTTATAGTAGCCATTAATTGCTGCACCAAACTCGTAACGAGAAGATTCTCCTTGCTTAACCCCAAATGATGGTCCTAAGTCGGTAAAATGAGAATGAACAATAATTAATTTAGAAGTTGCAGGCGCAATGTTAACTTTTAGATTGTCACTTTTTTTCCACAACATACCTGGTCCAAATTGGAAATAAGCTGGTGAAAAGAAATGGGAGGTTTTTATACCTGAAGCCAAATCAAAACCTGAATCAAATTGTGTCATGAAGTTAAAAAACAAGGAGTAATACCAATCGCCAGATGCTTTTCTACCGGCAAGGGAATTGAAATTAAATCGGTCATCCGATTTTTGAATGTCTTGCCCTTTTATTTTAGTCAAACCATATCCTGCAATGATTTTGTTATCCCAGTTCCAATTGTCACTTTTATAATTAAAATCATAGTTTAAGCCAATATTTCCAGAAATATTGCTTTGTCCACCTGCTAACCAATTGTTGAAAGACGCTTGATTCGCTAAGAAAGTAAACGTCCCTTTTTTGGCCCAACCATTTGGCTTTCCCTCTTTTAATTTAGCTGCCGCTTCTTCATTTTTTTTAAGTAATTCTTTTTCGTTCACTTGTGAAAAAAGACTATTCATTGTAAATAGCATCGCAAGCATAAGTAAAATTCTTTTCATTTTGTTAGTTTTAAAATTTCGGTGCAAAGGTATTAATCCATTTGACTTATCCAAAAAGTTATAAAAAAAACCTAACTACTTTACTTTTTTATACAAAGGAACTGCAGAACATGCTTCGCCATACATAATGCTTTTGGCAAAAGGTTGCAGTTTTTGAACAGCCATAATATAGGCGCTCTCAGGAACAGGTTTTTTAGAACAGCCTTTCAAGATAACTGGTTTGTCCTGATATATTGAATAATCTAATGTCGGAAGAATTTCTTGGTACAATGCGGTCTCTAAATCAGAAAGGGTGCCAATTACCACTTTTTTGGCAAAAGGAACGAGGTAAACCGCAACCAAAATACTGGCCCAAGCTGGAATAATTGCATCTGTAGCACATTGGATGGCAACAAAATGGTTTTTATATTGCGCCCAATCATAATTTTTTAACGCTTCGCGAAAGTCTTTTTCTTTTAACAGAAAACCTTCTATGAGCCATTGCGAAATGTCAATCTGAGTTCGAATGCCGTTTGGATAATAATCTTCCAAATCGAAAACCTCGAGTGCTGAATTGGCTACTTTGTTGATGATTTCGTCCATTTATGCTGAATTTATTTCAGTATTTTAAAGCATTCCTAATTCTAATTTTGCTTCTTCACTCATCAAGTCTTTGCTCCATGGCGGATCGAAAGTAATTTCTACTTCGCAAGCTTTGACCGTATCAATTTTTTTGATTTTTTCTTCAACCTCACGCGGCAATGTTTCTGCCACAGGGCAATTAGGAGAGGTTAAGGTCATCAATACTTTTACTTCATTATCTTCGTTAATCATGACGTCGTAGATTAATCCTAATTCGTAAATATCAACAGGGATTTCCGGGTCGTAAATGCCTTTTAGGGTTTTGACCACGTTTTCTCCTAAATTGATATCGTCTTTAAATTCTTCCATAGTTTTTTATTTATATACAACAGATTTCAAAGTTATTGTTTCTTGAACAGTTTCTATTTCTTTAATGCCAAAATTATTGTTTTCAAACACTTTTGGACTTATATATTTTGAAAGCTTTTTATCAAATAACACTAAATTTTTAAACTGTAAGTTATTTTTTGTTTCGTAATAAAACCCAAAGTCATCTTCGTTTTTAAATTCAAGGTTTTTTGATATTTTATCAAATGTCAAATTGTAATTAACATTGGGATATTTCCGTTTTTCAGTTCTTTTTACAAAATTAAATTCTTGTCTGTATTTAAAGTTTACAAAGCGCTCGTTAAAATATTTTTTGAAAATTAATTTAGTTTCATCATTTCCTCTAATCACCTTAAAAACAGTTTTTTTACTTGCAATAAAATTAACTGCAAAAATAGTCTCGTTTGTATGGTAAATTATAGCCTTTAGTTTTTTTAATTCTTCAAGGGTAAAATTTTTAAGGGTAGAAAAACCACAATTAGTCAAAGTGTCCGTTGGCTTTTTTCTTAATGAATATTTTAAATTCGGAAAGTCAATTTTAAACAATAAAGCGTCTGCATAAACTCCTGCATCATTAATTAAATATCTCGATTTTATCTCATAAACAAAATGAATCTCTTTTGCATTTTCTGGTATTGTATCAAAGTTTTTCTGTGAAAAACAACTCCAAAAAGAAAAAAGAAACAATATATGTAATAAGAATTTCAAATTATTTAATTTTTTGATTGATATGCCAAAGCGTACATTTTTATTT
This sequence comes from Flavobacteriales bacterium, assembly GCA_038202695.1. Classification (GTDB taxonomy): domain Bacteria; phylum Bacteroidota; class Bacteroidia; order Flavobacteriales; family Flavobacteriaceae; genus Flavobacterium. The sequence goes on from JBBRET010000002.1 coordinate 44,953, forward strand.
TTTTAATCATCGAAACCAAACCATTGGCGCGAGTTGGTGACAGATGTTCTTTTAGTCCAATTTCATCAATGAAATCGGTATTAGCATCCAAAATATCAACTGCTTTTTGATTGGAAAAGGTTCGGATTAAAATAGCAATAATTCCTTTGGTTAAAATTGCATCACTATCCGACGTAAATACAATTTTATCTCCTTTTTGCGCGCCATGAACCCAAACTTTCGATTGGCAACCGGTAATGATATTGTCTTCGGTTTTGTATTGTTCCTCAATTAGCGGTAAGGCTTTTCCTAAATCGATAATGTATTCATACCGTTGCATCCAATCGTCGAACATTGCGAATTCTGCTACTATTTCGTCTTGTATTTGTTTTATTGTCATTTTGTCCTGAACTACTTTCGGTGATTTTTTATTTATTCTTTTACACTTGCTAATGAAACAATCTTGTTGACCAATTTTTCAATTGCTGCTGGTGGAAATTCGTGATCAAAATCAGTAGTTTCATAGTTTTTATCTTGAAATCTTATTTTCAGATTGGCAATTGCAGCACCATCATAAAATCTTTTTTGTGTAGGATCTTTTAATGTTGGTATTTTTTCTAAATCAATTTTTTCAAAATAACTAATGATTTCTTTCCAGTCTTTATCCGAAATAGTTAGTTGTTCCGGATATTTTTCGCCATTTCTATCTCTAGAAATTGTTGCCTTTTGATTGATAACAATAATTTTTAGAAAAAAACCTCGTGTAGTTGCAGTGTATTGAACTGTAGCGTTGGCAATGTCATTTTGAGCTTCGTTACTGCATCCTTTAGATAAAAAAAGGGTCAGGAAAATTAAACTTAGTGTTTTCATATCTTTAGTTTTATAACAGCATTATTTGAGCTTTTTTTAGTGCTTCAATCATCAAATCTATTTCTTCTTTGGTATTGTAAAATGCAAAACTAGCTCTTATTGTTCCGGGGATTTTATAAAAATCCATAATTGGCTGTGCGCAATGTTGTCCGGTTCGAACCGCTATTCCCAACTTGTCAATAATTGTACCAACATCATACGGATGAATTCCTTTAAGGTTAAACGAAATTACGGAAGTTTTATTATTTAAATTTTTGGGTCCGTAAATTTCTATCCCTTCTAATTCTAATAATCGTTTGGTTCCGTAGGCAAGCAACTCTTTTTCATAAGAAGCAATGTTGTCAAAGCCAATTTCGTTCATGTAATCAATGGCAGTTCCAAAGGCAATTCCACCACAAATATTAGGTGTGCCTGCTTCAAATTTATGGGGCAAATCGGCATAAGTTGTTTTTTCAAAAGTCACTGTAGCAATCATTTCACCACCGCCTTTATAGGGTGGTAGTTTTCGCAACCATGATTCTTTTCCGTATAATATTCCAACGCCAGTTGGACCGCACATTTTGTGTGCTGAAGTTACATAAAAATCAACATTCAGTTTTTGAACATCTGGTTTTAGATGCGGACAAGCCTGAGCACCGTCAATTAAAACAGCTGCACCGTGCTGATGGGCTTTCTCGATTATGAATTCTATTGGGTTAATTGTTCCCAAACCATTTGAAATATGATTGCAAACTACCAATTTGGTTTTGTCAGAAAGCAGTTTTTCGTATTCCTCCATCAACAATTCACCATCATAATTCATTGGAATCACCAATAACTTCGCGCCAGTATGCTCACATAACATCTGCCAAGGCACAATATTACTGTGATGTTCTAAAGCAGAAACAATGATCTCGTCATCCTTTTTTAACAACGAAGTAAAACCATTTGCAACCAAATTGATGCTTTCAGTTGTTCCAGAAGTGAATAGAATTTCGTAGTTATGCTTGGCATTAAAATGCTGTTGAATTTTAATTCGAGCTTGTTCATAAGCGTCTGTAGCCAATTGGCTCAATGTATGAACACCGCGATGAATGTTTGCGTTGTACCTTGAATAGTAATCTACAATAGCATCAATAACCACTTGCGGCTTTTGTGAGGTGGCGCCATTATCGAAATACACCAACGGTCTGCCATTTACTTTTTGAGAAAGTATCGGGAAATCAGCTCTTATTTTTTGGATGTTTAACATGAGTTTATTTAGAAAAATTCTAAATACAAAAGTAGAATAAATGGACTTTATAAAACCACGAATTCACGAATATTTAAGATTTGTTCTCTATACTACAATTGGTAGAAATTATTGGTGTATTTGTAGCAAAAAAAGTAAATTGCATCAAATTCGATGCTCCATGAAAAATTTCGTAAAGTCTTTTGTGTTTGGTTTTTTTTGTTTTCTAATTTATTTTGGAATTACCACTTATCCAAAACTCGATTTAATATCGGGATTTTCGGCTAAGAGTGTAGCTTCTGGTCATTTTATTGACAGTCGAAATTTGGAAATTATTGAACAAGGCGATAATGATATCGACAAAATAGATTGGGCAACGAATCGCATCGATAATGCCGGAAAATTTGTCACTTCAACTGTATTTGGTCTAAAAGGACGTAAAGCAATTTACCGTGAAGGTTTGGGCGCGACTTTAATTAACGATGATTTTGATGTTGCTAAACCTTACGAGGTTCCGAAAAGAAAAAAAGGTACTACTAACTTGCGGTATCCTTTTGGAGATATGGAACCAAAAGATACTGTTTTTAGTGGTATTGATTATGCAAAATTAGAAAGTGCTGTCGCTAATGCATTTGACAAAAAAGGAGAAAAAAAGAACCGCACACGTTCGGTTGTGGTGCTTTATAAAGATAAAATCATTGCCGAAAAATATGCTGATGGTTTCCATAAAAATTCGAAAATTTTAGGTTGGTCTATGACCAAAAGCATTACAGCAACCTATTTCGGAATTCTGCAAAAACAGGGTAAAATCGACATTATGAAACCGGCTCCAATCGCAGCATGGAAGAATGACGAACGCTCCAAAATAACGCTCAACGATTTGTTACACATGAATTCGGGATTGGAATGGGAAGAGGATTATGGTAAAATATCAGATGCAACAAAAATGTTGTTTCAGGCAGAAGACATGACCAAATCTCAAATCGAAAAACCAGCCCAATACAAACCCAATACCCATTGGAATTATTCTTCAGGCACGACTAATTTACTAGCCGGAATTTTACGAAAACAATTCAAAACACATCAAGAGTATTTAGATTTTTGGTATTCTTCCCTGATTGACAAAATCGGCATGAACTCAATGGTAATTGAAACCGATATGGCAGGCAATTTTGTAGGTTCTTCTTATGGTTGGGCAACTACTAGAGATTGGGCAAAGTTTGGATTGCTTTATTTGCATAGAGGAAACTGGAACGGAGAGCAACTTTTTGATGAAAGTTGGGCCAAGTATGTAGCCACACCAACCAATACCTCTAACGGACAATATGGGGCACAATTTTGGTTGAATGCGGGCGGCGTTTTTCCTGATGTGCCAAGAGATATGTACCGATGTAGTGGTTTTCAGGGACAAATGGTTATTATAGTTCCTTCTTTAGATATGGTTGTAGTAAGAATGGGATTAAGTGAAGCCTTTGATATGAATGGCTTTTTGAGAGATGTGATTAGGAGTTTGAAGCAGTAACTAATACTTTCCTCCTGAACCACCACCGCTAAATCCACCACCGCCAAACGGCATCTTATCTTGAGATTCCGGTAGTTTCAAATCAACTTGTGTGCTTACAACTACTGCTTCAATGTTAGCCAATATGGCTATTTCTGAACCTCTTGCTGGTTTAAATGTTAGACCTGTTTCTTTGTCTTTTAATTTTCTGATTGCAAGAAAGGCAATTGCAAAAAGAACAGTTCCGCCTAAAATCAAAGCTACTTCAATAGGCAAAATATGATAATAAAAACGGATTGTGAAAACAGAAAACCCAAAAGTAAGAATTCCGATGATTAGCATTAATCTGTCTTTGCTAAAGAGCGAATAGGCCAAGTAAAAAAGAGGTGTTAAAAAAGTAAATCCATAAAATAAAAAAGCAAACGGAATGTCTTTTCCTTTTGCAATTGTTAATCCCAATAGGGATTCTGAAAGTTCTCGTACTGCCAAGTAATTCAAAGAGAAATAAGCCAGCAATAAGCTAAAGCCCTGAAGTATTAAAATAGGATTTGTATAATAATAAGCCTTTTTATTTTTACTGAATTTCAAAAACACCGCATAAAGGATTGTGGCCAAAATGAAAAGAATAAAAGGAAGAAATGATGAACTGATAAGTTTCAATTCTAAAACAGTATAACAAATTGCTCCAGTGACCCCAATCAAACTTAGTAATATCGATACTGTATGAACATACCGTATACAAGCCAGTAAACTGATAAAGAATAATGTTACAAAAGCGGCTAACGGACTTTCAAAAGTTATTGCAATAGTAGCGCAAAAAAATCCCTGAAAAGCCAGTATAAATGCATCATCTAAACCATAGCCAAACTGCTGTTGCGCTCTAGCTAAAAACTCACTACCGCCAAAAGCTAGTAAAGTATAAATAAACATCATAAGTCCAAAATGATGGTCTGCTAAACTAATTGTAAATAAAGCCAATACGCCCATTATGGAGGAAATCAACAAACAACCTAGAAAATAAAAACCAATTCGGATCAATACATTATTGTGGGTTTTTAATGCTGGCAATTGCTGTTTTATGTCTTGTAATTGAGTTTTAGAAATAAAGCGCTGCTCGTAAAGCTTTTTAGCTTCTTCAAGTAAAAAGGTGTTTTCAAGAAGTAGTTTGTCAAAAACAATCATGCTTTCTCTTTATTAAAATGTTGAATCAGTCTTATAAATCCCAATATTGATCCTATAAAATAGATTGGGGCCAGAATTACAAATAACTCATCAACCCTTGACCAGTCAATACGTTTCATAAACTTGAACAACAAAATATTGAATCCGATAAAACCATAAACAATAGTAAATACGAATAGAAACGTGGATTCCATTTTGTAACTCATTTTATAAAAATAATAAACCGCAACAGCTAATACTAAGATAAATACAAACCAATATGTTTCCAACAAACCTGCTATGCTACAAATACCAATCAGTTGAAGTGCAAAGCTTATAATGACGAATTGGAAATGTTTTTTTAATGAAATTTTATTCGAATATTCAACCCAAAGGATTAGTAAAGCACCTAATGCCACGCCATAATAGGACAACAACGGATTGCTGTATATTTCACTTTCGAGAAGGCTTTTTGGTGTCACGGTGATTCCGATAAAGGTCGCCAAACCGGTGATTCCAATTGAAAGTGCACTTTTATTATCGAAGTAATACGCACAAGAAAAACCAATAGCACTACAAACTAAACTTGATAATCCGTAACCAAAAACCTGGTATTGAAATTGTAAATATCCAATAAAAACACAGCTGAGAATGGTACACAAAAGCACAATATAATCATAAACCGGACTATCAAAGACCACTTCATTTTTATGAAATCCTTTTGCGTTTTTAAAACAAAAGTAGCACCCAACTCCAATAAGTACAAACAAAAATCCTAGCACTGCACTATGACCAATAGTATCAATATTTTGATAAATGACACTACCGACACCGGAGGTGAATACTAAAACCGCGAGATAAAGAAAAAAGCGAAGTTCATTATGCAAAGAAAAAATACCCAAAGATTCATACTGCTTAATCGACTCCATTTGTGAATCTGATATGCAGTTTTTATCAAGCAATTTTTCAGTAAATTCAGTTGAGTATTTTGTCATCTGATAAGGTATGAATAACCAAATATACTTAAATATTTAACTCCATTCTTGCAAATTAAAGACAACAAAAAAGGCTGTCTTTCGACAACCTTTTTTTTTATAAATCAAACCCTAAATTCACGCCCAATTTTGTAGCAATGATTTTGGTAATTCGCTTTTTTAACTCTGGTATTTTAACGCTGTCCATGACTTCATTTGAAAAGGCGTACATCAATAACGCTTTAGCTTCCTTTTTGGGAATTCCTCGTTGTTGCATATAAAACATAGCGCTTTCGTCTAACTGTCCGATAGTACATCCATGAGAACATTTTACGTCATCTGCAAAGATTTCCAATTGCGGTTTGGCATTTATTGTGGCTTTATCCCCTAATAAAATATTGTTGTTCTGCTGAAATGCATTTGTTTTTTGAGCTTCTTTTTCTACAAAAATCTTTCCGTTAAAAACGCCAACAGCATTTCCTGCTAATATGTTTTTATAGTTTTGATGGCTTTCGCAGTTTGGAGTTGCATGGTTTACCAATGTGTAATGATCCACATGTTGCTTGTCGCCAATAATGGTAATTCCTTTTAACGTTGAGTCAATTCTTTCACCGAAATGATAGAAATTCAGGTTATTTCTTGTGATGTTGCCACCAAAAGAAAAGGTATGAACTGAAACGTGACTTTGTAGTTTTTGGGAAATATAGGTGTTATCAATTAGGTTGGCTGATTGCAAATCGTTTTGCACTTTGTAGTAATCGACAATAGCTCGTTTTAGAGCAAAAATTTCTGTAACCGAATTCGTCAACACCGGATTTTCGTTCAGAGACTGGTGTCTTTCAATGATTTGAACATGAGCATTTTCTCCAACAATAACCAAATTTCTTGGTTGCAACATTAAAGCGCTTTCAACTCCAGTCGAGAAATAAATAATTTCAATTGGTTTCTCTACAACTTTACTTTTCGGAATGTTGATATACGCGCCTTCGTTAGCGAAAGCTGTATTAAGCGTAGTTAAACTTTCGTCTTTGCTCGCAATTTTATTGAAATATTCATCAATAATCATTTTGTATTTTGGTTTGTTCAATGCTGATGACATTAAGCAAACATCCAAACCGTCATGTGTAGTTGCAGACAAAAATGAACTAAATTTTCCATCTACAAAAATGATTTTGTGTGTATCAATTTCGTGCAAGAAAAATTTCTTAACGTCTTTAAATTCAATTTCATTTTCATGCTTTGGAAAAACGGAATAATCATTTTTCAAAACAGCATTCAACGAAGTATATTTCCAAGCTTCCTCTTTTTTGGTTGGGAACCCTTTATTTTCAAAGTTTTTTATCGCTGACGTTCGAATATCGTGCAACTCATTGTTTACATCAACACTTTCTTCAAAGGCCATAAAAGACGAGACTAATTTATCTTTTAATTCCATTATGCTTCTTGCTCTTGTTTAATCCAATCGTATCCTTTTTCTTCTAATTCGTACGCCAATTCCTTTCCGCCTGATTTTACGATTTTCCCATCCATTAAAACATGGACGAAATCTGGAATAATATAATCTAACAAACGCTGGTAGTGGGTGATTACGACCACTGCGTTGTCTTTGCTTTTCAATTTGTTTACGCCATTGGCAACAATTCTAAGGGCATCGATGTCCAAACCAGAATCGGTTTCGTCGAGAATCGCTAATTTTGGTTCTAGCATTGCCATCTGAAAAATCTCATTACGCTTCTTTTCACCACCCGAAAAACCTTCGTTTAACGAACGCGACAAGAATTTTCTATCTATTTCTAATAATTCAGATTTTTCACGGATTAGTTTCAGCATTTCGTTGGCTGGCATTTCTGCTTTTCCGTTGGCTTTTCTGCTTTCGTTTATTGCCGTTTTCATGAAGTTCGTTACCGAAACTCCTGGAATTTCAACCGGATATTGAAACGACAAGAAAACACCTTTGTGTGCTCTTTCCTCCGGCTTTAATTCTGAAATATCTTCACCTTCTAAAAGGATTTCTCCTTCGGAAACTTCATAATTTTCATTTCCAGCAATTATCGAAGCCAACGTGCTTTTTCCGGCACCATTTGGTCCCATAATCGCATGAACTTCGCCAGCATTAACCGTTAAATTTATTCCTCTTAGTATTTCTTTGTCTTCAATTGAAGCGTGTAAATTTTTTATTGATAACATTTTATGAATGTGTTTTATTCTGATTTATGATTAACCTACTGATCCTTCTAACGAAATTTCTAATAATTTCTGCGCTTCCACGGCAAATTCCATTGGTAATTTATTCAAAACGTCTTTGCTAAAACCGTTTACGATTAGTGCGATTGCTTTTTCCGTTGGAATTCCTCTTTGATTGCAATAGAAAACTTGGTCTTCACCAATTTTGGATGTTGTTGCTTCGTGTTCGATTATTGCAGAAGAATTTTTGCTTTCGATATACGGAAAAGTATGTGCGCCACAATTATTTCCCATCAACAGCGAATCACATTGAGAGAAGTTACGCGCATTGTCAGCACGAGCACTTATCTGAACCAAACCACGATAACTATTTTGTGATTTTCCGGCCGAAATTCCTTTGGAAATAATAGTTGATTTGGTGTTTTTACCCAAATGAATCATCTTGGTTCCGGTATCGGCTTGTTGAAAATTATTAGTCACCGCAATCGAATAAAATTCTCCAATTGAATTATCACCTTTCAAAATCACAGAAGGATATTTCCAGGTGATTGCGGAACCGGTTTCAACTTGTGTCCAAGATATTTTTGCGTTTTTCTCGCACAAACCTCTTTTGGTTACAAAATTATAAACACCACCTTTTCCTTCTTTGTTTCCTGGATACCAGTTTTGCACCGTAGAATATTTAATTTCTGCATTGTCAAGCGCAATTAATTCAACAACAGCTGCGTGCAATTGGTTTTCGTCACGACTTGGAGCGGTGCATCCTTCAAGATAAGAAACATAACTTCCTTCGTCGGCAATTAATAAAGTTCTTTCAAATTGCCCAGTTCCGGCTTGATTAATTCGGAAATAAGTAGAAAGTTCCATCGGGCAACGAACGCCTTTTGGAATATAACAAAAACTTCCGTCAGAGAAAACAGCTGAATTTAACGCTGCATAAAAGTTGTCTTTTTGCGGAACAATAGTTCCTAAATATTTCTTTACTAATTCAGGATGTTCTTTGATTGCTTCTGAAATTGGACAGAAAATAATGCCTTTCTCAGATAATGTTTTCTTGAATGTTGTGGCTACAGAAACCGAATCGACCACGATATCCATGGCGATATTATTCATTTTCTTTTGTTCGTCTATTGAAATTCCTAACTTTTTGTACATTTCTAAAAGTTCAGAATCTACATCGTCTAAAGTTTTGTTTGGATCAACTTGTTTTGGTGCAGAATAATAGGAAATCGCTTGAAAATCTGGTTTTTCATAACGAACATTTGCCCATTCTGGTTCAATCATTTCTTGCCATGCACGAAAAGCTTCAATGCGCCAATCGGTCATCCATTTTGGCTCTTCTTTTTTCAAAGAAATAGCACGAACAATGTCTTCGTTCAGTCCAATTGGAAAGGTATCCGACTCAATATCAGTATAAAACCCGTATTCGTATTCTTTACTTTCGAGTTCAACTTTTAAATCGTCTTCAGTATATTTTGCCATAATTTATTATTCTTTTATAGAGAAAAAGATTCTCCACATCCACAAGTTCTGGATGCATTTGGATTATTAAACACAAATCCTTTTCCGTTTAAACCGCCCGAAAATTCTAAAATGGTTCCTGCTAAATACAAAAACGATTTTTTCTCTACAGCAATTTTCACATTATTATCTTCAAAAACTTTATCGTTAGCGCCAATTTCTTTGTCAAATTTCAATTCGTATGACAAACCTGAACAACCGCCGCTTTTAACGCCAACGCGAACATAATCTTTGGAAGCATCGAATCCGTCATCAGTCATCATGTCGACAATTCGTTTTCTAGCAATATCGGATACTTTAATCATAGCTTATTTTGATTTTGTCTAAATAAAGCACAAAGTTAGCACAATTATCCATTTTTACGACATTCAATAACATTTTTATAACGAATGACTTTATAGAAAAAATTGATTTCAGCACAAATAAACAAGCCGTTTTTAGTACTTTGCATCACTTTTAAAATGAAAATCAAAATGAAAATTTATCCAATTGAAACAGGCAATTTTAAACTTGATGGTGGCGCGATGTTTGGTGTGGTGCCTAAAACCATTTGGAACAAAACCAATCCGGCTGATGAAAATAATCTAATTGATATTGCTGCTCGATGCATGTTGATAGAAGATGGCAACCGATTAATATTGATTGACAATGGCATGGGAAACAAACAATCGGATAAGTTTTTTGGCTATTATTCACTTTGGGGAACTTTCTCTTTAGATAAATCTTTAGCCAATTATGGATTTCATCGTGATGATATTACAGATGTTTTTTTGACTCATTTGCATTTTGACCATTGTGGCGGAAGTGTCAATTGGAATAAAGACAGAACAGGATATGAAGTGGCTTTTAAAAATGCTAAATATTGGACCAACGAAAACCATTGGGAATGGGCAACTAAACCAAATCTGCGCGAAAAAGCATCTTTTCTTTCAGAAAACATTTTACCGATGCAAGAAAGTGGACAATTGAATTTTATCAAAAGACCTGAAAGTGATTTCGGGATTTCGGAAGAAATGGGGTTTGGGATTTTTTATGTTGACGGACATACCGAAAAAATGATGTTGCCCCATATTCAATACCAAAATAAAACCATCGTTTTTTGTGCCGATTTGATTCCGACTGCTGGACATTTACCCTTACCCTATGTAATGGGTTATGATACACGGCCACTTTTAACCATGCCCGAAAAATCTAAATTATTGCATGCCGCTGTGGATAACCATTATTACCTGTGGTTAGAACATGATGCACACAACCAAATTATCACTGTTGAAAATACTGAAAAAGGGATTCGAGTTCGGGAAGTTTTGAATGCTGAGGATATCTTAATGTAGTGTTAATCATTTATGATGATTTAAAAAAGATTTTATTTTTACAACAAATTAGAAATTATCCAACTATGAGAGGTATACATTTTTTATTATTGTCGTTGTTTTCATTGACAATTTACGGACAAGGAACAGCCCAAAATTTTACTAAAAAATCTGCTTTAACAGAGCAACAATTAAAACGTTGGAGTCATCTTGACTTAGAGAAAGATTCCATTCCGGGAATGAGTGTTGATAAGGCTTACGCCGAAATTCTAAAGGACAGACAAGGCGTAAAAGTAATTGTTGCCGTTGTCGATTCTGGAGTTGACATTGAGCATGAGGATTTGAAATCTGTTATTTGGACCAATAAAAAAGAAATTCCTAACAACGGAAAAGACGATGATAAAAACGGATTTGTGGATGATGTTCATGGATGGAACTTTTTAGGCAACTCAAATAATGAAAATTTAGAAATGACCCGCCTTTTGAAAAAAAAGGATGATGGTTCAGAAACCTACAAAAAAGCACAAGCAGATTACAAAATTAAATATGATGAAGTAGCTGATTTAAAAGAAAATATAGATGTTTTGTTGCAAGCCGATAAATTGGTTCGCGATTTTCTTAAAAAAGACAATTATACGCTCAGTGAGCTTAAAGACATGCCCTCAGTTAAATTTGAATTGTATGATAGCAAAAGAATTATGCTTTCCTATGCTACTCAGAAAGGCGATACGTTCCACGATGATTTAAAATCCTATCAAGAGTATGTTTACGACCAATTGGATTACAATCTGAATAAAGACTTCAACCCAAGAAAATTGGTTGGTGACAATCCAGAAGATATCAAAGACAAAAAATATGGGAATAATGTGGTGTATTCCAAAGATCGGAAAGATTCACTGCACGGAACTCATGTCGCTGGAATTATAGCGCAGATTAGAAATAATAGTCTTGGTGGTGATGGCGTAGCCAATAATGTTGAAATCATGGCTGTTCGTGCGGTGCCAAATGGAGATGAATATGATAAAGATATTGCATTGGCAATTCGCTATGCTGTAGACAATGGCGCAAAAGTCATCAATGGAAGTTTTGGAAAAGACTTTTCTCCTCATGCAGAATGGGTTTACGACGCGATAAAATATGCAGCAAGCAAAGACGTATTAATTATCCATGCCGCTGGTAACGATTCAAAGAATATCGATGTTGAGCCTAACTTTCCAACAGACTTTGTAAATGGTTCTGAAATTGCCGATAATGTATTGACCGTAGGAGCCTTGAATTATGAGTATGGTGAAAAAGTAGTAGCCAAATTTTCTAACTATGGAAAACAGAATGTTGATGTTTTTGCGCCCGGTGTAAAAATCTACGCAACCGTTCCTGGAAACAAATACAAATACCTTCAGGGAACTTCAATGGCTTCTCCTAATGCTGCCGGAGTTGCAGCTTTAGTTCGAGAATATTATCCAAATTTGAAAGCAGCACAAGTAAAACAAATTTTAATGCAATCAGGAACACCTTTAAATCTTGAGGTAACCGTTGATGAAAAGGAAATCAAGATGCCGTTTGATAATACAAGCATTTCAGGAAAAATAGTCAACGCCTACAGCGCCTTAAAAATGGCAGAGGAAATGTCGAAGACAATGAATGCTAATCCAAAATTATAATCACATAAGGAAGCCTAATAACTTCCTTTTTTTATTTTTATTTTAATATGAAGAACAAACTTTTATTTGGTTTTGTTGTATGGAGTGTTTCGGCGTGTTTTGGACAATCGAAAGGTTATTGGCAACAAAAAGTAGACTATAAAATGGAGGTTGCTATGAATGTAACAACCTATCAATATCAAGGCAAACAAAAACTATTTTATACTAATAATTCTTCGGACACATTGCGACGGGTTTATTATCATTTATTTAATAATGCTTTTCAACCTGGAAGCGAAATGGATGTTCGTCTCCAATCAATTACTGATCCAGACGGAAGAATGGTGACCAAGGTTAAAAATGCAGAAGGAAAAGAAATCAAAGAAAGTAGAATTGCAAAACTGAAACCCAATGAAATTGGTTATTTGAAAATATCTAATTTTAAACAAGATGGCGTTTCGGCTGTAGCCAAAGAAGTAAGCACCATTTTGGAAGTAACTTTGGCTAAACCAATTCTTCCCGGAAAATCAACAACTTTTACCTTAGATTTTGACGGACAAGTTCCGATTCAGATTCGTCGTTCAGGGCGAAATAATTCTGAGGGAGTTGAATTTTCAATGGCTCAATGGTATCCTAAAATAGCCGAATTTGATTTTGAAGGATGGCATGCCGACCCTTATATTGCAAGAGAGTTTCACGGTGTTTGGGGAAATTTTGATGTTAAAATTACTATCGATAAAGAGTATATTTTGGGCGGAACTGGATATCTAAAAAACAAGAACGAGATTGGTTTTGGATACGAAGATCAAGGCAAAAAAGTGAAAAAAGATCCAAAAGCAAAAACGCTAACATGGAATTTTATAGCGCCAAATGTTCACGATTTTACTTGGGCTGCAGACAAAAACTATTTGCATGATGTAATTAAAGGACCTGATAATATAGACTTGCATTTTTTATATAAAAACAATCCGAAAATTATCGAGAACTGGAAAAAATTGCAACCTGTTATGGTTCGAGTAATGGATTATTACAATAAAACCGTTGGCAATTATCCTTATAAACAATATTCTTTTATTCAAGGTGGCGATGGCGGAATGGAATATGCGATGTGTACTTTGATACTTGGTGAGGGTAAATTTGAAGGGCTTTTAGGAGTTGCAACTCACGAATTAGGACACTCTTGGTTTCAGCATGTTTTAGCAACCAACGAAAGTAAACACTCGTGGATGGATGAAGGATTTACTTCCTACATTGAAGATTTGGTATTGAATGAAATCGCAGATAAAAAAGTGGAAAATCCATTTGAAAGTTCTTATAAAACCTATGTGAAATTAGTAGAATCAGGCAAGGAACAACCGCTTTCTACGCACGGTGACCGATACGATGAAAACCGAAGTTACAGCATCGCATCTTATGTAAAAGGGGAACTCTTTTTATCCCAATTGGAATACCTTATCGGAACTGAAAATACCCGAAAAACCTTGCGACGGTATTTCAACGATTTCAAATTTAAACATCCAACCCCAAATGATATTAAAAGAACTGCTGAACGCGTTTCGGGCGCAAATTTAGATTGGTATTTAATCGATTGGACCCAAACATTAAACACTATTGACTATAGCATCAAAAATGTTGAAAGCCCTACTGATGGTGTACAAAGAACGGGAGTTACTTTGGAAAGAATTGGGAGAACGCCAATGCCAATGGATGTTTTAGTTGAATACACCGACGGAACTAAGGAGCGTTTCTACATTCCGTTACGCCAAATGAATTTTGAAAAGGAAAATCCGACTCCACAAATTAAGCGAACCACATTACCTGATTGGACTTGGGCGCAACCAACGTATTTCTTAGAAATTCCAAAATCGAAAAATAACATTAAAAAAATAACCCTTGACCCAAGCGGTTTGATGGCCGATGTAAAACGAGAGAATAATGTTTTTGAAGTGAAGTAAATAAAAAAGCGTCCCAATATAGAGGACGCTTTTTTATTGAAATAGAATTTGTAGCTTTACCAACGATTAAAATTTAACAAAATGAAACCATTTCAACTTCTTATTGTTTGCCTTTTTCTGAGTTTTGGGAGTGTTGCCTCAGCACAGCCAATCCGATTTCAATCGAGCAGCGTTAGTTTTACTGATAAAAAAGATGATGGAAACTGGAACGAATGGTCTGATTTTGTTGAAGCTAAAGTTTTGATAACACTTGATCCTAAAAAAGATTTAATTACGATTAATTCCTCTGAAGTTCAATCATTCAAAATCAAAGCATACGGTGAAATTACAGATAATGATGAAGTGAATATTGTTCCATTTGAATGTGTAGACAATAAATTTTCAAAGTGTACTATCTTAATCATTACCAAGAAAAAAGAGAACAATAGAATACAATTTTACGTTACTTACAACGAAGTAAAATTTGTTTACAATATCTACGTTAACTAACAATGTCTTTTTCTTATCCAAAAGATGAAAAACTAAAAAGCAAAAAAATTATCGATTTACTTTTTTCTGAAGGCAAATCGGTAAGTAAGTATCCCTTGCGTTTGGTTTACATTGCTCATGATTTTGATGAAAATGTGCCACTCAAAATGGGCGTTTCTGTTTCTAAAAAATATTTCAAAAAAGCAGTTGATCGAAACTATTTCAAGCGCGTGCTCCGGGAGTCCTATCGCTTAAACAAGCAGTTGCTGGTAAACCAATTAGACGCCAAATACTGCTGCATGTTTTTTTATCAAACTAAGGAAAGGTTATCTTACCAGGAAATTAACGAGAAGACTACACAGCTTTTTGAAAAATTTACAACCGTACTTCAAAAGGACAAGCGTACCGATTAAAAAGCATTTTATACAATAATTTAGGCTACACTACGTTATTATAAATACTAAACCTTCTTGTTATGAAATCATTAACTCTATTTTACGCCATAATTATTGTCTTGTTTACTTCTTGTAAGCAAACTAATCCTCCAGCTAATGCTGAGAAGGTGAGTTATGCCGCAAGTGCTAGTTATGCGGCTGTTGAAAATGTTGATATGGAAGCCATAGCGGCTGTTGATACGGCTTCTGTTGCTGTTTCTTACGATAAAGAGCCTAACGAAAACATGGAGTTAAAAGTCCCTCCTAAACCAGAAGAGGAGGTGGAATCTAAAATCATTAAATTAGGTGATTTGCGATACCAAACGGATAATTTGGATAATACTTACAATCAAATTCAAGCCGCTGTAAAAAAGTATAATGGTGTAGTCAAAAATGATTCGCAATACAACACTGAATATCAACTTTCCCGAAATATTAACATCCGCATTCCGAATGAAAATTTTAATGCTTTTATTAATGACATTTCAAAAGGCGTTGCCTACTTTGATCAAAAAGACATTTCCTCTCAAGACGTTACCGAAGAATACATTGACATTGCTTCTCGAATAAAAACCAAAAAAGTTTTAGAAGAACGCTATTTTGAACTTTTGAAAAAGGCCAACAAAGTAAGCGAAATGATTGAAATAGAAACACAACTTTCAACAATCAGAGAAGAAATTGAAGCTAAAGAAGGTCGTTTAAAATACCTCCAAAATAAAGTGGCGATGAGCACTTTGGACATTCAATTTTACAAACCTATTGCTAAGAACCAAAAAGCAACCGTCTCTTATGGCGGAAGAATTGGCAATGCATTGGTATCAGGCTTTAACGGAATTTCAAATTTCTTCATCGTGTTATTAGGAATTTGGCCTTTAATTGTTACATTAGTTGTCTTATTTATTTTAATCCGAGTGCGGTTAAAAAGAAAAAACAAAAAAGATAGTATCGAAAATGAAACGAATTAAAAAAAGATATAGTATTCCCGTAATATTGAGCATTTTCCTCTTTGTTGGTGTGAGTTTTAAAGATGATTATTTCGAAATTTCGAAACAAATAGAAATTTTTACAACGCTCTACAAAACCATCAATCAAAACTATGTTGACGAAACCAATCCAGCTGAATTGATGGACAAAGCCATTAAAAGCATGCTGGCCGATTTGGATCCGTATACCAATTATTTCAATGAGCAAGATGTAATTAAATTCAAAATCAACAATACGGGAGAGTATACCGGAATTGGTGCCGTAATTACACGTAAAGAAGATAAACTAATCATCAAAGAGCCATACAAAGGGTTTCCGGCCGACAAAGCCGGATTGAGGGCGGGAGATGAAATTATACAAATTGGTGATGTCCTTTTAGCTGATTTTAAAGAGGATGCTTCCCAGTTGACAAAAGGAGCCAAAGGAACTAAAATTGATATCAAGTATTTGCGACAAGGAAAATCAATGGCTACGCAACTTACCCTTGATGAAGTTGCAGTCAAAGCTGTTCCGTATTACGGCATGGCTGATGATAAAACGGGGTATATTGTTTTATCTCAATTTAATGCCAAAGCATCATCGGAAACCAAAGAAGCATTAGAAAAATTAAAGGAAGAAGGTGCTAAGCAAATCATTTTAGACTTGCGTGGAAATCCAGGTGGTTTATTACATGAAGCCGTTAATATTTGTAATCTTTTTGTCCCTAAAGGAGAAGTTATTGTAACTACAAAATCTAAAAACGCGAAATATAATAATACCAATAAAACGACTCGCGAACCAATTGATACTGAAATTCCTTTAGTTGTTATCGTGGATGGAAAAAGTGCTTCGGCTTCTGAGATTGTCTCGGGTGCTTTACAAGATTTAGACCGTGCGGTAATTATTGGAAGTAGAAGCTTCGGAAAAGGATTGGTGCAGCGCCCAATTGATATGACATACGGAACTCAGGTAAAAGTGACCATTTCAAAATACTACACGCCATCAGGAAGGTGTATTCAGGCTTTAAATTATGCGCATAAAGACAAAAACGGAAAAGCCATCCGAACCGAAGAAAAAAACTATAACGCTTTCAAAACCCAAAAAGGAAGAACCGTTTATGATGGTGGCGGTATTTTGCCAGATGTAGTTTTAGAAAACACTAAAACGAGTGCCATTGCCGAAGCTCTTCAAAAAAATGATGCTATTTTTAATTATGCTACCAACTACTATTATAAAAATCTGAATCTAGGAGATAAAATTCCGACCATTACCGATGCTGACTTTACGGATTTCAAAACTTTTCTGAAAAAAGAAAAAATTTCATTAGATACTGAAACCGAAATCGCTTTGAAAAACACTTTTGAAAAAGCTAAGAAAGAAAATATTGATACAGCAATTGCTACTGAATACAAACAATTATTGATGGCTTTGGAGAAAAGTGAAGAAACTTTGATTGACAAAAATCAGAAGGAAATCAAGAATTTACTCGTAGATGAAATTATCAAAAGATTTCAATACAAAGAAGGATTGTATCACTATTATATCAAAAGCAACTTCGAAATTAAAAAATCAATCGAAGTCTTAAATGACAAAACCCAATATAATAAGATTTTGAAATTATAATATGAAATTCTTAAAATATTTACCCTTACTTTTTTTTGGATTTATTCAGGCACAGGAAGAAATTGTTCATTCTATTTATTTTGACTTTGACAAATATGCTTTAAATGAAAAAGAAGTTAATGAGGCTGCTGAATTTATAAAAAAAACAGATTCCACTCGAATAGAATCCATCCAAATTTTTGGATACACAGACGATATAGGAAAAGAGGCTTATAATTTTAAACTATCTACCAAGCGCGCTAGTGCTATTCAAGATAAGTTCATTGAAAGCGGCATTAAAAGTAAAATTATCGTCACTATTGAAGGCAAAGGAAGAATTTTGATTGATGATGACATCTTAGAAAATCTTCCTGAAAAACGCTCTAAAAACCGTCGTGTTGATGTGGTGGTCAATTTGAAACCGCTGCCTAAAATTGTAATTCCGGGATTTTATACGACCGTACAAAAAAACCACATTATTGGCGACCATATTTACCTTGAAAATGTATTGTTTCAAAGAGGAAGCAGCAAATTAGAATTTAAATCCAAAACCGATTTAGATAAAATTGCCCGTTTGCTTCAAAAATACAAGAATTTACAGTTTGAGATTCAAGGCCACGTTTGCTGTACGCCACCATATCAAAAAGAGGCGATTGACATGGACACGAAAAAGCGCCAGTTGTCTAACAATAGAGCTCAGTCTGTATACAAATATTTGATTTTTAAGAAAATTTCTAAAGACCGAATGACTTTCAAAGGCTACGGAAATACAGTTCCACTTGGCAAAGGCACACAATACGATCGAAGAGTAGAACTGGTCATTACCAAAATCTAGCTTCTTTTCATTTCTATGTGAGGAATATCATCTTCTAAATACGTTTCGCTGGTTTGCATAAATCCGTGGCTTTCGTAAAAATTTTTAAGATACAATTGGGCCGAAATCGTAATCTTGTCTTCGTTGAAATGCGTTTCAATCACTTGAATAGCTTCTCGAATCAAGACGTGTCCTAATTTCTTTTCTCGGTAACTTTGTTTTACAACTACTCTTCCTATTGACGATTCAATAAAATAATCTTTGGGTTTAAATACCCTTGCGTAAGCAACGATTTGGCCGTGATCTTCTCCAATTAAATGTAATGCTTTTTCATCTTTACCATCAATGTCTTGATAAACGCAGTTTTGCTCTACAACAAAGACTTCGGAACGCAATTGTAGCAAATCATATAGTTCTTTTACAGAAAGTGTCTCAAATCGCTTTATTTTCCATTTTATGTCCATGCCTACTTTTTTATTTTAATAGATTTAATTATTGATTCCAATTCAAACATTAAATCACGTTTTTCTTTTGATGGAGCATAACAAAATCCCTCTAAAACCAATAAGCGTCTGTTTGCCTTGTCAAAGATGACATAGTTAATAAATGGCCCCGACATGAAGTCGTTTTTCATTTGCCAAGTTCCTTTGGTTTCGTAGCACTTATTTCCGGCTAAAACCATTTTAGAAAAATAGGGCGAATAAGCCGCTTCAGTCACCATTTGGGTTCCATAATCAGAACCGTGTATGTATGCTTTGCCTAATGAGTCTCTGGTCCTGATAATGTCGGTTACTGCAGAATTGGGTCGGATGCTTTTCCATGGAATTTGGTAAATGAGTAAGCTGGTGTTGCCACTGACAATCTCACTTTTAAGCCAAATAAAATTTTTCCTCCGCATGACATACTCATACTTTGATGGAATTAGCAAATCGATATTGAATTTTTTTTTGATTTTTTGGGTAACGAGCAACGAATCTTTGAAAACATCCTGATTGTGTATAATCTCGATAGCTCGCATTTTTTTAATGATTTCTGGAGTGTTTTTTTCTAGAAGTTCGATTATCTCTAGAGACGTTTTCCCGGAAATATGAAATGCATTTTGCGGTGTGGAAAATTCGTTTTCTTTGAATTCAAATTTATTTCCATTGTCTTTTTTGACAATCAGAATATTTCGGCTATCCGTTGAAAAACCTTCAAATAGTTTCACCGGATATTGATTGATAGAAAATAAGGGTTCTTCTTGTGGTAAGCCCAACACAGGTGAAGCAAATTTATTTCGGATGCTGTCGCCTACTTCTCCGTTCCAAAGTTGGTCGTCAATAATTACAGAAATAGTATTTATAGCTGCAGAAGAATTTTTGTGTGGCTCGTCTTTTTTAAATGAACAAGAACTAGCAAAAACCGCAACTAAAAACCATAAAAAAAGGGTTTTATTCATAGTATAAATAAAACCCAAATTTAAATAAGATTTTCGGAATTACCCGTTAATTTTTAATTTCATGCCTGCTTTTAAACTTTCGTTTTTAATTCCGTTCCATTTTTTCAAATCAGAAATGGAAACACCAGGATATTTTTTAGCAATACTGAACAAAGAATCGCCTTTTTTAACGTAATACAATTTGACTTGATTTCTGTTATTAGCAGCTATACTTTCCGTTTTAGCAACTCCATTTTTAGAGTCAGAAGAGATCATGTACTTTTTCCCAACAATTAATTTAGCGCCAAGGTGAATGTTAGTGTCCTCTAGATTGTTCCAGTCTTTGATGTCGGAAACGGCCACATCAAATTTTCGGGCAATTGCTCCTATGGTTTCACCTCTTTCTACAATGTGTTCTGTTATTTTAACTTCTGCCTTATTTGACGCTTCTTCAGCCGAAGCATCCGTATCGGCCAAAGTTAATTTCAATCCCTGGTCTACATTTAAATCATCCAAACCGTTCCATTTTTTCAAGTCCTCTAAACTCACATTGAATTTTTTGGCAATGCTGAATAAGTTGTCTCCTTTTTCAACCACATAAAAATCGCTTGGCTTGTCATTTGAAGCAACTTCTGTTTCAACTGCATTTTTATCTGCTTTTTCTTCTCTTCTAACAGTAGTTACGACTCTTTCGTTTTTAATAATTTTTAGGCTTTTTCCAGGGACAATATTGCTTCCTTTTAAGCGATTCCATTTTTTAACTTCGGCTACAGTAACTCCATATTTATCTGATATTTCACCTAAATTGTCTCCTCTTTTTACTTTGTGGTATTTTACAACATCTTTATATGAAACTACTTTTTCCTCTTTGAAAATCTTACCTGAATTTGATGCAATTGCCGTTGGTTGTTTTACTGAAACGGTATCGGGTTTTGTAATTCGTTTGCTATTTGAAGCAACGGCTTCCATAGTATAGATTTTTAATTTTCTACCCATGGGTGCTTTGTTTCCTTTAAGATGATTCCACTTTTTAAGCTCTGTCATCGTAATACCATATCGATTTGAAATCTCACTCAAGCTATCGCCTTTTCTGACTTTATGGTATTTAACTCTTGAAACTGTTCCATCGTTAGCAGAATCGTTTGAGTTTCCTGAGGCCAACATACTTTCATAAGGTCTTTCTCTTCTGTTAGACTCATAATTAACAAAAGCGTAGATTTTATCTTCATTTGAAGTAAATACAGCAACTTTATTAATTGGCAGTCTTAAATAATGATTCTCACCAGTGATATAAGGAACTTCTTCTCTTTTATAGGAAGGATTTAAAAACTGTAATTCAGAAACCGGCACGTCTAATAAATCCGAAATTTGTTTGAAAGTCATGGCGCTTTTAATCATCACAGTATCCGTTGCAAAATGATTGGCAATTGCTTTGTCTGGTTTGATTCCGTGTTCTTTATGGTATTCAAAGATGTACATTGTGGCAAGAAATGCTGGCAAATAACCTTGTGTTTCTTTTGGTAAATACTTTCTAATATTCCAATAATTTTGTTTTCCGCCTGAGCGTCTGATTGCTTTTGCTACGTTTCCTGGTCCAGAATTATAAGACGCCAAAACCAAATCCCAATCACCAAATATTTTATACATATTGGTCATGTATTGTGTAGCAGCTTGACTAGATTTTAGAGGGTCATTTCGGTCATCAACATAAGAATTGATTTTTAAATCATATTGTTTTCCGGTTTGATACATGAACTGCCACAAACCAGTTGCTCCAACTCTTGAAACTGCTCTCGGATTTAATGCGGATTCTACAACGGCCAAATATTTAATTTCTAGCGGAATGTTTTGTGCGGCTAAGGATTCTTCAAATAATGGGAAATAAAACTGGGAAACTCCCATTAATCTTTCAAAGGCTCTTTTTCTGTTCTTTAAAAAAGACTTAATTACATTTTCTAAACCAACATTATATTCGATGTTAAATGGTGATTTCTCATCCATTTTTTTTAATCTTTCTTTCAAAAGTTCTGTTGGTAATTCATAATCCACTTTTTGGTCAACATCAATATTTTTAATGTCCGCCGTCAAATCATTATATAAATCCAAACTCACCATTTCATTCATCCACAAACTATCTATACAAGAAGCAATATTGTCATGAATAAAAGAAGCCTTTATTGAATCTAGTACTTCACGCCTTGTAAGCGGTTCTTTTTTTATGGAGGTAGCAACAATAGTGTCTTGAGCAAAAACTACTGAAGAAACAAAGATTAGTGCTAGTGATGTGATTTTTTGTATCGTCATAACTTTATTTTATAAAGTGTTATATTTCAAATATGAATGGTATTAATTGTAACCAATTAATAACGTGCTTAATTGTTTTTTATTGTGTTGCCTCAGAATTTTAACTTAAGATAGCTGCAATTCCGGGTAAAACTCTTCCTTCTAACATTTCCAACATAGCGCCTCCGCCAGTTGATACGTAACTCATTTTATCTTCTAATCCGAATTGCTTTACAGCTGCTACTGAATCTCCACCACCAACAAGTGAAAAAGCTCCGTTTGCTGTTGCATCAGCTATATCATTTCCTAATGTAATGGTTCCATTTGCAAAATGTTCCATTTCAAAAACCCCTAATGGGCCATTCCAAAGAATTGTTTTCGATTCCATTATGACTTTTCTAAAAATCTCTAATGATTTTGGACCAGCATCTAATCCTTGCCAACCGTCAGGAATTTCTCGAACAGCAACAATTTGGGTAGTAGCGTCATTTGAAAAAGCGTCTGCAGCTACAACATCTACTGGAAGATGTATCTGAACATTTTTCTCTTTAGCCAATCGCAATATTTCTAAAGCCAATTCTTGCTTATCCTCTTCACAAATAGAATCCCCAATGTTTCCTCCTAATGCTTTTACGAAAGTGAAAGTCATTCCACCACCAATAATCATGTGATCTACTTTGTCTAAAATATTTTCAATAACAGTAATTTTTGAAGATACTTTAGAACCACCAAGTACTGCAGTGACGGGTTTTACCGAATTATTTAAAACCCTGTTTAAACTTTCAATTTCTTTAGCCAAAAGCAATCCAAAACATTTATGAACCGGGAAAAACTTAGCAATTATTGTTGTTGACGCATGGGCTCTGTGAGCGGTTCCAAAAGCATCATTTACATAAATGTCTCCTAATGACGCTAATTTTTTTGCAAATGTTTCGTCTCCAGCTTCTTCTTCTGGATAAAAACGAAGGTTTTCTAATAACAAAACTTCACCCGATTTTAAGTTATCAGCAGCATTTGTAGCAATTTCTCCTATACAATCTGAGGCAAATTGAACTTTAACTCCCAAAACTTCTGAAACTTTCGCAACAATATGTCGTAGCGAATACTGATCCTCTTTTCCTTTGGGTCTTCCTAAATGCGACATCAAAATGACACTGCCGCCATCGGCTAAAATCTTGTCTATAGTTGGCTTTGCCGCTTCAATTCGATTAGCGTCAGCAACATTGAAATGTTCGTCTAATGGCACATTAAAATCAACTCTAATGATGGCTTTCTGGTCTTTGAAATTGAAATCTTGAAGCGTTTTCATTTAGTAAAATAAAGGGATTGAATACGTGCAAATATAACAAAATTTAATTTCATCGGTAGTTTTTGTAGTTTTATCGATGATTATTAAGGAGATTTTAAGAGGTAAAAACTTTATTTCCAATTAAATACCAATTCGTTTCCGATCGTTTTGGTTTGGTTTAGTTTTCAATACACCCGTATTGATTTACTGTTTAGCCAAATATTTCTGTTATATTTGCTCAATGCAGTTTTCAGATATTCTTGGTCAGAATTATATAAAAAATCACCTCATTAAAAGTGCTTTATCGGGAAGAATTCCGCATGCGCAGTTATTTGTTGGGCCAGAAGGAAGTGGAACTTTAGCTATGGCAATAGCTTATGCTCAGTTTATTTTATGTTCAAATTTAGGTCCTGAAAATAATGGTGGAAATGAAAGTTGTAATCTAAAATTTCAATCCCTTTCTCATCCTGATTTGCATTTTGTGTATCCGAATGTTACCAATGACGGTGTAAAAACAAAACCAAAAAGTGCTGATTTTATAATTGATTGGCGCGAGTTTGTGATGGTAAATCCCTATGGAAGTCTATTTGATTGGTACAAACATTTAGGGGTTCAAAACAAACAAGGTGAGATTCGAGTAGAAGACGCTCAAGATATTTTGAAATCATTGGCTTTAAAATCCTACGAAGGTGGTTATAAAATCATGATTGTTTGGATGGCGGACAAAATGAATATTTCGGCATCCAACAAATTGTTAAAACTATTAGAAGAACCGCCTGAAAAAACACTTTTTTTATTGATTTCCGAAAATGAGGAAGACCTTATTCAAACCATTCGATCGCGGTGTCAAGTGCTACACTTTGGTGCCTTACCCGAAGCTGTAATCACTAAATCTTTAATAGAAAAATACTTTTTAGATGATGCATCGGCTAGTAAAGTAGCCCATCAAGCACAAGGAAATTACAATAAAGCATTGCACATTGTAAAAAATGATGCTGAAGATTTGCCTTTTGAGGAATGGTTTGTAGATTGGGTTCGTGCATCGTATAGTGCCAAAGGAAATGCTTCTTCCATTCTTAATTTAATTTCATGGAGTGAGGAAATTGCTAGTATTGGTAGAGAAAGTCAAAAGCAGTTTTTAAATTACTGCATTGTAATGTTTCGCCAAGCTTTGCTGCACAATTATGAAACTAAAAACTTGGTTTATGTAGAACCAAAAGTGGGGAACTTTACTTTCGAAAAATTTGCTCCATTTGTAAACGGCAACAACATTAATGGGATTTTCAACGAACTTTCAGATGCTATTTATCACATTGAGCGCAATGGAAATGCTAAAATTATACTAACCGATTTATCTATAAAACTTACTCGATTAATTCATAAAAAATAATATTATGACAAATACCGCTTCCTTACTTGTTTTGCTTTTTTTGGCTGTTACTTTCATACAATCTGCTTATGATAAAGTATTTGATTGGCAAGGAAATGTTGATTGGCTCAAAGGCCATTTTGCCAAAACATCACTTTTAAAAAATAATGTTCCGCTTTCGTTGGGTATTATTCTGCTTTTGGAATTAATAACAGGTATTTTAACTTTAGCGGGTTGTGTACAATTACTAATCAATGGAGAAAGAACTTTTGGTTTCTATGGCGCTGTTTTTTCTTGCATAACTCTTATTTTATTGCTTTTAGGCCAAAGATTAGCTAAAGATTATGATGGGGCAAGAACGATTGCAATCTATTTTGTTCCCGCTGTTTTAGCGGTTTATTGGTTGAGTTAATCTTATTTCAAACTTGCTTTAAACATTCTTAATTCATCCCACGAAAATTGTTCCCCCAATTGTTCTTTCATTAAATTCAGAGAATCTTCTTTATAATTTTTAAAAGCTATTCTCAAAGTTTCTATTTTATCTTTGGGCAGAATGTCATTGATATCTAAATTATGTTCTTTTATAAGCTTAGTAAAATGCCCCATAATAGTTGCGGAGGTTAATTTTCTCAAATGTGCAATTTCTTCGATTGAATTTTTATCAAGCCAAAGTTCATATGTAATTTGCACAGTAGGTTTTTTGACTGCTTTTTCGGTCTTTTTTTTCTTTGGCAGATAATAACTCAAATCATCATTTTCTTCAATTAAATTCAGATTATTATTCTTAAAATCTACCAAAACGCTGTCCAACTTACTGCGTTTATAATTTCTGATTTCTGGTATATTCAAACTTTTTTTGTCTATAACTTTTTGTTCCAAAACTATTTCAATAAGTCTTTTGGCCTTCATTAAACGAAGGATAGCATTGATTTGCAATTCCTCTAAAATCAATAATTCTTCATAAAATTGCTTTACCAACTTGATTCTTTTTACTTCTTCAATTTTATACAAAACCTCATAGGCCAATGCATCAAGCCTTTTAAAGAAGTAACCATAAGCTGATTGAATTCGGTCATTGATAAAGTTGAAATCTACATTTTCATCATAGAATAATTTATCTAACTGCGACATGAATTTTATAGAAGGCTCTAATAAAGCTTCACAAAAATCTAGTTGCTGAACGGCCCAATGGCTGTGTTTTGATTTTGATGAGCTATCGCTTTCGAGATAACTAAACTTATGATTGCGCCATTCCTGAGCCATTTCTTTCCAATTGAAACTGTCTTTTAAGTAATTATGAATAAAGTTTTTGGTCTCCGTTTGCAGTGCCTTTTGAAGCACGTCTGTTGTAGCTTTGTTCGTGGCATATTCCATTACATCGTCGTCATTTGAAATGCCATTCATTTGCATTGGCGTAAGCAAAACTAAGCCCTCTAAGGAGCGTAAACGTGAAAGCGCTACATAGGCTTGTCCAGGAAGAAAAACTTGGGAAACATCGAGTGCTGCTTTGTCAAAAGTTAAGCCTTGGCTTTTATGGACTGTGATCGCCCATGCTAATTTTATAGGATAATGTACAAATGTTCCCAGTACTTCTTCTTCAATTTCTTTAGTCATTGGGTTTACGACATACCTTATATTCTGCCATTCATATCTTTCGACTTCAATTGTTATGTTTTCATCTGGAAAATGAACCCAGATTTCGTCAGCAGTAAGTGATTTTATAAAGCCCATTTTCCCGTTGAAAAACTTCTTTTCAAAAGATAAGTCGTTTTTAATGAACATGATTTGAGCCCCAATTTTTAACTCTAAAAATTCCTCTAATGGAAATATTTTATCTGGAAAATCGGCTACAATTTGAGCTTTGTACGTTTTAGCAATAGTATTTAAATCGTTTAAAGATTTTAAGTTTATCGCGTCGGCTTTTTTGTTGTGTGTAGTTAAAGTTATATAGCCTTTATTGGCTTTGAGATCAAAATCAGGCTTTACAAATTGGTTTAGAAAAGTTATGTTTTCAGTAGTTATCTTATTGTTTCTTAAGTTATTAAGTAGGTTTATAAAGGTTTCGTCCGATTGCCGGAATATTTTGGATAACTCAACATACAAGGGTGGATTTTGTTGCACAACATGGGAATGAAAAAAGAACTTTCCGTTGTAATACTTTCTTAACGTTAACCATTCATCTGCTCTGATAACAGGGGGAAGTTGCAGCAAATCGCCTATAAAAAGTACCTGAACTCCACCAAATGCCTGTTTTCTTTTGCGAACACTTTGCAGCATAAAATCAATAGCATCCATTAAATCCGAACGGAGCATACTGACTTCATCTATAATAAGCAATTCCATATTTTGAATCACAGCTTTTTTTACAGCACTCATTTTAAAATGTCTTCGTAAAGTGGTTTTAGATTCAAATTTGATGCTATCCGAAAAGTGTAGATCGGCCGTGTCGGCTGGAATAAATCCACCAAAAGGAAGCTGAAACATAGAGTGCACAGTTACTCCGCCAGCATTTAGTGCGGCAATTCCGGTTGGTGCTACTACCACACAATTCTTATGTGTAGAAGCTATTATTTCTTTGAGAAGTGTTGTTTTTCCGGTACCGGCTTTTCCTGTAAGGAAAATGGAGCGGTTGGTTTGATTAATGAATTGCAAAACATAGTTTGCTTCGGCTGATATTTCTTGCATTTGGCTTATATTTATGGAATAACAAATATAAAACATTGTGTTTCAATACTGAAGAATCACAGCAAAAAAAATGCCCTCAACAATAGAGGGCACTTATATTACTGATACTATAAAATTATTTCTTTTCTTCTTTTGGTGTTTCTTCCTTTTTAGAAGTAGCTTTATATTTATCATTTACGATAGTAATTACTTCCTTGGTTATATCATAACTGTCTTTGGCATACAAAACGGAGGCTACATCTCCAGTTCCATAAATATAATCATATCCTTTTCCTTTGCCGAAGTCTTTGATTACTTTTCTATAATTTTTTACCAAAGTATCCATTTCAACACCGCTTTCTTGCTGTAATTGTTGCAGCATAGCTTGTTGGGCATAATTCAATTTTTGTTCTGTTTGCTGCAATTCTGAACCTTTTTGTTGTGCCCAAGCTTGACCGTTTTTTTGGGCATTAGATTGAAAACTTGCTGCTTCCGATTTGAATCGAGCAACTTCGGCCTCCAACTGGTTGCCCATAACTTTCGCTTTGTCTTTGTATTTTGCTTCAATATCTTTAGCTTCTGTAGACTCTTCCATTAATCTAGAAGTATCAATATAGGCTGTTTTAAATTCTTTCGTCGCTGTTGTTGTTTTATTGCAGGAAATTAATAGAACTGCAAATGCAAAAAGGATAACTGTTTTTTTAATCATGATTTGATAAATTTAGTTTGGGTTTCAAAAGTATAAAAATAAAATTCAAAAATCTAAAATTGAATTTTAGTTATATTAATTGTATAAGTTTTAATTATTAAAATAAAAATAATGATATAATTTAGCTATTGTTTTTGGACTAAAATAGAGCGTTTTAAAAGCAGTATGGGTTTTGGAAGTCTTATCGTTTGCTTTAATGGGTTTTGTTTTGTCAAACGTCTTTAAAATGATTTTTAGTTGTTTTTAATGATGTAAATGTGTGAAGAATACTCTTTAGTTTGCTTAGCGCTATTATTTGATTTTAATCCGACAAAAAAAGCTCTAATGAAATTCATCTTACCTGTTTTATATTTTTCAGATAATAAACTAACATAAAAACTGTCATATTTCATTGGAAGTACCGCTACTAATTTCATTTCTTTTTCTGCAAACAATTTCTGAATAGCAGTTTTTGAGAAATGCCAAATGTGTCTTGGGACATCATAAGCCGCCCAAAATCTACCATAATATTCAGCGTCAAAAGATTTGAAATTAGGTACTGCAATCAAAATTGTTCCGTTGGGTTTTAACAATCGCTTTAACTCTGATATATAGTCTTCCAAATTTGGTACATGTTCCAATACATGCCACATGGTAATTATATTAAAAGAATGGCTTTCTAAAACTGATAAGCTTTCTGCAAAACTTACCCCTTTGTTAAGTGCAATTCCTTTTGCTTTATTGCTTGGTTCAATTCCTGTTGTTTGCCAACCCTCTTTTTTGGCAACTACTAAAAAATCTCCTGTGCCAGCTCCAATATCCAAAAGACTTCCTTTTTCAGATTGAGCGTTGATTAATTTCACTTTAGTTTGAAGTGCTCTATTTTTAATCAAATGATACATTCGTTCAAATAAAGATCGCTTGCCATCAGTGTGTGAAATATAATTTTCGCTTTCGTAATAGCTCGGTAATTTTTCTAAACTTGGTTTAGGAAACGTAATTAACAAGTCGTATTCCGGATTGTGGTGCAATTCAAAAATCTCCTGTGAAACAGAATAGTCTTTAACTTTTTTGAAAAAAATATTGTTTTGAAAACTCATAAACTCTTTATTGGTGTGGCTTGCGAAACTTAGTTTCACGTGGAACAGATTATTATCTCCCCATATAAATTAATAAAACAGAAACATCAGAGGGAGAAACTCCGCTAATTCTTGACGCTTGTGAAATGGTTACTGGTCGAATAGTACTCAGTTTTTGCCTTGCTTCTATCGACATGGATTTAATTTTATTATAATCAAAATGCTCTGGTATTTTAATGTCTTCTAATCGAATTAGTTTTTCTGCATTGTTTCTTTCTTTTTCGATATAACCAGAATATTTAACTTGGATTTCAGCTTGTTCAATAATCTCTTTGTCTAAATCATTTTGGCTTATATAATGTTTTACTTTTTCAAATTTCATAAAATCATTTAGTTCAATTTGCGGACGCGAAAACAATTTGAACATTTTATCCGCTTGAGCCATCGGAGCGCTTTCTTTAGATGCCAAAATTGGATTTGCTTCTTCTGGAGATACGCTCGTTTCTTTGAAAAAATTCACCATTTTTTCACTTTCATTGAATTTATGTTCCATTCGGCGTAGGCGTTTTTCAGACGCCAAACCAATTTCATATGCTTTTGGAGTTAGCCTGAAATCAGCATTATCCTGACGCAATAAAGTTCTGTATTCCGCACGTGAAGTAAACATTCTATAGGGTTCTTCGGTTCCTTTGGTTATTAAATCATCGATTAAAACTCCGATATAAGCTTCATCACGCCTCAGAATCATAGGTGCTTGTTCTTTTACTTTCAGAGCAGCGTTGATTCCGGCCATCATCCCTTGTGAAGCGGCTTCTTCATATCCTGTCGTTCCATTAATCTGACCAGCAAAATACAACCCTTCTACAAGTTTTGTTTCTAAGGTATGTTTTAATTGTGTTGGCGGAAAATAATCATATTCGATAGCATAACCAGGGCGAAAAAATTTAACTTTCTCAAATCCTTCCACAGCACGCAATGCTTTAAATTGTATGTCTTCTGGCAGGGAAGTAGAAAAACCATTTACATAAACTTCAACTGTATTCCAACCTTCTGGTTCCACGAACAATTGATGTCTTTCTTTATCAGCAAAGCGATTAATTTTATCTTCAATCGAAGGACAATACCTTGGACCGATGCTTTTAATTCTTCCATTGAACATTGGCGAACGATCGAAACCTTCACGAAGAATACTGTGCACATCGTTAGAAGTATAAGTCATGTGACACAACTTTTGATGGGTTAGTGGCTTTGTTTCGTCAGAATAAGAGAATTTATCTGGGAAGGCATCGCCCGGTTCTTCTCTCATTTTAGAATAATCTAATGAACGACCATCTACGCGTGGCGGAGTTCCTGTTTTCATTCTTCCGGCCTCGAAACCAACTTTAACTAAGTCGTCTGTGATACCATAGGCGGCACTTTCTCCAGCTCTACCTCCGCCAAATTGTTTGTCCCCTATATGAATTAATCCGTTAAGAAATGTTCCATTCGTTAGCACAACTGTTTTGGCTTTGATTTCAATCCCGAGTGACGTAACAATTCCTTCTATAGTATGATTCTTTATCAAAAGGCCTTTGACCATTTCTTGATAGAAATCTAAATTGGGTGTTTGTTCTAATCGCAAACGCCATTCTTCAGAGAAACGCATTCGGTCTGACTGCACTCTTGGCGACCACATTGCGGGACCTTTAGATTTATTCAGCATTTTAAACTGCACCGCTGTTGTATCTGAAATGATTCCGGAATACCCTCCAAGAGCATCAATCTCACGAACAATTTGTCCTTTAGCAATTCCACCCATTGCTGGATTACATGACATTTGTGCAATATTTTGCAAGCTCATCGTAACCAACAATGTACTGCATCCCAGATTAGCTGAAGCTGCAGCTGCCTCGCAACCTGCGTGCCCAGCCCCAACCACTATTACATCGTATTTTTCTAAAAACATTTTAATTTTGTTTCACGTGGAACATCCTCATTTTCTCCTCTTCTTTTTGACGCATCATTTGTTCGTCCTCATCGTTTTTATCCTTATAACCACAGTAATGTAAAATTCCGTGAACCATTACGCGTTTTAGTTCCTCTTCAAAAGGAACGTTAAAATCTATGGCGTTCTCGCGAACTCTTTCCACGGATATAAAAATATCACCGTGTAGCTCATTTCCTTCAGAATAGTCAAAGCTGATAATGTCAGTCAGCGTGTCGTGGTTTAAATACTGCTCGTTTAATTCAATCAAAAAGGCATCGTCACAGAAGATGTAGTTGAGTTCTCCTTCGTTCTTAATTTCAGAGCTAATGACTCTGGAAATCCAGTTTGAGAAAAGTAACTCCTCTTCTAATTTAAAATCAAGCTCGTAATTAAAACTAATCATTGGTTTTGAAATATTCTTGAACCTTTTGGTTAAAATTGGAGCGCAAAGGTAAGCTTTGTCTATTTAAAATTTCAATACTATTTAAATATTCTTGAAGCTTAGTTGGGAGTGCAGTAGCTTGATTGTTAAAATCCTTCTTATTGGTTTCTGATTGACGCTTAGTGTCTTGACCTTGTTGTTGCACTGCTTTTTCTAATTTCAACAATTCGTACTTAACGTTCAGTATCTTCTGTAGTGTTTCGTTATTGAAACCTTTATTCAGCAATTGCTTTTCTATTTGTTTCATCTGATCTAAGGCATTTTGACCGTTTCCTCCAACTCCTTGTTTCTTTAATTCCTTTTCCAAAGCCTCACGCAACTGTTGCTGGTCTTTATAAATTTCCATGATAGCCTTCGCATCGCCTTCACCATCTTGACCTTGTTCGCTTTGGTTGCCTCCTTTTTGATTCCCGCCTTGTCCCTCACCTTGTCCATTTTGACCTTTGCCCCCTTTTTGGCCATTACTGCCCTTTTGACCTTCTTGGCCCTGACCTTCTTCTCCTTTATTCCCTTCTTTACCATCACCGGGTTTGTCTCCTTTCTTCATTCCTTTTTTCATCTTGTCACCCAAACCCTCTTGTTTTTTAATAATATCAGGCAATTGCATGCCTTGCCCCTGTCCTTGACCCGGTTTTGGCTTGCCTTGTCCCGCACCCGACATTTGCATCTGCATCCCATTCAGAATATCACTTAACATGTCAGCTAACTTATTAGAAGATGCAACCGCATATTGTTGATGAGAATTCCCTTTTGGAACATTAGCTTCAGCTAAGGTCTCTATTGCTTTATCAACATTGTATTGAACATTTCCAATTTCCTTGGTAACATCTTCTGCGATCTTTGGGTTTCGTAAAGACATAGCAAACAAACTATCGTCAACATGTTTGAATTGCTGCTTCAAGTCTTGCTGCATTTTTAGGTTTTTGTTGTAAGAAGGAGCGCCACGTTTTAAATTTTTAAATTGTTTCATGACGTCTTCTTGCGAAAAAGAATAAGCTAATAAGTTATCTAATATCTGTCGCAA
This sequence comes from Flavobacteriales bacterium, assembly GCA_038202695.1. Classification (GTDB taxonomy): domain Bacteria; phylum Bacteroidota; class Bacteroidia; order Flavobacteriales; family Flavobacteriaceae; genus Flavobacterium. The sequence continues at coordinate 77,762 of JBBRET010000002.1, forward strand.
CATTGCAACGTCTTCTTCCATTGTTTCCATATCACCAGAAGCCATTTGTTCTTGCATCTGTTGACTCATTTGCTTCATCTTTTTTGAGGCGCTTTTCTGTTTGGGTTTGGCCTTTTCTTTTTGTTGTTTCTGCAGTTGATCTTTGGCTTCTTTTAAATCCTCGTCTATGCTTTTCTCCTTATCCTCCGTTTTTGGTAAATCCATCGGAGCTTTTAATTCCTTATTTTCTTTTTGCAAATCCTTTAATTCTTCTTGAAGTTTATCGAATTCTGTATTAATTTCATTTTGCTTCTCAGCATTATTTTCTTCGGTTTTATCCGCTAATTTATCTTGTTTCTCAGCAAGTTTATTCATTTTGTCTGCTAGTTGTTGCGCTTTTTTCTCTACATAATATCTTTTTGTAAGCTCTACTAATTGCTCTAAACTCTTTGTTTGGTTTTTACTGGCTTGTTGGAACTTCTCAATCTTTTCAAACAATTCTTCCTTGCTGATTTTATCATTTAACTTTTGGAGTTCTTCTAACAATTTTTTGTTTTTTTCAATTTCCTCTTTAGATTTTTCCAGTCGTTGCTGAAGCGCTTCTTTTTTCTCGTCTTTCTTTTCGGATTTAAACTGTTCCAAATTCTCCTTCATTTTTTCCGAAAACTCCTTCATCATTTCATCTTGTTGCTTTTGACGCTGAATAAAATCGTTTACTTTTTGCTGGTCTTTATATTCAAGATTGTCTTTCTCTTTACCCATTTTTTGCAACTTTTCCATTTCGGCGAGTTGCTTATCTTGCGCTTTTAATGATTTTGCTAGTGAATTGATATTGTCGTTTTGTTGACGCATCATTTCATCTTGCTTTTCTGTTTCGGTAGCAATTCGGTTACTAAATACCGAAGATTTGGTGCCTTTATAATTATGAAGCGCATCGTTATCAAAAATCTCAAAATAATATTCATATGAAACACCTTCTTCTACCGGAAGATTACTTGGGAACGAAAACACAAATTGGTCGTACACATCTTTCTTAACTGAAATGACTGCTTTTTTAGCAACGTTGGGCATGTCTTTAGGATAGTAAACAATTTGAAGTTTAGAAAGCCCGTAATCGTCTGAAACCTGTCCTAAAAGAAAATTCTTATTTACTTTTATACTATCCGGAGCGTTGCTAACATTTATTGTGGGAAACTGATCTTTAATTACAGAAATTTGATAATTCAACTTTTCATAATTCTGAACTTTAATATTGGATGTCAAAATTTGATAATCCACATTTTGAAGTATGCTTTTAGAAAGCGAAAACAAGTTCTCATTTTTAGCAAAAGCATATCGAACTTTGTCATTTACCCAATCCACTTTTTGGGTAGCCAAAGTATTCATTCTCCAAGTAACCTGCGTGCCTTCTGGAATAATCGCATTTCCTGTTCCCTTGATAATTTCTGATTTTTTATTCAAATAATTTGGATAGTTCAGCACCATTTCAAAATTTGAAATCGAGGGTACAGTAACGACTTTCAATTCATAATCATGGGACGACACCTCATTGGCTTCAATGTGAAATGCTAAATCTTCAGAAGGTTTTGGAATCACAAATTCGAATTCTCCCTGTTTATCGGTTTCCATAAAATAGCTTTCATCTCCAATAAAAATCATGGCATTTTCTGGCGCTACTTTACCAACTGTTCTTACTTTCAATAAAAAGTCTTTGTTTTGTTCGGTTTGCAAGTTTTGATTTATAATCTCAAATTTAAATGGCGCCGGAGGCAAAAACTGTTGTTTAAAATTAACAACTCTATTCAAACTTTGTGATATTAGACTACTGTTTCCGGAGAGGTAAAAAAATGCGAAAAATAAAATCGGTATAATCGCTAAAGGGAGATACTTCTTATTGCCTCCAAAATTTATGGCGTTTCCAAACGGAATTGGTTGTAGTGTACTAGCTTTTTGGTCAATAGAGGCCAAAAGTAATTCCGATTTATTCTGGTCTTGCGAAAGCTGTAGAAAATTAGTTAACTTATCACCTACTTCATTAAAATGATTTCCAATAATTGTAGAAGCCTCCTGATAATCAATTCCTTTTTGAAGTTTAAACAATTTGAATAACGGAAAACAAATGAAACGCAACAAAAGAAAAAGCTCTACAAAAATAAAGGTGTAAAACAGAATTGTTCTTGCTGTTGGTTTGAGCCAAAGAAAGTATTCGACAAACAAAGTGAATATAAAATACAACAACCCTATTCCGACGAAGAATATAGTTCCGCGTAGCAATTCGTTGGTATAAAACTTCTTAATGAAGCCTTCTAGTTTTTGATAGATAATGTTAGTCTTCTCCAATTTTTGCAATTTCTTTTTATAACCGATAAATGTACAATTTTTAACGAATACCCAAGCGTTAAAAGTTTCCTAAAGGAAAAAGCTTTGTATTGTATAAAATGTTTTCTAATTTTAGAGTGAAAATAAACTGATTATGAAATATTTATTGGCTTACTGTGTTCCGTTAATCGCATTTTTTGGAATTTATTACGGTGGCTTTTGGAGTTATGCCGGAGTGCTTTTTGCCTTCGGAATGTTGCCTCTTTTAGAATTAATTTTGCCTAAAAACGATAAAAATTATACCAAAGCTGAAATTGAAAACAAACTTAAAAACCGTTTTTTTGATGTGCTGTTGTATTTGAATGTTTTAATTGTTTACGGAATGTTGTTTTTTGTTTTACACAAAGTTACAACTCAGCCTAATTCACTCTCAGAACTTATTGGAACTATTTTGAGCCTTGGTGTCGTTTTGGGTTCTAACGGAATAAATGTTGCACACGAATTAGGTCATCGCGAAAAATTATATGAGAGAATTTTAGGGAAACTGCTTTTAATTCCGTCACATTACACCCACTTTTTTATTGAGCACAATCACGGTCATCATTTACACGTTTCCACTCCAGAAGATCCTTCAACCGCTAAATACAATCAATCATTATACCTTTTTTGGATACAAACTGTTTTTGGAACTTATACTAAAGCCTGGCAAATTCAAAAGAAACTGAACCAAATTGAAAACCGTTCTTTTTTGTCATTAAAAAATGATATGTTTTGGTTTACCCTTATCCAAATAGGGTATCTAATTGCTAGTTACTATTTCTTTGGGGAAATTGGCTTTATTATGGCGCTTCTTGCCGGGATTGTTGGTTTCTTGTTGTTAGAAACTATTAATTATATTGAGCATTACGGACTAAAAAGAAATCTATTGCCTTCGGGTAGATATGAACGTGTTTCCGAAAAACATTCTTGGAATTCTAATCACGTTTTGGGAAGAATTATGCTGTATGAGTTGACGCGCCATAGTGACCACCACTTCAAATCTCAAAAGAAATATCAAATTTTAGAATACCATGATGTGTCTCCACAAATGCCATTTGGGTATCCAACTTCTATGGTTTTATCATTTTTTCCACCTCTTTGGTTTGCAATTATGAACAAAAGAATTCCATTAGAAATGAAATAAAAAATATTACTAATTGGTGGCTTTATAAATTTTATCTTTGCACCACACTTCGATAAGCTCGGTATTAATCTGAATAAATTATAATTTAAAAAAATGTCAAAACCTGTTAGAGTTCGTTTTGCGCCAAGTCCGACTGGACCTTTACATATTGGCGGTGTAAGAACTGCGTTGTTCAATTATTTATTTGCCAAAAAAAATAACGGCGTTTTCTATTTAAGAATAGAAGATACTGACCAAAATCGATTTGTTCCTGGAGCGGAACAATACATTTTTGAAGCTTTAGAATGGTTGGGAATCGCGCCAAGCGAAACTGTGGGAAAGAATGAAAAATTTGGCCCATACCGACAATCTGAACGAAAAGACTTGTACAAACAATATGCGGATCAATTGATTAATTCAGGTTGGGCATACTATGCTTTTGATACTGCTGAAGCATTAGATGCTCATAGAAAGCAACATGAAGAACAAGGAAAAACATTTATCTACAATTGGCACAATCGTGAAAAACTAGATACTTCATTAGTAATTTCTGAAGAAGAAACTGAGAAAAGAATTACTACCGGTCAAGATTATGTGGTTCGATTTAAGACACCGGTTAATGAAACGTTGCATTTGCAGGACCTCATTCGTGGCGAAATCAAATTCGAAAGCAATCTGTTAGACGATAAGGTTTTATTCAAATCCGACGGCATGCCAACCTATCATTTAGCAAATATCGTCGATGATCATTTAATGGAAACTTCTCATGTTATACGTGGTGAAGAATGGCTGCCGTCAATGCCGTTGCATAGTTTATTGTATAGAGCATTTGGTTGGGAAGCACCAGAATTTGCGCATTTACCATTGATTTTAAAACCTGTTGGAAACGGAAAATTATCCAAACGAGATGGCGATAAATTAGGGTTTCCGGTATTTCCTTTAGAATGGAAAACGGAAGAAGGTGTTTCATCTGGCTACAGAGAAAACGGATTTTTCCCCGAAGCCGTCATTAACTTCTTGGCTTTATTAGGATGGAATGACGGAACCGATCAAGAATTATTTTCACTAGAAGAATTGGCTGATAAGTTCGATTTAAATAGAGTTCATAAAGCTGGAGCCAAATTTGATCCCGAGAAAAACAAATGGTTCAATCATCAGTATTTGCAAAAGCAAAGCGACGAAAGTTTGGCTGATTTATTCATTGCTGAATTACTTAGAAGAGATTTCTCCTTAGTCGAAATGACAAATAAACCGCTGATGACAAAAATAGTTTCCCTGATAAAAGAACGCGCCAACTTCGTATCTGAGTTCTGGGAAATGAGTAATTTCTTTTTTGAAGCACCAACATCTTATGACGAAAAAGCGGCTAAAAATTGGAAAGAAGACACACCAGAATTAATGAATCAATTGATAGCTGTTTTAAAAACTATTGAAGATTTTACATCTCAAAACATTGAAACGATTGTCAAAGATTGGATGACGCAAAACGAAATTGGCATGGGAAAAATAATGCAACCGTTTCGATTGAGTTTGGTTGGTGCACTAAAAGGTCCACATCTTTTTGATATTGTCGAATTGATTGGAAAAGAAGAAGCCATCAAGCGATTAGAGAAAGCGATTGTGAGCTTGTAAAATCATAAAATCCCGATTGCTCGAGATTTTATGGTTTTGTTGCTAATTAATTCCTATTATTAATATAAGCAAATCCTTGATTGTAAGTGAAATTTAACGTTTGATTGTTATTCAATGTGACATTAAATGCTAAAACATAATTTGGTGCTGTTCCAGAAACCGTAACTGTTCCTGCGGTTGCAAAAAGTAATTTATCCTGCTGAGGATTATTAAATTCACCATCTTGATTTCCGTCGATAAAAATTGTTAAGCCATCAAAAAAGTTGAAGTTAGGTTGTTCGAAATCAAAATTTTCATCAAATTGATACACTCCGTTTTGAAAAGTAGCTCCTAAAGCGGCAATACTTAAATTCATTGAAAATTTAGCGTTAGCTGTTGTATAGCCAAAAACTGAACCAGGAATAGCGGTTACATCTATTGGTGAGCTTGCTAAAACAAAATTAAATTCTGAGTGTGTTTGGCTGTAAAAATTAAAATTATCAACGGCTTTTGCATCCGTTATTCTATAATTTGCTCCTGCTACATTAATTTGATTGCCACCGCTAGAGCTGTTGCTATCACTACTACATGATAAAATTGATGTTGCTAAAATAAATGTAAAAATTAGTTTTTTCATTGTTAAGGGTTTAAAGTTGTTAAAATAAATATTCCTGAAAATAAAAATAAAGCCAATAAATGTTTCATAATAAAGTTTGCTTTTTAGTTAATAATCCGAGAAGCGAAAATATTTTATGTTTTCGCTTCTCGGATTTTATTTTTGGATATTTTACAAATTAAAAACAACCTGAAAATTTATAGTTCCAAGGTTACCTTTAAAGCTTTTATTATTGTTTAACTCTCGCAAATTATCGTCGCTATTGAGTTTATTTAAGAAATTGGTAAATCCATATTCGTAAAAAAGGACAGCTCTTACGGTTTTACTTCCGCCGGAACAACCCAAATAAAAGTTACCGCTTACTGGAGAAACATCAATAATATCCTCGGCTTTTAGTAACGTGCCTTTGATGATTTTAGTCTCGTCGGTTGTTGCAATTTGGAGTTTTCCGTTAATCTGTAAAACTGGTCCAAATTCAACAGAAACATGATCTTCAACTACATTATAACTCAACAGCAATCTAACTTTTACGCCTTGGATGTTGTACTTAAGTTTTTGATTAAAATTAGATTCTAAAGAAAAACTATTGGCAAAAAACTGCATTCCATAAATCATACTCCAATCGTTGTAATAATTCCCACGAACTGAAAGTCCACCAGCAAAACCCAATTCTGGTTTGGCATCAAAATTATTGGTAAATAAAGTCGTTTGTGAAACTCCAGCCGAGATGCCAATTCGATTGCCGTCACGATACCCGTATTGTGAAAATCCACAGAAGGACAATAGTAATAAAAGGACCGTTAGTTTCTTCTTCATGAAATAGTAACTTAGAATTTGTAACAAACATACATTATTTCCGTACAACAACTTTACTAACATTTAAATTTAAACAATCATGCCAATCTTTTTCTTTGTTTTTTTATTCTTAGGTATTATTATTCTCTTTTCTTCTTTCTTTACAGTCAAACAACAAACCGCCGTAATTGTGGAGCGTTTTGGAAAATTTTTGAGTATCCGACAATCCGGACTTCAATTAAAAATTCCAATGATAGACAGAATTGCCGGACGTGTGAATTTAAAAATTCAACAATTAGATGTCATCATCGAAACTAAGACCAAGGACAATGTATTTGTTAAACTTAAAGTTTCAGTGCAATTTATGGTGGTAAAAGATACCGTTTATGATGCTTTCTATAAATTAGAATATCCTCATGATCAAATTACTTCTTATGTGTTTGACGTAGTTCGTGCCGAAGTACCAAAATTGATTTTGGATGATGTATTCGAAAGAAAAGACGATATCGCAATTGCTGTGAAAAGAGAATTGAATGAAGCGATGACCACTTATGGTTACACAATCATTAATACTTTGGTTACCGATATTGATCCTGATATTCAGGTAAAAAATGCAATGAACCGAATCAACGCTGCGGATAGAGAAAAAACGGTTGCTGAATTTGAAGCGGAAGCTTCAAGAATTAGAATTGTTGCTAAAGCTAAAGCAGAGGCAGAAAGCAAACGATTACAAGGTCAAGGTATTGCCGATCAAAGAAGGGAAATTGCCAAAGGATTAGTAGAAAGCGTAGATGTATTGAACAGGGTTGGAATTAACTCTCAAGAAGCTTCGGCTTTGATAGTCGTTACACAACACTATGATACTTTACAAGCTATTGGAGCTGACACCAATTCAAATTTGATTTTATTGCCTAATTCACCTCAAGCTGGTAGCGATATGTTGAATAACATGGTGGCAAGTTTCACCGCTAGCAATTTAGTTGGAGAATCTATGAAAACGGGGATGAGAAAAGTAAATCCAAAGAAAAAAAATCTTCTGAATGATAATAATCCAGAAAATGAAACTCCAGAGGCAGAATTATAATTTTTATTACAATACAAAAAAAGAGGCTTAATCGCCTCTTTTTCTGTTTAAATACCATTTGATTGCAATTGGTAGTAATGTCTTTATAATTGTTCCATAGGTTCCGGTTGAAAAGCTAGAAACAGTATCTAAAACAGTATTAATTTTTCTAAATGGGATAATACTTTCTTTCGTTTTATCAACACTAAGCAGTATTTTTTGGTAATAGATTTCCTTTTCCATTTTCAGAATTTCTAAATCGCGTTCGATTTCGGCGTAGGATGAATATTTTTTCGCTTCCATAATTAGTCGTTAAAGAATATTTCTGAGAATTTCTCTAAAATTGGTCCTTCGATAATCTTATCTTTTACCAAGAAAAAAAGAAATGCTAGTACTAAATAAATTCCAGCTACTATTAAAAATCCAAAAACGTAACTGTCAAGTAATTTTCCGATGGCTAAAGCTCCGGCAACCGAAACAAATAACATTACAATCAGTAAACAAATAGCAATCAAAAAGAATTTAAATGCTAATGTAGTTGACTTCATTGCAACTTTAAAACCCCAAAGTTTATAATAAGAAATAGTGCTTTCTAAATAAGCCTTCGTGTTTTCTTGAATGTCTTCAACGTTTTCTTTTATTTCTTCTAATGCCATTATTTTTGCAGTTTGGCGTTTTGTTTTTTAAGCTCCGCTAGTTTCTCTTCCAAAAAAGAAATTGTTTCCTCAGCTTTGTAACTTGAATCCGAAAGGAAACTTTCAAGTCTGTCTTTTAAATCATCCTTTGCATTTGTATAGTGCTCTTTGGTTTCATCATTAATAGAACCAAATTTTGATTCTGCTTGATCTTTTAAATCATCAAAGCCGTCTTTTATTTTTTCTCTTGTTTTTGATCCTTTGTCAGGAGCAAACAAAATTCCCAATCCAACACCAATTGCTGTACCCGCTAAAAGTGCAATAATGCTATTTTCGTTTTTAGTTGACATGCCTTTTAAAATTTAATTTTATTAAAGTTACTGAATTTAACTTGTTTTTGATAGTAAAACAGACAAAAGTTATTTTAAGGCTAAATAAACAATGGTTATTATTGATACCCTATTTATATATGTTTAAAGTTTAAAGGTAGCACAAAAACGCTTTATGAAAGCTGATTTTTATCATTGAAATTTATTCTTTTTTTTATTGTGATACGTTTTATAAATAATAAGAAAGCCCACTAATTAGTGAGCTTTGCATTTGTAAAATCTATGTTAAGATCATTCTTTACTTTCCACTTTTGCCCAAGTATCTCTTAAGCCAACCGTTTTATTAAATACTAATTTTTCTTCATTAGAATCTTTATCCACACAAAAATAACCTAATCGTTGAAACTGGAATCGCTCTCCATTTTTTGCTGTCGCCAAACTTGGTTCTAAATATCCTGTGATTACTTCAAGAGATTTTGGATTGATGTATTCTTTGAAATCAACCTCTTTATCACCATCGGGATTTTCGTGTGTAAATAATCGATCGTAAATACGAACTTCCGCTTTAATCGCATGTTTTATAGAAACCCAATGAATCGTTCCTTTTACTTTTCGCTGAGACGCTTCTGTGCCACTTCCGCTTCTGGAATCTTCATCATAAGTACAATGTATTTCGGTGATAGTTCCGGCTGCATCTTTTACAACACTTTCGCCTTTTATGATATAGGCATTCTTTAGACGAACTTCTGTCCCTAAAGTTAATCTGAAAAATTTCTTATTGGCTTCTTCTTGAAAATCTTCTCTTTCGATATAAAGTTCTTTTGAAAAAGGCACTTTTCTAAAACCTAAACTTTCATCTTCCTGACTGTTTTCAGCTTCTAAACTTTCTTCTTTTCCTTCTGGATAATTGGTAATAACCAACTTCACCGGATTCAAAACTGCCATAACTCTAGGGGTACTTTTATTCAATTCTTCGCGAACGCAGAATTCTAAAAGTGAAACATCAATTAAGTTTGTTCGCTTAGCAATTCCAATAGTGTTTGCAAAATTCCGAATTGCCATTGGTGGATAACCGCGCCTTCTCATTCCAGAAATCGTGCTCATTCTAGGGTCGTCCCAAGATTTTACAAGATTATCTTGAACTAATTGTAATAGTTTCCTTTTAGAAACTACCGTATGTGATAGGTTTCTACGAGCAAATTCTCTTTGCTTTGGGCGCACTTTAGTAGCATCGTAAACTTGGTCTAAAAACCAATCGTATAATTCGCGATGCGGCAAAAATTCTAACGTACAAAAAGAGTGGGAGATTTGTTCTAAATAATCACTTTCACCGTGTGCCCAATCGTACATTGGATAAATACACCAATCATTTCCAGTTCTGTGATGATGTGCGTGTAGAATTCTGTACATAATTGGATCACGCATCAACATATTGTTGGCGCCCATGCTTATTTTGGCACGAAGAATATGGGTTCCGTTTGGAAATTCTCCATTTTTCATTCGAGTAAACAAATCTAAATTTTCTGCAACCGAACGGTCTCTGAATGGAGAATTTGTTCCAGGAGTAGTCGGTGTTCCTTTCTGAATTGCCATCTCTTCAGAGGATTGGCTGTCAACATAGGCTTTCCCATTTTTAATAAATTCAACTGCCCAATCGTATAATTGTTGGAAATAATCAGAAGCATATCGCTCTTCAGACCAAGTAAAACCTAGCCATTCAATATCTTTTTTGATTGCATCTACATATTCCTGCTCCTCTTTTGCTGGATTGGTATCATCAAAACGCAAATTCACAGGCGACTGATAATCAATTCCTAAACCAAAGTTTAAACAAATAGCACTGGCGTGACCAACATGTAAATAACCGTTAGGTTCAGGCGGAAATCGAAAACGTAACTTGTCATTTGACAAACCATTTTTCAAATCTTCTTCTATTATTTGTTCAATGAAATTAAGCGACTTCTCTTCTGTTGACATTATTTTTGTAATTTTAGCAAAGATAAAAAAAGGTTTCAGGTTTCGGGTTTGAAGTTTCAAGTTTATTGAACTAACCAGAAACTGAAAACTGGAAACAAATTTTATGGGAACAATAAAACTTCAAAATATCAGAACTTATTCTTTTCACGGCTGCTTAGTTGAAGAAGCTAAAATTGGTTCGGATTACCGTATAGACCTAGAAATCAAAACCGATTTGAGAAAATCGTCTCTTTCTGATGAACTCAAAGACACCGTAGATTATGTGCTTCTAAACAAAATAGTTGTCGAAGAAATGGCGATTCGTTCTAATTTGTTAGAGCATGTAGCTGAACGTATTCTAGCTAGAATTTTTAAAGAAGTCCCGGCAATTTCTAGAATATTATTGGCAGTATCTAAATTAAATCCGCCCATTGGTGGTGATGTTGAAGCAGTTACCATTGAAATAGAAGAATACCGTAGTTAAAAACAATAACGAATAAGAAATTAAGAATCACGAAAAGAAAAGTTTTTTGCTTTTGCCTTTTGCCTTTTAACTTTTTTAGTATATTTGCCGTCCAACTGGCATCGTGGCCGAGCGGCTAGGCACCGGTCTGCAAAACCGTCTACTCCGGTTCGAATCCGGACGATGCCTCTGAAATTAAAACCTCTCCATGTGAGGGGTTTTTTTATTGCAAATTTTTAGAAAAAATTAATTAAAGTTTTGTTCGAATCCAAACGATGCCTCTGAAATTAAAATCGCTCCATGTGAGGGGTTTTTTTATTGCAAATTTTTAGAAAAAATTAATTAAAGTTTTGTTCGAATCCAAACGATGCCTCTGAAATTAAGACCTCTCTATATGAGCCGTTTTTATTGCAAATTTTTAGAAAAAATTGATTAAAGTTTTGTTCGAATATGACTCTAAAAGGTTTAATTGTAGTATTCTGCATTTTAAATAAAAATGAGATAAACGAAAAAAAATATCAAAAAAGCACATAAGAAACTAATAGAAATTTAGTTACTTCTCTAAATATAATGCCTTTTGTTCTTGTCGATGCGAAATATACAGTAGTAATGCCATTAACGCAACTGCAATCAAAGAGGAAAAAAGAGTTCCAATTTCTAATCCACCTTTAGACAATGGTTTGGTCAAGAAATCTCCAAAGGTAGCGCCAAATGGACGCGTAAAGACAAATGCAATCCAAAAAAGCAGGATGTGATTAATTTTTGTTTTATAATGAATCAATACAACAACTACAATTATACTTCCGGTAACAACAGCGGCTAACAAATAACCTAATCCTAAATTATCACTTAAAAAATCTCCAAAGGCAGTTCCTAAACTATTTGAAAAAAGTATTGCAATCCAATAATAGCTTTCTTTTTCCCGTTCTACAATCGGGTAGACTTCAAGGTTTTTGTATTTCTTTAGCCAAAATAAGAGTGTTATGGTCAAACAGAAAATAAGAAGTAAACTCCCAAAAGTGTAGCCTAAAAGTAATGTGCGATCAATCAAATCAGAAATCTCGGTTCCTAAAGTTGTTGTAGCAATAATTACTGACCAATAGCGTATTGGCGAGAAAAAATTTGAATATAATTGAATAGCTAGAATTACACAAAACACAACAAAAGTAATAGCAAAACCAACTGTGTAACCCAAACCTAAGGTCATTGAAATATAATCTCCAAGCGTTTCTCCTAAAGTGGTTCCAACTATTTTCATTAGCCAGAACAGCAAGGTAATTTTAGCAACTTTGTTTACTTTTTTAGTTTCTATGGGTATTCGCGTCACTTTTTTCCCTTTTACAAAATTAATCTGGCTTGCCTTTTAGTATAAAGTTTACTATTCTTGCTCCAATTTCTCAATGGCTTTATCTACCATTTTACCTTCTTTAGGAATCCATGCTTGCGATAATAAAAATAAACCACAAACAATTAAAACAATGCTGATAAACTTCTTTATCATAAGAATGTTTTTGGGGTTTAAATAACTCCTTAATTGCTTGGCTAAAAGTATTTTAAAAATATCGGTCACAAAATAAGTAACAATTAAGGTCGTGAAAAATGTAAGCATTCTGGAAGTTTTTAACTCCAGCTGTGGCCCAATAGTTATTAGTATTGCCAACCAAAATCCGAGTACGCCAATATTTATAAAATTGAGAAAAAATCCTTTGATGAATAGAGAAAGGTAGTTGGTTTTTGCTAATTCTTTCGGATCAATTTCATCGATTTTTGTTTTTCGTGCTTCTTTTCTATTATTCACAAATGAAATTATTCCATAAGTAAGCATCACCAATCCACCAAAAATAAACAAAGCTGGATCGTCTTTGATGCTTTGAATCAATCGGTAACTACTAAAAAAAGCAATAGTGATGAAAACAATATCAGCCAAAACTACTCCTAAATCAAAAAAAATAGCAGCTCTAAATCCTTTAACAACACTAGTTTCTAATAACACGAAAAAAACGGGCCCAATCATAAAACTTAGAAAGAAACCCAAAGGTATGGCTGATAAAATATCTTGAAGTAAAATCATTGTTACTATTTTGACACGGCAAGTTAGAATTTATAATCTAAAAAATCTATTTTGCTTCTTTAATTGTTCCGCCAGCAACGACTTTTGAATTTATTTTTTTGGGTTTCCCATATATGATTATACTACCACCAGCCCTAACTTTAGCGTCAACCAAATCTGTTGCAAAAACACTTGCAATACCACCAGCATTACAAGAAATTACAGTTTGTGCTGTTACTAAACTTTCTGCTTTATAAATTCCACCCGAATTAACTAAAATATCTTGATTTGATGCACTTCCTGATAATTCTACCTTGCTTCCATTTGCGCTTCTTACATTCAGTTTATCCACATTCAACTTTAGTTTAACTTGCGAACCTTCTTTTGCAATAATATCAAAACTACTTGCTACGATACTGTCGTTACTCGCAATTCTAGAACCTTCATTGGCTTCAACAGCAACGAGTTCTTTATAATAAACAGTCGCTGAAATAGAACCACCATCTAGCATTTCTAGAAATTTCATTCTTATCTTTAACTCTCCGTTTTTATTGACTAATTCTACACCTTCAGCTCGACTTCCATTTATCAAAACACTATTTTCTGTAGCTGGAATCAGTAGAATATCAATTTGATCAAAGGAAGTTAATTTATTAAAATCTCCTGGGTCTTTTTCAATTTGCCCAAAAGCCATTGAACTGATTGCTAGTATGCTAAAAACAAATTTCTTCATTGTCTTATTACTGTTATTAAATACAATTAATTTTTATTTCCAACCTGATTGGAAACTAGTTTTCATTTCTTCTTATAAAATTAAAATCCAATTGTTTCTTAACTAAATCGGCATTTTTTACTTTAACAAAAACTTCATCACCAAGTTGCAAAATACTTTGTGTTGCCTGACCTACCAATGCATATTGCTTTTCGTCAAACGTATAATAATCTTCTTTTATTTCTCGGATACGAACCATTCCCTCACATTTATTTTCGATGATTTCTACATAGATTCCCCATTCAGTAACTCCAGAAATAACACCTAAAAACTCTTGATCTTTGTGATCTTGCATGTATTTTACCTGCATGTATTTTACAGAATCTCTTTCAGCCTGTGCGGCCAAACCTTCCATATCGCTAGAATGCGCGCATTTTTCTTCGTAAACATCTGCATCAACAGACTTTCCTCCATCTAAATAATATTGCAATAATCGATGGGCCATTACATCAGGATAACGTCGTATTGGAGAAGTAAAATGACCGTAATACTCAAATGCTAAACCATAATGACCAATATTTTCAGTCGAATATTTAGCTTTACTCATACTTCGAATCGTTAACGTATCTACTAAATTTTGTTCTTTTTTTCCGTTGACATCATTTAATAATTTATTTAAAGACTTCGAAATATCTTGCTTAGATTTCATATTTATGGTATAACCAAACTTAGAAATCACTGTTTGAAGGTTGATTAATTTGTCTTCATTGGGTTCATCGTGAATTCTGTAAATGAATGTTTTCTTTTGTTTCCCAATAAATTCTGCGACTTTTCTATTGGCCAACAACATAAATTCTTCAATTAAATGATTGGCATCTTTTGATATTTTAAAGAAAACACCAACAGGTTCTGATTCGGCATTTAAATTAAATTTTACTTCTACTTTATCAAATGAAATGGCACCATCAGCCATTCTTTTTCTGCGTAAAATAACTGCTAAATCCTGCATTTTGAGTGTTGCCGCAACAATCTCTTCTGAAACTTTATATTCTTTTCCAGTAATTGAAATTTCGGCTGGAATAACATTTGATTTAGTTTCTATAATCTGTTGGGCTTCTTCATAAGCAAATCGTTGGTCTGAAAAAATAACCGTTCTTCCGAACCAAGAATCTACAACTTCAGCTTTAGCATTTAATTGAAATAGTGCTGAAAACGTATATTTTTCTTCATGTGGTCGCAATGAACAAGCGTAATTTGATAATACTTCAGGTAACATTGGTACAACTCTATCTACTAAATAAACTGAAGTTGCTCGTTTGTATGCTTCGTCATCTAAAATTGTTCCTTCCTTTAGATAATGAGAAACATCAGCAATATGAACCCCAATTTCAAAATTTCCATTATCTAAAACTTGAAATGATAACGCATCATCAAAATCTTTTGCATCTTTTGGATCAATAGTAAACGTGAGTACTTTTCGCATATCACGTCTTTTATCTATTTCATTTTGCGTGATTGAAGTATCTATTTTATTAGCGTATGCTTCTACTTCTATTGGAAAATCATACGGTAAACCATATTCTGCTAGAATGGCGTGGATTTCGGTATTGTGTTCTCCTGGTTTTCCAAGTACTTTTATAACAGAACCAAAAGGCGAATCTGCTTTCACAGGCCAATCCTCCATTTTTACTAAAACTACATCGCCATGTTCGGCTTCCGCTAATTTATTTTTTGGAATAAAGATGTCAGTATACATTTTAGCATTTGCAGTAGTGACAAATCCAAAATTCTTCTGAATATCTACCACACCAACAAATTCTGTTTTGTGTCGTTCAATGATTTCAATTACTTCTGCTTCTGGTTTTCTTGAACTTCTTCTATCATAGACATACGCCTTAACTTTATCACCATCTAAAGCGTGATTCAAATTAATAAACGGAATAAAAACGTCGTTTTCTAAATCTTCACAAACAAAATATCCTGTTTTTCTTGAAGTCATATCAACAACACCTTCATAATATTGCTGGCTTGAAGCTTTTACTAAATAATTTCCAGGCTCTGATTCAATAATCAATTTTTGTGCTGCCAGAATTTTTAAATCTTTAATGATTTCATTTCGACTTTTAGTATCGTCTAATTCTAAAATGGCAGCTATTTGTTTGTAGTTAAAAGGTTTATTTGCGTTTTTTGATAGTATTTTAAATATCTTTTCAGAAAATGTTTTTTCATTTTTTCCGAACTTCTTTGGTTTTTTACTCATTTTTCTTTTCAATTATTGCTGAAAATTACGAAGAACTATTAAGATAACAGAATTTAAAAGTAAGATTTATATAAAATATAACTTTACTAATTTCAAATATGAAGAGTTATGAACACCTATTAAAAACAAAAACAAAAAAAGAATTTAAATTTAATTTTTTTGATGGTTATTATAGCATGTTAATAGGTAGTATAACTTTTCTAGTATACCTTTTTTTTATAAGTTATGGATACTTATACAGAGAAATGAACAATGTTACCTAATTGTAAAGCTCTAAAAATGAGTAAATTTTTTATTTTTATTAACAGTTGTTAACAGTTAAAAAAAGGTCTAAGTTGTAGATAACTTTGTTGCAATTTTTAGTTGAAAACCTGCTTATTTGTATTGATAACTTTTCTAAAAATAGACCAAACTAAATTAGTTTTTTCAAAGTTGCTTTTTGATTACAATTTTAAACCATACAACCTCTAAAAACTTCTAAAATTCTGTCTGAAGTTGTTAACATTTAATGTTAACTTAAGGTTAACTGATTATCAATGAATTGCGAAAAGCTATTAACATTATAATATTTTAACATTTTTTATAAATATAAAGCAATGATTTTAAAACAGTTGTAAATAATTAGTAGTTTTAAAAACTGCTTAGGGTTTAAAAATCAAACACTTGTAATAATCTAAAAATACAACCGATAGATTCCGTAAATTTGTTCTTTTAATTTCAAATACAAAACTATGAAAATCGCAATTGGAAACGATCATGCTGGACCGGATTATAAAAAAGCTATTGTTCTTTTTTTGGAGCAAAAAGGACACGAAATTTTCAATCACGGAACCGATACATTTGACAGTGTAGATTATCCTGATTTTGGTCATCCGGTCGCGCTAGATGTTGCTACAGGAAAAGCGGATTTTGGAATTGTGATTTGTGGATCTGGAAACGGAATCAACATGACTGTTAACAAACACCAAGGAATTCGTTCCGCTTTGTGTTGGACAAAAGAAATTGCAACACTAGCACGTCAGCATAACGATGCTAATATTATTAGTATTCCTGCACGATTTACTTCGATACCACAAGCAGTAGAAATGGTAGATACTTTTTTAAACGTCAGTTTTGAAGCCGGAAGACATGCAACTCGAGTTACTAAAATAGCCTGTAAATAATAGTACTTTAATGTTTGAAAAATTACAAACAGTCACCGATTACATTGCTTTTAGTGGCAAAATAGCCTTAATTACTTTTTTATTAGGAACAGCTATCCTTTCTCTTTATTATTTTACGTCCTACAGTGGCGTTATTTTCATTAGTTTGTTTTTTATGATTAGTTTTTTTCTTTTAAATAGTGTGCTTTTTGTTAAGCTACTTATTTTCTTTTTTAAAAACAAAAAAGATAGAAAAGCAATTACTTTCACACTATTACTAATGTTACTGAACTTACCTATTGGTTATTTGTATTTACAAATAGGATTTTCTATTTATGGTCATTTAAATACTTAACCAATGAGCGAAATACACATTCACAAACACGAAGTAAGAAGCAAAAATTTAGTTTTTTCAATCCTTTTAAATTTGCTAATTACCATTGCCCAAGTTGTGGGCGGAATTATCTCGGGAAGTTTGGCATTGATCTCAGATGCACTTCATAATTTTTCAGATGTTTTGGCTCTATCATTTAGTTTATTCGCACATAAATTATCAAGAAGGAAAGCGTCAATTGATCACACTTTTGGATTTAAAAGAGCCGAACTCATTGCGGCTTTTATAAACGCAATTACATTAATTGTTGTAGCGTTATTTTTGGTTTATGAAGCCTCTTCAAGATTATTTCATCCGGAACCTATTGAGTCAACTTTAGTTATTTGGTTAGCTCTTTTGGGAATTATTGTTAATGGAGGCTCCGTATTATTACTTAAGAAAGATTCGGAACACAACCTTAATATGCGGTCGGCATACTTGCATTTGTTGACTGATATGATGGCATCAGTTGCCGTTTTAGTTGGTGGATTGTTAATGAAATTTTATGGATGGTTTTGGGTCGATAGTGTAATGACAGTATTGATTGCAGTATATCTAATTTATGTTAGTTATGATTTAATAAAGTCGGCAACGAAAATGCTAATGCTTTTCACACCGGAATATATTGACATCAAAGAAATTGTTCGTGAGGTTCACAAAATCAAAGGTGTAAGTAAGTTGCACCACATCCACGTTTGGAATTTAAATGATTCCGAATTGCATCTAGAAGCGCATCTTGATTGTTCACATGACATCAAAATGAGCGAATTCAATGAACTATTAAACGAAATTGAAAAGGTTTTATTCGAAAAATTCGACATCAATCACGTTAATATTCAACCCGAATTCAAAAAAGAAGACCCCAAAGATTTTATCGTTCAAGATTAATGATATGAACCAACTTGACCTGAAAAGCACACAAAAAATTTTTCAAAAACGATTGCCTGAATCCCATAAAGGCAATCATGGACACGCGTTGATTATTGCGGGAAGCAAATCAAAAATGGGTGCTGCTATGATTTGTGCTAAAGCTTGTTTGAGAGCTGGAGTTGGTTTGGTTACCCTACATATTCCAAAAAAAGAGCGCGCATCGATTTTCGCTTATATTCCTGAATCGATGATTGAATTTAGAGCAAACGATCCAAATTGGAACCAGTACAATTCCGTTGCAATTGGTCCTGGAATTGGAAATAATAGTGCAGCAGAAAAACTTCTAAAAAAATTGATTTCAAATGTACAATCACCAATAGTCTTTGATGCCGACAGTTTAAATATTTTGGCTAATAATCAGGAACAACTTTTAAAACTTCCCCAGAATTCTATTTTGACACCACATCCTAAAGAATTTGACCGTTTGTTTGGCAATCATAATTCTGATGTAGAAAGAAGAGCTACCACAATTGTAAAAGCAGCCGAATTGAATTTGATAATTGTCCTCAAAGGGCATAAAACAGTAATCTCTGACGGAGAAAACAGCTATGAAAACACCACCGGAAATTCTGGTTTGGCCAAAGGCGGTTCTGGAGATGCTTTGACCGGAATCATTACGGCTTTTTTGGCGCAAGGGTATCAACCACTTAACGCTGCTTTATTGGGTGTTTATCTTCACGGATTGGCAGCAGACATTACTTTAGAAACACAGAGCGAGGAAAGCATGTTGATAACCGATGTAATTGATAACTTAGGAAACGCTTTCAAAAAAATTCAAAATTAAATTCAGAAATGACCAACATACAATTTATTCAAAGCCAAGTAAACACTGCGCCAAAAAATATTGAAGCTACTTTAAAATTACTTTCGGAAGAGTGCACGATTCCTTTTATATCGCGTTATCGAAAAGACCAAACCGGAAATTTAGATGAAGTTCAAGTGGAAAATATAGCCAAACTTTCCAAACAATATGACGAAATCGCAAAACGAAAAGAATCCATACTGAAAACTATTGATGAGCAAAATCAATTAACTCCTGAATTGGCCAAAAAAATTAAAGAAAGTTTCGATCTACAAGAAATAGAAGATTTGTATTTGCCCTATAAAAAGAAGAAAAAAACCAGAGCTGATGTCGCCCGAGAAAACGGATTGGAACCGTTAGCCAAAATCATCTTCGCTCAAGGAAAAGAGGATATTGATTTTATTTCGACACAATACATCAACGATAAAGTCAAAAACGAAGACGAAGCATTGCAAGGTGCACGCGATATTATTGCCGAATGGATTAACGAGAACATATTCATCCGAAAAAATCTTCGTCGCTTGTTTCAGCGAAAAGCCATCGCAACCACCAAAGTGGTTAAGAAGAAAGAAAATGACGATGACGCTCAAAAATATAAGGACTATTTTAATTGGGCAGAACCCATTGCAAAAGTCCCTTCGCACCGATTGTTAGCCATGTTGCGAGCAGAAAACGAAGGATTTATTAAATTGACTGTCGACATCGAAAACGAGGAAGCAATAGCTTTTATAGAAAATGAAATCATCAAAACCAACAACGATTCAACCGAACACCTACTGTTAGCTATAAAAGACAGTTACAAAAGATTGTTAGAACCTGCTATTTCCAATGAAACGCTGCAGGATGCGAAAGCCAAAGCCGACCTCAAAGCAATAGCCATTTTTGCAGGAAACCTAGGTCAGCTTTTATTAGCACCGCCTTTGGGCGAGAAACGAATTCTGGCAATTGATCCTGGCTTTAGAAGTGGTTGTAAAATAGTATGTTTAGACGAAAAAGGAGATTTGTTGTACAATGAAACCATTTATCCGCATCAGCCACAAAACGAAAGTGCGATGGCGATGAAAAAAATCCGCTCGATGGTTAATGCATATACTATTGAGGCCATTTCTATCGGAAACGGAACAGCAAGTCGTGAAACGGAATTCTTTATTAAGAAAATTGCCTTTGATAAACCAGTTCAAGTTTTTATCGTTTCAGAAGCCGGTGCATCAGTATATTCGGCCTCGAAAATTGCTCGTGAAGAATTTCCGAAATATGATGTTACGGTTCGTGGATCGGTTTCTATCGGACGACGTTTGGCTGATCCTTTGGCGGAATTAGTAAAAATCGACCCAAAATCAATAGGTGTCGGACAATACCAGCACGATGTGGATCAAACCAAACTAAAAGATGAATTAGATACTGTTGTTGTTCGTTGCGTGAATTCGGTTGGAATCAATATCAATACAGCAAGCAAACATTTGTTGAGTTATGTAAGCGGGATAGGTGAGAAGTTGGCCGAAAATATTGTCGCTTACCGTTCAGAAAATGGTGCATTTTCAGACCGAAAAGAACTCAAAAAGGTGCCACGCTTGGGAGATAAAGCCTATCAGCAAGCAGCAGCATTTATTAGGATTCACAACGGAAAAAATCCATTAGATGATTCAGCAGTACATCCAGAAGCGTATCCAATAGTTGAAAAAATGGCTCAAGATTTGGCTTTAAAAACCAACGAGTTGATCGCCAATAAAGACAAGATTAAATTGATTCAGCTTGAGAATTACATCACGCCCGAAATCGGAATTCTTGGGCTAAAAGACATCGTAAAAGAACTAGAAAAACCAGGACTTGACCCAAGGAAATCTGCTAAGGTATTCGAATTTGACCCAACAGTAACCACTATAAAAAACGTAAAAACGGGAATGATTTTACCCGGAATTGTGAATAACATTACTGCGTTCGGTTGTTTTGTCGATATCGGAATTAAAGAAAGTGGTTTGGTTCACATTTCCCAACTCAAAGCCGGCTTTGTATCAGATGTGAATGAAGTTGTTAAATTACATCAACATGTTCAGGTAAAAGTTGTTGCCGTTGATGAAGAACGCAAACGAATACAATTGACGATGGTGTTATAAAATAAAAATCCCAAACGCTATCAAGAATTTGGGATTTATAGTTTGTATGATAAAGAAATTATTTTTTCTCTTCTTCTTCTTTTTTAGAAGCAGCATTTGCTTCATCTTCTCCTTTGGCCGCTTTTTTAAATTCATTAACTCCTGAACCTAATCCTTTCATTAATTCTGGAATTTTTTTACCTCCAAAAAGTAATAAAACAACCGCTAGAATCACTAATATTTCAGGCATTCCTAATCTTCCCATGATGTATAAATTTTAGCTTTCGCAGATATTATTTTTAAATAAACTTTGACAAAGGTAAAAAGAAAATAACATTCTTTTGAATTTCATCATAATAAATATAAGTTAAACATCGTTTGCTGTAAAAAGATAGAGCCAACTTATTTTCTATATTTGTATCACATTCAAAAAACCATGTCTGAAAAACGACTCAAACGAAAAATAATCAAGAAAAAACTCTTCGCCAAAAACCGATTGGTTATTTTGAACGAAGATACCTTTGAAGAAATATTTTCACTGCGATTAACTTTGATGAATGTCTTTGTAGTAGCAACTATTGGCGCTTTACTGATTATTTTCATCACTACTTATATCATTGCTTTTACTCCATTGCGCGAGTTTATTCCGGGTTACGCTTCAACCCAATTGAAAAGAGATGCTACCGAATTAGCGCTAAAATCCGATTCGTTGCGTCAAGCTCTGAAGAAAAACGAAGCCTACATTCAATCCATAAAAAAGGTTTTGACTGGCGATTTAGAATATGCTAAGTTTAATAAAGACTCTATTTTAGCAACCATTTCAGAGCCTGTTTCTCAAGACCAATTAAAGCCAACTAATGCCGATTTAAAGTTAAGAGAAGAAGTAGAACGAGAAGACAAATACAATCTTTTTGAAAAGGCAAAGCCCAAAGTGAGTATGGTTTTATTTCCACCAGTCAAAGGAATGATAACCGAGAAATTTAACCCAGCAAACAAACATTATGCAGTTGATATTGCCTTGGCCAAAAACACCCCTATAAAGTCAATCTCGAGCGGAAAAGTCATTTTTGCAGATTGGACCTCAAACACAGGAAACGTGGTTATCATTAGGCACAACAACGGATTTATATCCGTTTACAAACATGCTGCTTCAGTAACAGTTTCACAAGGAGACGCAGTTAAAACAGGTGAAGTTATTGCCCTTGCGGGTTCAACCGGACAAGAATCAACGGGAGTTCATTTGCATTTTGAATTGTGGAAAGATGGTTATTCTATCGATCCGAGTATATTTATTGAATTCGAATAATATGTCTGTAAAATCAATTGCCGCTAAAATATTTGCTCAAATCATTCATATAAAAACCCAAAAATGGGTTCAACATCCGATTGAAACGCAGCAGAAGGTTTTTCAAAGTCTCATCGCTTCCGCAAATGCTACTCAGTTCGGAAAAGACCATAAATTTTCTGAAATTAAATCGTTTGAAGATTTCGCCCAGCAAGTTCCGATTCGAGATTATGAAGCATTACGTCCTTATGTAGACCGAGTTGTAAAGGGAGAAGCAGACATATTGTGGAAAGGGAAACCCTTATATTTTGCCAAAACATCAGGCACTACTTCTGGCGCCAAATACATTCCGCTGACCAAAGAATCCATGCCCTTTCATATTGAAGCCGCACGCAACGCCATTCTGGGATACATTTACGAAACCGGGAAAACGGCTTTTGTTGATGGTAAAATGATTTTCCTGCAAGGAAGTCCAGTTTTAGAAGAAAAAAACGGAATCAAGTTAGGAAGGTTATCGGGAATTGTGGCACATTTTGTTCCAAATTATTTGCAGAAAAACCGCATGCCCAGTTGGGAAACCAATTGTATTGAAGATTGGGAAACTAAAGTTGATGCGATAGTAGCAGAAACTTTTAACGAAAACATGACAGTGATTTCCGGAATTCCATCATGGGTTCAGATGTATTTTGAAAAATTGGAACAAAAAGGCAACAAAAACGTTGGTGCTATTTTTAAGAACTTCAACTTGTTTATTTATGGCGGAGTAAATTATGAACCTTATCGCGCCAAATTCGAAAATCTAATTGGACGAAAAGTTGATGCAATCGAACTATTTCCGGCTTCGGAAGGTTTTTTTGCCTATCAAGATTCACAGCAAGATAAAGGAATGTTGTTGCTTTTGAATTCGGGTATATTCTACGAATTTGTAAAATCGGATGAATTCTTTACCGAAAATCCTAAAAGGCTTACGATTGGTGAAGTCGAATTAAATGTTAACTACGTTTTGATCATTTCTACTAATGCCGGACTTTGGGCTTACAACATTGGCGACACAATTCAGTTTACAAGCTTAAAGCCGTATCGAGTAATTGTTTCGGGCAGAATCAAACATTATATTTCAGCTTTTGGCGAACACGTAATTGGCAAAGAAGTAGAACACGCATTGAAAGAAGCGATGGAAAACACCAGTATTCGTGTAAACGAATTTACTGTTGCACCACAAATAGCACCAAAATCAGGGTTGCCATACCACGAATGGTTTATTGAATTTGAAAAGGAACCAGAGGGTTTGGAGCAATTTGCCTTAAAAATTGACAAAGCGATGCGAATGCAAAATAGTTATTATGACGATTTGATTGTTGGAAAAGTATTGAAAACACTTGTCATTTCAAAAGTACCCAAAAATGGTTTTCAAGAATATATGAAATCAATCGGAAAATTGGGCGGACAAAATAAAATACCGAGATTGAGTAACGATAGAAAAATTGCAGATTTACTTATAAGAAAATAGAAAAAAGATGAAAGAGAAAAGATGGTTTTTGCTTCTATTTCTAATTAGTTTATCGGTTTCGGCCCAAATAAAAGGTATTGTAGTTGATGAGTTTAACAAACCTATTTCATATGTCAATATTTGGGTAGAAAACGAAAATAACAGCACCACATCTGAAGAAAATGGAACGTTTAGTATCAATTGTTTACCAAATAAAAATTTGATTTTTTCAGCTTTGGGTTATGAAAAGAAAAAGATTTTAGCGTCACAAACGGATAAAATAGTCCTAAAAGCTAGTGCTTTCGAATTAAACGAAGTAGTCATTGCCAAACGATTTGAATCTAGAGTCCTTGAAATCGGAAAAGTCAAAAACGAAACCTATCAAGCATTTGAAAATGGCCCCAGAATTGATGCAAAGTTTTTTCCTTATTTAGACAAATACAAGAGAATTAAATATATTAAACAAGTCACTGTTTTTACAGACAGTCAGTTAGAAAGCACCAGTTTCAAAATACATTTCTATGCAGTTAACACCGATGGTTCGCCTGGCGCAGAATTACTGCAGAAAGACTATATCGTTTCGGTAACTAAAGGTGTGAAAAAAACCTATTTTAATGTGGAAGATTTCAATCTAAAAATACCGAAAACCGGAGTTTTTGTAGGCTTTGAAAAGTTGATAATTGAAAAGAATAAACTTGAAAAAGAAGTATTGGATTCTAATACAAAATCCAAAATAATCCAAAAAACATATTTCCCACACATCCTTTACAACTATGTTGAAAGAGTGTTTATCTATACTTTTTCGGGCGGAAAATGGATCAAGCAAACCAAACAAGAGGTAAATAACCCATCAGATAAAATGATGGTTTACGAACCTGCAATAAACCTAATTCTAACCAACTAAACGACAAAAACCCTATATTTGCGGGTTAGAAAACAAAATTTAATGAAGGAAATTAAGAACATTTCGCGCTCAAGAGCGCAAGAATCGTCGGCAGCTATCGAACGATTGTACATTACCATGAGGCATTTATTTAACAGAGGTTTCTACAAACCAATGGGTGTTTCGGGAGAAACTTTAAGAGAAGCATTACTTTCTCTAAGACCAGAAATTTACGGAAGTATTGCCGAAGAAAAAGTAGAATTAAGCGGGTTGCTTTACGTAATCGAAAGGCTTCCGGTAGGTATTGAAGAGTGCCGTTTTATTAATTTAACATCAGATGAAGGCTATTCAAAATCTCATTTTCAACCCATAGTTCCACCAAAAAGAAGAAGAAATTGCTATCGCATTGACGAGGAACAAATGAATGTTGAAATCACACGTGGTCGTTCGGACATTTATGATATTTTGACGCATTTGACGTTTATTTTTATTGAATCGCATAAAATCAAAAACAGAGTTTTACTCGATGAAATTGAAGTTGAGGTAACGCGTGACTGGGAAAAACTGGAGGAAGCTGTTTTACAGAATAAAAAAATGACGCTCAAAGAAAAGGAAATTGCCATTTCACATGCGGCTAATGTTTTGGGCAGAAGTTTTTCGGAAGTTTTAGATATATACGAAGATTTTGCCACTAAAGAAAAGCCAGATCGTTTTTTACACGTAATCTATTGGTTAGGCAAATTGGCAATCGATGAAGTCATCAACAACAACAAAAGAACTATTACGTTTAGCCCGATTTTGAGAGAGCGATTGGGACATCACATACACGGAGAAATTTGGGCAAACAACATCAAGAATGTTTTGAAAGCCAATAATCTTATGGAAAGACCCATTCATATTATCAGCGCGAATATGCATAGTGTGATGAATTCCATTTTTGCAACAACGGTTTTAAAATCAAAGTACAAGGATAAATCTGATTTCTTTATTTATGAAGAACTCAGCAAGTCTGGCGCCAATGATGTCAGAAATAAAGTAGAAGAAGTAGCGCTGAAACAAGGAATGATTTCTCTTCCAGACGATGCATCAGGAACCAATATTGACGTTCAGATTTTTGATACATCCAAAATTGATTGGGCAAAATCAAGTTTTCCGAAAGCCGTAATTGGCAAAGAAGCACCGGTTCTTATTGTAATGGATTATGCTTTTGGCGAACAAGCTTTTGAAACTATTGACGAATTGTTAAAACCTTATAAAGAGGGTAAAATCAGAACTTTTTTAAATGTTGAATCCGTTTCAATCATGGGTAAAGCCGGAATTTTAGAAGGTGGTAAAGGCGACATCATGATCCCATCAGCACACATCAACGAAGGTACTGCTGACAATTATCCGTTTGAAAATGAATTAACAGCTGCAATGTTTGACGGAGACGGAATTCCAGTTTTTTCTGGGCCAATGGTAACCGTTTTAGGGACATCGCTTC
The DNA here is from genome assembly GCA_038202695.1 of Flavobacteriales bacterium. Classification (GTDB taxonomy): domain Bacteria; phylum Bacteroidota; class Bacteroidia; order Flavobacteriales; family Flavobacteriaceae; genus Flavobacterium. The sequence goes on from JBBRET010000002.1 coordinate 104,192, forward strand.
AAAACAAAGATTTGTTGAAATTTTTTCACGAATCAACATGGGAAGTAATTGGTCTTGAAATGGAAGGCGCTTATTATCAAAAAGCAATTCAATCGGCATCAAAAATCAGAAAAAGTATTCCTCAAAATGTAAAAGTACGGTATGCTTATTATGCTTCAGATAACCCGTTAGAAACAGGAAGCACTTTGGCTTCAGGCGGTTTAGGAACGACAGGGGTAAAGCCTACCTATTTAATTACCATAAAGATATTAGAACAAATTTTTAACATAAAATCATAACTTTTTATGAGTGCAACACCCCAAAATGATGACAATCAAGAAATAGATTTGTCAAAAATTTCAAAGAAAATCGGAAGTTTTTTTGAAAACATTTCCACCTCAATTTTTAAAGCAATTTTATTTTTTAAAAGAAATATTATTTGGTTAGGGATTTTAGTAATCGTTGGTGCTGTTTTAGGATTTTATATCGACAAAACAATTAAAGTTTATGACAATGAAGTTATTGTGAGTCCAAATTTTGGTTCAGTAGATTATTTGTATGCTAAAATTGAATTGATTAATTCGAAAATAGAAAATGGCGATACCCTGTTTTTGAAAGAAGTGGTTGGGATTAAAACGCCAAAAAGCATTAAAGGAATAACAATCGAGCCAATTAATGACGTTTATAAATTTATTGATAATAAACCACAAAATTTCGAATTGATTAAGTTGATGGCAGAAGACGGTGACATTAAGAAGGTATTGAACGAAAGTTTGACTAGTAAAAATTATCCATACCATCTTATTTCATTTTCAACAGCAGGTCCAACATCGGACGAAACGACCGTGCAACCTATTTTAAAATTTGTAAACAATTCTGATTACTACAAGATGATTCAAAAAGAATATATGAATAATGTTAAAATTAAAATTGTAGAAAATGATTCGATAATTTCACAAATTAATGGCTTATTAAACGCGCTTAAAAGTACAGTTAACGGTTCTCAAAAAAGCGACAAACTGGTTTACTACAATGAAAATTCACAGATTGATGATGTAATTAAAACCAAAGATTTATTGGTTTACGAGCAAGGAACACACCGAATTGAATTGGTTAATTTGGACAAAATAGTAAAAGAAAGCAGTACCACTTTGAATGTCAGAAATAATAAGACGATTAACGGAAAACTAAAATTAGTCTTGCCGTTATTATTTATATTTTTATTTGTAATGGTTGGATATTTCAAATCTTTTTACAAAAAGCAACTAGTAAAACAAAACAGTTCACTATGAAAGGAATTATTTTAGCTGGCGGATCAGGAACAAGGTTGCATCCGTTAACATTAGCGGTAAGTAAACAATTGATGCCGATTTATGACAAACCCATGATTTACTATCCGTTATCAACTTTGATATGGTCAGGAATCAATGAAATTTTAATTATATCAACACCACATGATTTGCCCTTGTTTAGACAACTATTAGGCGATGGAAAAAGTTTAGGCTGTCGGTTTGAATATGCCGTTCAAGAACACCCAAACGGTCTTGCGGAAGCTTTTATTATCGGAAAAGAATTCATTGGGAATGACAAAGTTGCCTTGGTTTTAGGAGATAATATTTTTTACGGAACGGGCTTGTCCGATTTACTATTAGCCAATAACGATCCGGACGGAGGAATTATTTATGCTTACCATGTTCATGATCCAGAACGGTATGGTGTGGTCGATTTTGATGAGGACGGTAAAGTCCTTTCGATAGAAGAAAAACCAGCAAGTCCAAAATCAAATTTTGCCGTTCCCGGAATTTATTTTTATGATAATGATGTTGTTGCCATAGCAGCGAATATCAAACCAAGTCATCGAGGTGAAATTGAAATTACGGATGTCAATAAAGAATATTTAAGAAGAGGCAAACTTAAAGTCAGCATTCTAGACAGAGGAACAGCGTGGTTAGATACCGGCACGTTTCAGTCCTTAATGCAGGCCGGACAATTTGTTCAAGTTATAGAAGAACGTCAAGGATTGAAAATTGGCGCCATTGAAGAAGCAGCCTACAGAATGGGTTTTATAAATGCAGCGCAATTAGAAAAATTAGCCCAACCACTTGTTAAAAGCGGTTATGGTGTTCATTTGATGAGTTTGTTACAAGAAAAAAAGAAATAATAACAGAACTATAAACAGTATCAATTCTCTATTTTTTTTGAAACCGGCCTATCGGTTGGTTTTTGAAATTGAGATTGATTTTTGAAATTTAAAATGAATTTTATACCCACCAAACTTGAAGGCTGTTTTATTGTTGAACCTAAAATAATTCTTGACCAAAGAGGCTATTTTATGGAAAGTTTTAATGAAATTACATTTCAAAAAGGAGTGAACCAACAAGTCCATTTTGTTCAAGACAACCAATCGTTTTCATCCAAAGGGGTTTTACGAGGCTTACATTACCAAACAGGAGATCATGCTCAGGCCAAATTGGTTCGTGTTTTACAAGGCGAAGTTTTAGATGTTGCTGTTGACATCAGGCCTAATTCGCCAACATTTGGTCACCATGAAGCCGTAGTTTTATCGGGAGAAAATCAGAGACAATTTTTTGTTCCAAGAGGTTTTGCTCATGGTTTTTTAGTATTGAGTGAAACGGCTACCTTTTTTTACAAATGCGATAATTTTTATAACAAAGAATCTGAAGGCGGTATTAGTTATAAGGATGCAACGATAAATATTGATTGGGGTTTTCCAACAGAGGAACTAATTATTTCTGAAAAAGACACAGTACAACCCAATTTAGAAAACGCCAAAAAAGCATGGTAGTTTTAGTTACTGGAGCCAACGGACAATTAGGTCAGAGTTTGCAATTTATTGCACCCAATTATCCTGAAATTGATTTTGTATTTTGTTCTTCCACTGATTTAGATATAACTAATATTGAAATTTGCAAAACAGTTTTTGCAAAAGTAAAACCTAATTATTGCATCAATGCCGCTGCTTACACTGCAGTTGATAAAGCCGAAAGTGAGCCCCAAAAAGCACATTCAATCAATGTGGATGGCCCACGGAATTTGGCTACAGTTTGCAAAGAGTACTCAACAATTTTACTTCACATTTCTACCGATTTTGTTTTTGACGGCACTAAAAATGCACCTTATACTGAGGAAGACCTTCCAAATCCAACAGGCATTTACGGACAAACTAAATTAGATGGAGAAAAAGCCATTCAAGAAACTTTTGAAAACTATTATATCATCAGAACGTCTTGGGTTTATTCCCAATTTGGAAACAATTTTATGAAAACCATGTTGCGATTGGCTTCCGAAAGAGAGTCACTGTCAGTGGTAAACGATCAAATCGGAACGCCAACAAATGCGGTTGATTTAGCAGAAATTCTAGTTAAGATAATCTGTCACACTGAGCGCAGTCGAAGTGCTTCTTCGAACTACGGCATGTACAACTTCAGCAACGAAGGACATTGCAGCTGGTATGATTTTGCTAAAGAAATATTTGAAATCAATAAGATCAAAATAGATTTAAAACCCATTCCTACCTCGAGTTTTCCAACACCAGCAAAACGTCCCCAATACAGTGTTTTGGATAAGACCAAAATCAAAACCATGTTTGGAATAGTGATTCTAAGTTGGGAAGAAAGTTTAAAGACTTTGCTGTTGAAATAATTAGCTGATTCTTTTGGCAACACAAAAAGTACTCACACCAAAAGGAAAATTAACAGCTTTAAGTAATTTATTTTCTAAGATTATTAAATAAAGTAAACTGCTATTTACAAAGCTATTTCCGATAGCAATATCACCTGCTCCTTTTTTGTTTTTGTTTAAAATAGAAGTTAGTTTTCTGAATGCATAGACCGGTATAAACAAAAAGAAATTCCAATAGCTTGCTTTTTCTATAGCTAAATTTTCAGCGACTAGTTTAGATTTTAATTCCTCATTTGTATACCTTCTGTAATGCATGTTTATGGTATCGTGATAACTCCATAAAGACATAAAAGCCGGAACAAATACATACATTGTTCCCCCAATTTTAAGTAAGGATTTCCAATTTTTTAATGCTTTTTTATCATCTTCAAGATGCTCTAAACAATCAGAAGCTATAATAATATCAAATGATTCGGTAAGCGTAATGTTCTGCGCATCCATTACAAACGAATTTTTAATGCCATTCGCTTTGCAATTTTCAATGGCAGTATCACTGATGTCAATTCCGTAAAGATTTTCTATTTTAAAGCCCAAAGCCTCCAAGTCTTTTAAGAATATACCAGAGGAGCAACCAATGTCTAATATCTTGCAGTCTTTGGGTGCATTTTTCACTAAATCGATTAAATATTTTCGTCGTGACTTAAACCACCAGTGATTGGTTTCTACATCATGGTATTTTTTTTCAAAATCTTTTTCCATAGTCTTAATTTAATCTACTCTTTTATCAATAAAATATCGTGGTCTTTGTTTTACTTCGGAATAAATTTTACCAACATATTCGCCAATAATTCCGAAACAAAACAACTGAATTCCCCCTAAAAAATACATTGGTAAAACGGTTGACAACCATCCGGGAACCAGTTTATCATAGAATAATGCAATTAGCGCATATCCTGACATTAGCAAGCAAATGAAAAAGATAACAAACCCAATTATAGTGACTAATTTTAAAGGATAATTGCTAAAAGAAGTAATTCCGTTCCAGGCAAAAGCTGCCATTTTTCGGAAGGGATATTTTGATTCTCCAGCAAATCGCTCCAATCGATCGTAATAAACCACATCTTTTTTATATCCGATAGTGGGAATAATTCCTCTTAAGAATAGATTCACCTCACCAAATTCGGCCAATGAATTCAGAACCCTTTTGCTACACAATCTATAATCAGCATGATTGTAAATGATGTTGACTTTCATCATTTTCATTAACTTATAAAAAAGAAGTGCTGTATTTCTTTTAAAAAAAGTATCGGTTATTCTTTCTTTTCTAACGCCGTAAACCACATCGATGCCAGAGGTGAATTTAAGAATCATCTCCTCGATTACTTTAACGTCATCTTGTAAATCGGCATCAATAGATATCAAAGCATCCGCTTCGTCTTTAAAGGTATTCAAACCCGCCAATAATGCATTTTGATGACCAACATTCCCTGCAAGTTTTAATCCTTTGATATGATTTAAATTTGCTGTTCTCTGTTCAATAAGTTCCCAAGTAGTGTCTTTACTTCCATCGTCAACAAAAACCGCAAAACTCTTATCTGAGATAAGGTTTCTTTTAATCAAATTAGAAATAACTTCGTTTAATTGTGCTGAGGTTTCAGTTAAAACTAATTCTTCATTATAACAAGGTGAAATTATTCCGATTATTGGTGTTTGCATAAGTATCAATATTTGTTTTTTAAGGACATAAGATTTATTCAACCCAAAGCGGACTCCCTTTTTCAGTTCCTAGTTTAACAACAATAACAGCATTAATTTTTTTTATCGATTCTTTATTTGGCCATATCGGCATAGCGTTAATAGAATCTTTAATGCTTAGAAAAACATCTTTATTGTCAATCATTTTATAGTAGGCGATATCATGAAATTTAAACAGATTTATAATTCTATAATTGCTACCATTATCCCAATTAAAAATCGAACCACCAAACACTTCTGAATCATCTAACCTATATTTTTGATGATGTTCGTAGGGTAGGCATCCATAAAAATAAACATAATTAACATTCTCGTCAAATTCAGGATATTTATTCTTTATTGTAAAATCAATTTTTTCGGCGATTACCTTGTCATGGTTTGTGATTTGATAGTTAGAGTAAAATAGTTTCGTAATAAAATAAATATTGGTTAGACAAATAACAGAACATAAAATAAGCACTAAATTTTGATATTTTATTGTTGATATAAAATGAACTATTATGAAGGCAAAAACAATTCCTGAAGCCACATAAATTCTAGGAGGATGATATCCGTTTGATATTAAAAAAGTAAAGGTAAAAGGCAAAATAAGCAATAAAAACAAAATTGTAAATCGGATTAAAAAGTGCTTTTTTTCAATTCCAAATTTGATAAAAAGGATTAAAGTTAAAATAGTTGCAACAATAAATGTTTTGTTACCATAATACCAATTTCCGAATAAGTTTGTGAGCCATACGGAACAGTTCTTCAAAAATTCATTGCTTAAATCACCGGATGAATATGAAGATAAAATCCCGGCTTCTGTAGGAGGACAAATTACCTTTACTGAAATGTAATAAAACAATAAACCAAGTACTAATAATAAACCAAAATAAAGAACATTTTTTAATTCTGTTTTAAATGTAAAATCATTAAAAAAAGTTTTTTGAAAAAACAGAATCAGGTAAATAACAACTGGGATTATAATCAATGCTTGATATAAAGCAATCACAAACATCAGTAATAATGCCGAACCCAGTAAAAAAAGAACTGATTTTTTAGTATATAAACTTTCAGCAGCAATTAGGAAATACTTGACCGCTAATACGGATAATAAAAAACCTATAGGTACAACATCAGCCTGCATTGTAAAAACTAGTTGGTAAGAATGTTGCGGAAATGTTAAAAACAAGGCGCAAAATAGATAACTCATCACCCCATTAATCTTAAATAATTTTGTTAATTCAACAGCAGTCAAGCTGAGCAGAAGTAATCCGAGTAACATTGTGAAATAAGGGATATGACCGTGAAAAATATGGTATCTAACAAGATTTGTACCCCATCTTCCCAATGACATAGAAAAATCGGGTAGAATAATTGATTCACTATCAATGGCTAATGAATAATTTGTCAATGCAAAACCATAACTAATAAATGCTGTAACTATTGAAAAAAACAATAATCTAAAAGATTCAATTTTGATTTTATTATCAGTAGTAATCATATCTGTTTTAAGTAAAAATGTATCGATTACAAACATAATACTTTATTTATATCTTTTGGAAAGACAAAAACAGATTATAAAAAGTAAATATAAAACAGCATAAACATCAAAATGAATTATGGAATATTCAAAACTTGTAGATTAACAAATTAGTTATTAAGTTTGTAAAAATTATGAAGCACATGAAAACAAAATCGATTTTATTACTTTTTTTAGGAGTAATTTTCTTTAGCTGTAAAAATGATAACAAGGAAAACACCAATCAAGAGCCTGGAATTGAAGCTCAAGCCAACATTTTTAAAGTTACAGTTAGTGCTATTGCTAAAAAAGACGATGATTTCTGTTTATTATATACCGAAGACGGTACAATAAATTTTAAAGATGGATCGGTATGGCAAAATTTAAAAGGAAATGAAAATGAACAACAAGTTGTTTTTAATTTACCTAAAGATGCCTTTCCAACGCAACTAAGAGTTGACTTTGGAATCAACAAAGATCAAGAGGATATTGTTTTAAAAGCCATAATTATGGAGTATAATGGGAAAAAGAAAGAAATTCGCGGTGAAGAGTTGAGATTACTTTTCAGACCCGACGAATCAAAATGTACTTTTGACCCAGCATCAGGAATTATTAAAGCAATCGTAAAAGATGGTCAAAAGCAAAGTCCATCTTTCTATCCTCAAGAATTAAACTTAGGACCAGAATTACTCAAATTATCTAAGTAAGAAATACAAAAAAAAATCAAAAAGCTTGAGAAGAATCACTGTTCTTTTTAAGCTTTTTGTTTTTTTAAAGACGGCTTTAAACAATAAGATTCAAGCAAAACAATGAACTGCAAAATTTGCCAAAGCGAAACCAAAAAGATTTTTACTGCAAAAGTTTTATACAAGTATGATGTTGATTATTTTCAATGCCAAGTTTGTAGTTTTGGTCAAACAGAAAAACCCTATTGGTTAGACGAAGCATACATTAGTTCGATGAATCTTTCAGATACTGGCGTTATGTATCGTTGCGAACGAATGTCAAAAATAACAACATCATTGCTATTCTTATTCTTTAAAACCAAAGGAAAATTTTTAGATTATGCCGGTGGTTTCGGAGTTTTTACCCGACAAATGAGAGATATTGGGTTTGATTTTTATTGGCAAGATCCGTATACCAAAAATGAAATAGCTCGTGGCTTTGACGGAAGTTTAGATCACAAATACGACGTTGTGACCACTTTTGAAAGCTTTGAACATTTTGACAATCCGTTAGCAGAAATAGCAAAAATCGTCAAGCTTACCGATACCATTATTTGTACAACAGATTTGATTTCTAAACCAGCACCAGCACACAAAGACTGGTGGTATTATGCTTCAGAACACGGACAACATGTTTCTTTTTATTCCAAAGGCGCTTTCGTAGAAATTGCCAAAAAGTTTGATATGAACTACTACAATGCTATGAATGTTCACATCTTAACAAAGAATAAACTTGGTTTATTTGGGAGTCTTTTTTTTAAATTTGGTTTTGCCAAACACTTACTTTATTTAAACTATTTTGTTTTCAAACCTTTTTTAAAATCCAAATCACTTGATGATATGAACAGCTTTTATATCAAAAAGTAATACCTTGCATCTTCTACTTTATAAACTGTAAATAAAAATGCGATGAGTATTTTTACTAGAAAAAAAATTACTGACTTTTTAATTTATGGTTTTGGACAGGTTATAAATCTGGTTAGCCCTTTGTTTGTAATGCCCTTCATTATTTATAAATGCGGTGAAGATGGATTGGGAAGAGTTGGTGTTGGTTTCTCATTTGCACTGATACTAAGTGGTATTATTGATTATGGTTCTTATATAAAAGGCGTCAAGGAAATTTCCATCAACAGAGATAACTCAACAGTTTTAGAAGAGAAGTTAAAGGCCATTTATTTTTCGAAATTGCTTTTATTATTGCTTGTTGCTAGCTTTGTTACAATTCTCATTTTTACGGTTCCTTTTTTTTCTAAAGATAAAACCCTTTTTTTCTTTAGTTTGACCATTGTTGTTGGTCAGTTTATAAATCCACAATGGTTTTTTCAGGGTGTTGAAAATTTCAAATGGATTTCAGCCGTGAACGTAATTTCTAAATTAATATACATTGTTCTGGTTATTGTCTTTATCAATCAAAAATCAGATTATGTATATGCCAATCTTTTTTTTGGCATTGGCGCTATAATTGGCAACTGTATTGGATTGATTTGGCTTATCAAAAAATATTCTTTTTCACTAAATCAATTTTCATTTCAAGAGGCAAAATCCATACTCAAAGTGGAATTCAGCTTTAGCGTTTCGCAGTTTTTTTTGTCAATGTATCAATTTTTCCCAATTATATTGATAAGCTTTATTGGTGGCGATTTTATGGCGGGTCAATTTCGTGTAATCGAACAGATAGTGTCAATTTTTAAAACGTATCTGAATATGTTTTTCTATTTTGTTTATGCTAATATATGTTACGAATTAAGTCTTAGCCTAAGCAAAGGAATCAAGGTCTGGAAACAGTATAACGGTTTCAATTTCATTCTGTTGTTCAGCATAATGGCTGTGTTTTTTGTCTTCTCAGATTTTATCTTAATGTATTTTAAAATTGACGCAAATAGAATTGTAATCATGTCTCAATACTTTAGAATAGGTTTATTAGTCCCTTTATTGGTTTCATTATCACAACCGCTTCGCCAGTTAATGTTTGCTTTTAATGAAAATAAAATTTATATCAGAATAACAATCATTGCAACACTAATAAATTTTATATTGCTATATATTTTGACAAATAATTTCGGGTTGAAAGGCGCTTTCTTTTCTATAATTTTTATCGAATTTATTATCATAATTTTGTACTCTAGGGTATTAAAAAGACATCTTTCTTATAAAACAGCAGGAATTAATGAGTAGCATCAAAATAACTAAAGACTTTTTATACCAAATACTTTTTGCTATATGCATATTAGTGACGTATCTGAATAATTATGAATTAACTTTCTTTGTTTGGATTGTGGTGCTTATGCTTACTATAAAAAAGTACTATTCAGTAACAATTTTTCAATATATCTTTCCCTATATAGCCATTCTAATTGTGGCATTCATCTCTTGGTTTTTTTATGACAACACTATTTATGAAGTAATTAGAGATATAACTTATTTACTCAAACCAATACTTGGGATGCTTCTTGGTTATCAGCTTTGCAGAAGTGTAAACATGAAAGTTATCCAAACTATTATTTATGTCGGATTTTTTATTGCGTTGATTCATTTATGGATAATCTTTTATACGGCTGTTGTACATAAAGTTTTGAACATCCATGAGCTAAGAAAGTACGCCGGATATTTCAGTGATTTTGAAATATATTCATTGGTTTTAGTCCTTTTTCACAAAAAGTTAAACGTTGCGCTAACCAGACAAAAATTTTACCTTTTGGTACTGACCATCGGATTATCAAGCTTTCTTTATTTATCGAGAGCAAATTTTATTCAGGCTGTTGTTTTTTATATGGTTTTAAAAGGATTTTTCACTTTAAATAAAAGAACGCTAATCATCTTGATTTCTTTTTTCTCTGTTGTAATTATTGGTTACACTATAATCTACAATATGAATTTAAACAGAAATGGGAAAGGTTTAGAAGCCTTGTTATACAAAATCAAAAACGCACCAATAGAAGCCTTTAAAGCCAAAGTTGATAAAGACGATTGGAAGGATTTCAATGACAACTACCGCGCGTATGAAAATATGCGTACCACAAGAGTGATGAAAAATGAAGGCTTTTGGGGAATGGTAAGAGGAAAAGGATTGGGATCAGATATTCCATTAGGGCAAAAACTGTACACAAATGACGGCACTGTTTTAACTAAAGTTTCTATACTTCACAATGCTTTTATGACAGTGTTTTTAAAATCTGGATTTATAGGCGTTTTCTTCATGTTGTACTTTCTAAGATTGCTTTTAAAACAGAGAAAAAGCAAGAACGAATATATCAATCAGTTGAGTCTTATTTTATTTGCAACTGCAATTTATCTGTTTTTTGATAATTGGGTTTTACTTGGATTGTATTTAAAAACCGAAAGTAAGTCAGTTGTAATAGGCTTTATCCTTTGTTTTATCGAATACAAGACAAGAGAACAAAAGACATTAGAAATGCAAGGACAATTATGAAAACCACAACTATTTTTGTTGATTGTCATGTATTTGATGGCAATTTTCAGGGTACAACAACCTACATCAAAGGCCTCTATTCTGAATTAATTCAGGACAAAAATTTCAATTTTGTGTTCAGCGCAAACAACATCAGTTTTTTGCAGACAATTTTCGGAACACACAACAATGTTGCTTACATTCAGTACAAATCCACCAATAAATTTAGTAGGCTCTTATTTGAAATTCCGAAGATCATTAAGGAAAATAATATAGATTACGCGCACTTTCAGTATGTAGTTCCGCCAATTAAGAAATGCAAATATATAGTGACGATTCACGATGTCTTGTTTCTAGATTTTCCAGAATATTTCCCGTCATCTTATCGATTAAAAAATAAATTACTTTTCAGAACTGCTGCAAAAAGTTCAGAAATTGTTCTGTCGGTTTCAGAATATTCCAAAAAACAAATCCAGCGACACTTCAATATAAAAAATGTAACTGTTACCTCAAATGCAGTTGATCCAATCTTTTTTGAAGCGTTTGATAAAAACGCTATCAAAGCACTGGTAAATCAACAGTTTGGCGCTAGTAATTATTTTCTCTATGTAAGTCGGTGGGAACCAAGAAAAAACCATCTTACACTGCTGAAAGCTTTTGTCGAAAAGGGGTATTATAAAACACACTCCTTGGTTTTTGTAGGTGATAAAGCTATTGAAGATAAGGCTTATGTCGAATTTTTCAATTCTTTGTCAAAAGAAATAAATGCTTCAATTTTTACTTTTAACAAAGTCAGTTTTGAGAATTTAGTACTTTTGGTACGTGGCGCAGATTTGTCTATTTATCCATCAATTGCGGAAGGTTTCGGAATTCCGCCACTCGAATCATTAGCGGCAAATGTTCCAACAATTTGTTCCAATACTACTGCAATGTCCGACTTTGGGTTTTTTGACGATTGTCTTTTTAATCCGCTAGATTTAGAGGAATTAAAACGTAAAATAGCAATAGGTTTAGCCGATAAACAAATTGCTCAAAAAAGAGCTGAAATGAAAGAAAAGTACAGCTGGAAATTGGCCGCCACACAATTCAAAAAAGCTATTTCTTAAACAGATAAAATTCAATTCATTTTGTTATGTTTGTAGCGGTGGAGCTTACAGTCACAAATCGCATAAAAAATTCATGAAAATAGCCCTATTAGGAACTCGTGGTGTACCCAATTATTACGGAGGTTTTGAACAGTTTGCCGAATTCTTTTCGGTGTATCTTGTTGAAAAAGGACACGAAGTTTATTGCTATAATTCTCATGATCATCCTTTTCAGGAAAAAACTTTTAATGGTGTAAATATTATCCATAAATACGATCCAGAGTACAAATATGGTACTTTTGGGCAGTTCATTTATGATTACAATTGCATTATCGATTCCCGAAAAAGAGATTTTGACATCATACTGCAGTTAGGGTATACTAGCAATTCCGTTTGGCATTCTTTGTTACCCAAAAAATCGATCATTATTACCAATATGGACGGTTTGGAATGGAAACGAACTAAGTATTCAAAACCCGTACAACAGTTCTTAAAATTTGCCGAGAGATTAGCGGCCAACAGCAGTGATTTTTTGGTTTCCGATTCAGTAGGAATCCAAAATTTTCTGAAAGCCAAATACAAAAAAGACTCGACTTATATCGCATATGGCGCCTATCCTTTTACAAATGCGGAAGATCGTTTTCTTAAAGAATATGAAGTAGAAAAGTACAACTACAACATGATTATGGCGCGTTTTGAGCCCGAGAATAATTTAGATATGGTTCTAGAAGGCGTGGCGATGAATGAGGATAAAACCCCCATTTTAGTTGTTGGAAAACACATGACAAAATATGGTGAATACCTTAAAAATAAATTCAAAGACCATCAAAATATTAGGTTTATGGGCGGAATTTATAATTTAGAGCATTTGAATAATCTTCGTTATTTTTCTAATTTGTATTTTCACGGACATTCGGTAGGAGGAACCAACCCTTCACTTCTAGAAGCAATGGCTTCTCGAGCACTAGTTATAGCTCATAATAATGATTTCAATAAAGGAATTTTAAAAGAAAACAGCTATTATTTTTCCGACCCAAGCGAAGTAAAAAATATTCTGAATACAATCAAAAAAAATGATAACTTGCGACTGGTTCAAAACAATTTTGATGCAATTGTAAATGAATTTAATTGGGAAAAAATAAATGGTGAATATTTACAACTTTTCGAAGAATGTTATTCAAAATCTGATAAAAGAAAACAAAAATAACAGTTCTTTTATTCCAATACTCTTAGTACTTTCAACCATTCCGTTGCCTTTTGTCTTTAACAATATTTCATTAGGTATTTTTTTACTACTTGCTTTTACTACTTTAAAAAGTGAAAAGTTTAAGCGCCACAATTACTTATTTTTACCTGTGCTGCTGTATTTTTTAATGGCCCTTACTTATTTTTGGTCTATTGATACAAAAGCAACATTAGCAGCTTTGTCAAAAGAAATCCCGTTACTTTTGATTCCACTTGGCTTTTTTATTTTCAAAACCAATACTACCGAACAAAAGAAAAAAATCATTGCGTATTACAGCTATGTTATTGCAGCGTTTGTACTATACTTTACGCTAAGAGCGGTAATCCGATATTGTATATATCAAGATGTTAGAATGCTTTTTTATCATGGAGACAATGATAATGATTACGGACTCGTGCCTAAATTATTGAATGCCATACACATGTCAGTATTTGTGGCGGTTGGCTTCTTTTATTTTTTAACTAAGGAAACGAAATCAAAATCAGACAATTTCTTTTCAATGCTACTTTTTGGATTTATCTTATTACTTTCTTCTAAAAACATCATTCTAGTTGTACTGCTTTTGAGCATGATAAACATCTTCTTTTTTTCAAAAACAGCCCACAAATTAAGATTGAGAAACTTAATTGTTTTTGGATTGCTCGTTGGAATAATTTTTTCTACCGGAAGGATAAAAGACCGATTTAAAGTAGAATTTCAAACCAATACCGACAAAAGTTTAAGTGCGAATGTCATCGAAGGAATTCCATCAAGTGTGCACTATGTGAGTATCAAAGAAGCTTGGGTCAATCCCACTTTTACGCCCAACGATTACTTTAACGGAACTGCTTTTAGAGTTTATCAATTCAGAATTTTCATAGAGTTAGTGAAAGAAAACAACATCTTATTTACTGGATTTGGATTGAACGCTTCGTACCCAAAAATCAAAGAAAAAGCCATTCATTACAACCTTTATATGGGCAACGGAATTGACTCTGATACAGGCTACCAAACAAAAAACTTTCACAATCAATACATTCAAAACTTTGCTGATTTAGGTATTTTTGGGTTTATCTTATTGTTAATCCTATTGATTATTAACATTAAAAATGCACTTAAAATGAAAGATTTTGTGCATTTTGCTTTCGCAGTTCTAATGATAAGTTTATTTTTGACAGAATCATTTTTATGGAGACAAAGAGGAATTGTGTTTTTTACGATTTTGTATTGTCTTTTTAATACTGGAATTACTCAAAATAATTCCAAAGCCGAATAAAAAAATTATATGAAAAGAATATTAATTACTGGAGCAGCAGGATTTTTAGGCTCGCACCTTTGTGACCGTTTTATGGCTGAAGGCTATTTTGTTATTGGAATGGATAACTTAATTACAGGCGATTTAAAAAACATTGAGCATTTATTTAAAAATAAAAATTTTGAATTTTACCATCACGATGTGACTAAATTCGTTCACGTTCCAGGGGAATTAGATTATATTCTTCACTTTGCCTCACCAGCTAGTCCCATAGATTATTTAAAAATACCCATTCAAACTTTAAAAGTAGGTTCATTAGGAACACACAATCTTTTAGGTTTGGCTCGAGTAAAAAGGGCCAGAATTCTGATTGCATCGACTTCTGAGATTTACGGAGATCCATTGGTACATCCACAAACAGAAGACTACTACGGAAACGTTAATACTATTGGTCCAAGAGGCGTTTATGACGAAGCCAAACGTTTTCAGGAATCCATTACAATGGCCTACCATACTTTTCATGGTGTAGAAACAAGAATTGTTAGAATATTTAATACTTATGGACCAAGAATGCGTCTGAATGATGGTAGAGTAATTCCGGCTTTCATTGGACAAGCTCTTCGTGGCGAAGATTTAACCATTTTTGGAGACGGAAGTCAAACACGATCTTTTTGCTATGTAACGGATCAAGTAGAAGGTATTTTTAGATTGCTACATTCTGATTATTCACAACCAGTAAATATTGGAAATCCCAACGAAATCACCATAAAAGATTTTGCAGATGAAATCATTAAACTAACGGGAACCAATCAAAAAGTAGTGTATCATCCATTGCCCATCAATGACCCAATGCAGCGTCAACCTGATACAACCCGAGCAAAGACTATTTTAGGTTGGGAAGCCAAAGTGTCTCGAGAAGAAGGAATGAAATTGACATATGACTATTTTAAATCGCTTTCTTCTGAAGAACTTTTAAAAGAAGAACACAAAGATTTTAAAGGGTATATCCATTAAGACAATATGGTTGCACAACAAACAGGTAGATATTCTAAGTATATTAGACCGATAAACGTTGTTTTCGATCTGATTGTAATCACAGCATTAAGTTCTTTTTTCTTCAGAGAATTGAATCTTAACATGCTTTATTACTTATCCTATCAAACATTTACCTGGATTTTAATTGCAATACTTGTAAAGTATTATGAAGTTTACCGATTTACAACACCTGTTGAAATCATCAGCAAGCTACTTAAGCAGTTTAGTCTATTTATGTTGGTTGTGATTGCTTTTTTTCCTTTTGCCAAAACAGTTATTTTTAGCGGTAGCGCTATAGCAGTCTTTATTACAGCTAGCTTTTTTAGTATAGTAACCTTCAAGTATTTTTGGTTTTTTTACTTAAAAAAATACAGAATAGCAACGGGAAGTAATTTTAGAAATGCCATTATTATAGGATACACACCAGAAGCAATAAGGCTTAAGGCAGTTTTTGACACCAGAAAAGATTATGGATACCGATTTTTGGGCTACTTCTCTGATAAAAAACAAAATCCAGAAGTAAAAGGAAAAATCGAAGATTTAAAAGAATTTGTTATTGATAACAAAGTAGACGAAATCTATTGTTCCTTAAATGAAATATCGAATGAAAAGCTCAAGGATTTAGTTGAATTTGCGGATGACAACAAAAAGGCCATTAAGTTCATTCCAGATACCAAAGAAATTTATTCTAAAAATTTAAAAATCGATTATTACGAATTATTTCCGGTTCTTTCCCTTCAAAAAACACAATTACACAACCCAATAATTAAAGCACTTAAACGTGTTTTTGACATCACTTTTTCATTATTGGTGATTGTACTGTTACTGTCATGGCTCATCCCATTATTGGCGTTTTTAATAAAATTTGAATCCAAAGGCCCCGTTTTTTTTAAGCAAGGAAGACCAGGATTAGATGAGGAAGAATTTTATTGTTATAAATTCCGATCAATGCAGGTTAACGGAACGACCGAAAGAGAAGCGTCAAAAAATGACCCTAGAGTTACTAAAATGGGACGTTTTATGCGTAAAACAAGTATGGATGAATTGCCGCAGTTCTTCAATGTATTACTCGGAGACATGTCGGTTGTTGGGCCAAGACCACACTTATGGTCTCAAAATAAAGCTTACGCTAGCAAGATAAAAAAATATATGGTGCGCCATTATGTAAAACCTGGAATTACTGGTTTGGCTCAAGTAAAGGGTTTTAGAGGTGAAATTGAAACCGAAGAAGATATGGTAAATCGCATTAAGTTGGATGTTTTTTATATCGAAAATTGGTCGATTATCATGGATATCAAAATTATTTTTCAGACTGTATTTAACATTTTCAGAGGAGAAGAGAAAGCGTATTAAAAAACGTCTTTTGCGATTAGATTTTGTATCTGATTATCCAAATTGAATTGTGATTGCGCCGTAACAAAAATTTGTTCCTTCATTGCTTCCAAATCGGATTTAGGCAGATTTGAAATAGTTTTCAGTTTTTCATTCAAAGTATCATAATTTTCAACCGGAACAACCCATCCTAACTGATAGTTGTTGACAATAGTTTCGCCTTCACCACCACCAAAATAAAGAATAGGAAATCCAAGTGCACTGTATTCGAAAATTTTAGAAGGAACGGAACCGTAAATTCTGGTTTTTAAAGGGACGATTGCGATATCAAAAAACTTTAATTGTTCGTGTAGCTCTTTCCGCTCCAACATGCCGTGAAAAACTATATTTTGTCCCTTTTCAGTCAAAAGTAAGGCTTCTATTTGAGTTTTTTCGGCACCATCACCAAAGAGGTGTAATTCAAAATTCAGACCTTTCAAATCAATTTTTTGACACATTTCAAAAACGCCTTGTGCAATGCCAAGAAGTCCAGCATAGAATATTTTTATAGGCTGATTTTCTTCAGTTACCAATTCTATTTTAGGCTGTTTATGGTCGGGAAAATTACGGTATAAAAAACAGGTCTTATTTGGAAAAATAGCATGAACATGCGTTATAATTTCGTTAGACTGTCCTAAAACCAAAGTTGCCTTTTTATAAATATAACGTTCTAAAAACAGCGAGAATCGATGTGATACGGAGTCTTTTTTCAAAGCGTTTAACTCAATAGCTGCTAAAGGCCACAAGTCAGAAATATTCAGAATTATTTTTTTATTTTTCCAAGAAAGCACCAAAATCGAAATAAAAGAAAGCAATAAAGGGGGAGATTGTACCACCACTTTTTTGGGCGTTTTCTGGAACAATAAATAAAAAAACAAACTCAGTGAAAAAGATAAAACCGAAAGAATTCGAATCAGTAGATTCTTGCTGACACTTGGGTAAATCCAAAGCCGTTTTACTGTAATATTTGCTCTTTTTTCAGTTACGGTAAACTTTCCTTTGTATTCAGGAAACAATGCTCCTTTAGGATAATTTCCTAACGGACAAATCACAGTAACGGTATAATTATTTTGCTGTAATTTTAAGGCCAACTGCTCCATTCTATTGGCAGCCGCACCTTTTTCGGGTGGATAATAATTGGATATTATGAGTATTTCTTCCACTATTTTTTTGAAAGCAACAAGTCAATTATCCGTTCCGAAGCTTTTCCGTCCCAAAGCTCTGGAATTCCTGCTTTTCTTGGGCCGTTAACCAAAAATTCTTTGAATATTTTTTCCAGATTTTCTATAGAAGTTCCAACTAAAGTATTTGTTCCTATAGTTTGCGTTTCGGGTCTTTCTGTATTATTGCGCATTGTAAAACACGGAATTCCTAAAACAGTAGTTTCTTCTGAAATTCCGCCCGAATCCGTAATGACAGCAAAACTGTTTTTAATGAGATACATGAAATTCAAATATCCTTGTGGCTCAACAAACAGGATGTTTTTTAAATATAAATTTTGTTCACCCAAAATGGCTTTGGTTCTAGGATGAATAGGGAAAATAATTTTTTTATCACCAACCATTCTATCGATTCCTTCTAATAATGCAATCAGGGATTGTTCTTCATCAACATTTGCCGGACGATGCAAGGTTAAGATGATGTAATTTCCCTTTTCTAATTTAAATTCAGACCAAAAAGCAGGGACTGTAATTCTATTTAAATTTTGGTATAACGTATCAATCATGACATTGCCAACAAAGTGAATGCTTCCCGGTTCGGCGCCATATTTTAATAAATTTTCACCAGCCCAAGTAGAGGTAGTAAAATAATAATCGGTGATGCTATCCGTTACAATTCTGTTAATTTCTTCGGGCATGGTCATGTCGCCCGAACGGATTCCGGCTTCCACATGAGTCACTTTTATATTTAATTTTTTTGCTACAATAGCACACGCCATAGTCGAATTCACATCACCAACAACTAAAACCAAATCGCAAGGGTTTTGAATCAATTCTTGTTCAAAAGCAATCATGATGGCGGCTGTTTGAACCGATTGGGAGCCACTTTTCACTTCTAGATTGGCATTGGGATGTGGAATGTTAAGCTCCTCAAAAAAAGTGTCGCTAAGATTTTTGTCATAATGCTGACCAGTGTGAACCAAACGATAGGAAATGTTGGCGCCATCTTGTTGTTTTTTCTCAATAGCCTTGATGATGGGCGCTATTTTTATAAAATTGGGTCTGGCTCCGGCAACGATTGTAATTTTCATATTGATGCTGAATTTAATTTCAGTAGTGCTATTTTAGTAATGAAACGAATTGTTTTAATTTTCCGCTTTTACTGCGTTCTAATTTTTCTTTTCTCGTAAACGTAAAAGTCAAACCGTCTTCTAAATAGGTTGTGATTGCTTTTTCTATTTGTTGAACTTGACTTGTGGTCAATTCTATTGCGCTTACATAGTCGACGTCAAAAGTATCAATTTTCGTTTGTTTTATCACAAATTCTTTCACATTTCCGTCATCTTCGATGATGCTTTTGGTTACGTAATAAAAGGTCAATCCAGGCGATTTTTTTCCGCTAGGCAATAGTGCAATATCGTTTGTCCTTCCAGTTAGTTTCTTTAAAATGGGCTTTTTGAGCGTACTTTTTTCATCTAAAATTCCGACATCTCCTATGTCATACCTGATAAAGGGATGTGCTTTATTGAACAAGGAAGTAATTACAATTCGCCCTTCTTTTCCGTATGGTAAAACAGTATTATTATCATCTAAAATCTCTACAAATAGTGTTTCTGAGTTGACTTGCCAGTAGCCTTGCGGATTTTGAAAAGCAATCAAATCCAATTCAGAAGCGCCATATTCATTGACAACTGGAACACCAAATTGTTTTTCTAGCAGTATTTTATCATCATCAAAAAGCATTTCCGAAGTGACTACACAGCATTTCAGTGTAGGACAAACCGTTTTTAAAACAATATTTTTTTGCTGCAAAAATTTAGCAAACAACACTATAGATGACGTGTAGCCATTGATATAATCAAACTTTTTTTGTTGAAAGCGTTGCAGTACTTTTTCTAAAACCACATCCGATAAATCGAAAATAGTAAACCGATACCGATGGCTCAGTATATCTTTAATCCGTTCTTTTTTATTGCCAATAAAGTCTAGCGGAATTCCATAAAAACGAGCTTGAAGTGAGGTGTTAAAATCGATTCCAAACCAACCAAAACGATTGATGATGTTCGCCCAAGTTAGGGCATGACAGAATTTGTCTTTGGCAAAGATAAAGGGATCACCACTAGAACCAGAGGTTTTGTTTACATAAACAGTTTTTGAAGAAAAGCCAACCGAAAGTCTTTCTGCTAATGGTTTCTGAAATTCTTTTTTAGTCATTACTGGTAGGTCTATCCAATTTTGCGGCCTTTTTTCTCCAACAAATTCCTGATAAGAAGTATTGTTTTGCAAATGGTAGGCTACAATTTCTGCTCTCTTTTGTTTTACAAAAGCATCAAAATCACTTTCTGAAAGAGCCTGAATTGCATCTAATTCAGAAGCAGCTTCCTTCATAGGGAAACCGTTTAACCGAAGGGATAAATGGAAAAGGTTGAACATAGGCACAAAAAAAGGGCTAACAAAAAGTCAGCCCTTAAAATTAGTATATTATTTGGAATTAATTTTTAAGAATTTTAACTACTTCTTTATTGTTGTTAGCACTTATTTCAAAGAAGTAAACACCAGCAGCAAGAGTAGCAATATCAACCGTGTTTTCGATTCCGTTTAGTGCTTTAGTCATAACTACTTTACCAGATAAATCAGTAACTGACAACTTTGCAGAATCAACATCAGGATTAGCAATAGTTACTATAGAAGTAGCTGGATTAGGATATACTTTAAATTTAGCCGTTGCAAAACTTTCATTTGCTAAAGGACTAGTTAATTTGAAAACACCATCCGTTAACTCATCAGTGCTAAAACCAGCACACCAACCTGTTGTTGTGTTTAAGAATGCAGCAGCACCTCTTTGGCTAGCAGATTCAACATCTGTCCATGTAGTTCCATTATCAACACTTACTGAAGTCCCAACAGGAGCTGCAGCAGAAGTTGCGACTATTGTGTTGGTTCCTGGGATGTAAGTAAGGATTCTACGTGTACCAGAAAAAGCTGTACCAGCAGACCATGTTTGGCCACCATTTGTAGTTGTGTAAAAAGTATAAGTAGTTCCGGCTGTTTTAAGTAAGCATCCGTTATTTATAGTACTAAAATCTACTTGACCACTTTGCGCTGCACTACCAAAGTCAGTAATTGGTGCTTGATAAGCATTCCAAGTAACTCCTTTATCTGTAGTTCTGAATAAACGTCCTTTGTTGGTTGTGAACCAGAACGAATCTCCGTTAGCAACATAACCACCATTATATCCATATTCTCCACTTAATGGGTTTGGTAAAGTAGCTGCAGCAATACGAGTCCAGTTATCGCCACCATCAGTAGTTCTGTAAATTTCAAATTCACCAGCTTCAGGATCTCCCATGGTTATACCAATACTAGCATCAAAAAAATGCACACAGTTAAACCAAGATTCATTAGTAGTTGTGTATGCAGTGGCGTTTTGTTGTTCCCAATTTACACCACCATCAATAGTTTTAAAAACACCACCCAAACCAGCAACATCATCAAATGCACCAACCCAGCAAATTTGTCCGTCAACAGGAGAAATGTTTGTGATTCTCAAAGCAGGGTCACCAACATTAAATAGTCCAGGAGTCCAACTTGACCCTCCATTCGTCGTTCTTGTAAATTCTTGAATGTCAAGACCAAGACCAGAACCATCATAAGCAACGGCCCAAACAGTACTAGCATCTACAATCCTAATTTCGCTTAAACCTCTACTAACATCGGTAAATCCGGTAGCTTGTGAGGTCCATTGTGCGTTTAGAGTGACTGATGCAATTAAAGATAAAAAAAGTATTGTTTTTTTCATGTTATTGTTTTTTAATTTAAAAAATGAGAGCACTAAATTACTAAAAAAAGGGCAATAAAAAAATAAAGTGGCTACTTTTGTAAATAATTAACAACACTACAAATGACAATTTTACTACTAGGCTCTGGTGGCAGAGAGCATGCTTTAGCATTTAAACTACTCCAAAGTTCAAGATGCAAAACCCTATTTGTTGCTCCTGGAAATGCCGGAACAGCAAAAATAGCCTCTAATATTGCTATCAGTCCAACTGATTTTCAAGCCATCAAAAACTTTGTCCTTCTTGAAAAAGTTGCCATGGTAGTTGTAGGTCCAGAAGATCCTTTGGTACAAGGTATTTATGATTTCTTTATAAATGATTCTGAAATCAAGCACATTCCAATTATCGGACCTTCAAAAGTGGGCGCACAATTAGAAGGGAGCAAAGAATTTGCCAAAGAGTTTTTGGTAAAACACACAATTCCCACTGCTGGTTATGATAGCTTTACGGCAGCAACTGTAGAAGATGGATGTGCATTTTTAGAAACATTGCAACCGCCTTATGTGCTTAAAGCAGATGGATTAGCCGCCGGCAAAGGGGTGCTAATTCTTCAAGACTTAGAAGAAGCAAAAGATGAGTTGCGAAACATGCTGGTGCATGCCAAATTTGGAACAGCAAGTTCAAAAGTAGTTATTGAAGAATTTCTAGACGGAATAGAATTGAGTTGCTTTGTATTGACGGACGGGAAAAACTATAAAATACTCCCGACGGCTAAAGATTATAAACGAATTGGAGAAGGCGATACCGGATTGAATACTGGTGGAATGGGAGCTGTTTCTCCAGTTCCGTTTGCAGACGCAGAGTTGCTTAAAAAAATAGAAACCCGAATTGTAAAACCAACAGTGGAAGGTTTACTAAAAGATGGAATTGAATACAAAGGATTTATTTTCATTGGATTAATAGTGGTTAAAAACGAACCCATAGTAATTGAATACAACGTTCGGATGGGTGACCCCGAAACTGAAGTTGTGATGCCCCGAATTAAAACGGATTTAGTAACCTTGTTTGAAGCAGTAGCCCTTCAAAAATTAGATGAAATCACTTTAGAAATTGATGCCAGAAGTGCCACAACCATAATGGTGGTATCTGGCGGTTATCCTCAAGAGTATACAAATGGGTTTGAAATCACAGGCATAGATGACATTGAAGATTCTTTAGTTTTTCATGCTGGAACCAAGTTAGTAAATGGAAAAGTGGTTACCAACGGCGGAAGAGTTTTAGCCGTAACCTCATTTGGAAATGATTTCCAAGAAGCCATAAAAAAATCTTACCAAAATATAGACAAACTACATTTCGATAAGATGTATTATAGAAAAGATATTGGATTTGACTTAACCTAAAAAGGAATGAGCCGTTGTATCTTGGTTTTCTTCGTTATTTTCTTTGTGTGCTTTCAATTGTTTACACCAGTAAACAAGATAATATGCACAAGTGCCAATGGCAATCCAACTAAAAATATTTGCTATCCACCAATGATTTAATTCTAACGAGCGCAACCAATCCCATGGTTTGAATAAAAAATCTACAAATAACGTTTGGATGCCTTCAAAAAATGCTCTCATTTTATAAAATGTTATATTTACAGGCACAAATGTATAAAATATACTTATGATAACAAGTGTTTTTAAAAAATCTACAATAGTAAATTACTCTTTATTATTAACGTTGCTTTTGGTTTTCTTTTTTTTGTTCCAAACTAGTGGTTCGGTAATGGCTACAGGCACAAAAGGGTTTTCAACCACAGTAACACTTTTTTTGTTATTGTTAGCCTCTTTTTTCTTGGTGAACTTTAGTGTAAAAAAAAATAATTTAACGAAGGATAGCAGTTATCCTATTTTATTTTTTTTATTGTTTCTACTCATTTTTCCAAATATATTCGGTAGTTTAAATGTGGTATTTGCCAATTTTTTTATACTTTTAGCCATCAGAAGATTGATTTCACTACAGACACTAAAATCACCCAAAGAAAAGATTTTTGATGCCTCGATGTGGATTTTCATCGCTAGTTTATTTCATTTTTGGTGTATTCTTTTTATTCTTTTGGTATACATTTCTATAATCTTCCACGTTTCCAGAGATTATCGAAATTGGTTACTGCCCTTTGTCGCTTTTTTCGCCACTGTCATGATCTTTATGGTTGCCGCTTTGGCCTTTGATCCAACTTGGATTTCTTACATCATTAAACAGACCCAAACCAATTTTGAACTCGATTATTTTACTACTAATTATCAAAACATTGCGCTTTCTTTTTTTGTGGTTGTTGCCTTATACTTTGTGGCATCTCTAATTTTATCGTTAACCAATAAACCACTAATTTTACAAGCATCCTATAAGAAAATGCTATTCGGATTTTTAATTGGAGTAACTATATTTTTAATTTCGCCAGAGAAAAACAATACGATATTGCTCTTCACATTCATGCCACTATCCGTAATGTGCACAACCAATATTGAATATTCGCAAAACAAAATGTATAAAGAAATTGTACTGTTATTGCTAATTGTGGGATGTATGCTTTGCTTCTTTTCGCAACTATAATTTACTTCCGTAAGCCAAATCGCCCGCATCACCTAAGCCAGGAACGATGTAATTTTTTTCATTCAGCTTTTCGTCAATAGCAGCAATCCAAAGATGGCAATTGTCAGGAAGATTTTTTTTGAGGTATTCTATTCCTTCAGGTGCTGCAATCACAACTGCAATGTGAATTTCTTTTGGTTTTTGTTCTAAATGCAATTTATGTAACACGGCAACAATCGATTGTCCTGTAGCCAACATCGGATCAATCAAAATAAGGTTTTTATTTTCAAAAGAAGGTGCGGCTTGGTATTCAACCAAAATTTCAAACTTATCATCATGATCATAATGATGACGATACGCCGAAACAAAACCATTTTCAGCATTGTCAAAAATATTCATAAAGCCAGTATGCAATGCCAATCCGGCACGAAGTATAGAACATAAAACCACATGATCTGCAATAGTTGTTGTGTGTTTGGTGCCTAATGGTGTCTGAACAGCAATATCTTTATATTCTAATGTTTTACTCAATTCATACGCCATGATTTCACCTATTCTTTCGATGTTTTTTCGGAAACGCATGCTGTCTTTTTGGATGTTCACGTCGCGAATTTGGGCCAAAAAATGATTGAGAATACTATTGTTTTCCGAAATATTATGAAGATGCATGAATGTGGGATTTGTATGTTTAGGTAAAAGTATAAAAACTATCTTTGCATCCGAGACCTTTTGGTCGAATTGTATGAAATAAAATAAAATGTAAAGTTATGTTTTCAAAATTTGCCTATGCTATATTTGAACAGAGTATTCAAGAGTACCATATTCATGACAACGTAGATCAACCTGTGAACAATCCGTTTCCAAAAGAAAAGATTGAGCATTTGTTGTATTTAAAAAATTGGATCGATACCGTTCAGTGGCATTTTGAAGATATTATTCGAGACCCTAATATCGATCCAGTAGCAGCTTTAATTTTAAAAAGGCGTATAGACGCGTCCAATCAGGAACGTACAGATATGGTAGAATATATCGACAGTTATTTTCTTCAAAAATACAGCCATGTCAAAGTAAAAGCTACGGCCAAAATCAACTCTGAAAGTCCAGCCTGGACGATAGATAGATTGTCAATTTTAGCCCTAAAGATTTATCACATGAACGAAGAAGCAACTCGTGCCGAAGCTTCGCAAGAACACCGTGATAAATGCCAAGCCAAATTAAATATTCTGTTAGAGCAAAGAACCGATTTGTCAACAGCTATTGATGATTTATTAACTGATATTGAAAGCGGTGATAAATTCATGAAAGTATACAAACAAATGAAAATGTACAACGACGATGATTTGAATCCGGTTTTGTATCAGAATAAAAAATAAAACATCAAAGCATTAAGAAAAATTAATACAAAAGGGAATCCCTTAAAGATTTAAAAGCGAACTAGTTGTTACAAAAAACGCAACATATTGCCGTCATTCGAATGTCTGCCATGGGCGATGTAGCGATGACAGTTCCTGTAATTAGAGCTCTAGTTGAGCAATACCCAAGCGTAAAAATCACGTTTGTTTCCCGACCATTTTTCAAACCGTTTTTTGACGGAATTCCGAATGTAGATTTCTTTGCGGTTGATTTAAAGGAAAGACACAAAGGCTTCTCAGGGTTATTAAGATTATATTCTGATTTAAAGAAATTGAATATTGATGGGGTGGCCGATTTACACAATGTATTGCGTTCTCAGGTCATCCGAACACTATTTGCCCTTAGCGGGAAAAAAGTAGCTTTTACAGACAAGGGCAGGGCCGATAAAAAAGCCTTAACTCGAGCAGAAAACAAAATCTTCAAGCCTGTTACAACCATGGCGGAAAGACATGTAAAAACCTTTAAAAAATTAGGTTTTACCCTTGATTTAGCGAACCCAAAGTTTCCCCAAAAAGCCATTTTATCTTCAGAAATTTTAGCAGTTACAGGTGAAAAATTAAACCAAAAATGGATAGGAATCGCACCATTTGCTCAGTACTCAAGTAAAGTTTATCCTGAAAATTTAATGCATCAAGTTATCACGGAATTGGCTTTAGACGCTAGTACCAAAATCTTTCTTTTTGGTGGCGGAAACCAAGAAATTGAAATCTTGAATGCACTTGCCAACGGAAAAGTAAACGTCAGTACTGTTGCCGGAAAATTTAAGTTGCAACAGGAATTGGATTTGATTTCCAATTTAGATGTAATGCTGTCTATGGATTCTGGAAATGCCCATATCGCAGCGATGTTAGGAATAAAAGTAGTTACTCTTTGGGGAGCAACCCATCCTTTTGCTGGATTTGCACCATTTCATCAACCGCTTGAAAACTGTTTAGTTTCGGATAGAGAAAAGTTTCCAATGCTTCCAACTTCAGTCTACGGAAATAAAAAAGTCGCAGGTTATGAAGAGGTGATGCGAACAATAACTATAGAGAAAGTCGTGGAAAAAATAAATTCCAATCTTGACTAAACAAAATTGGAATTTATTAATTAAAATTTCAACAACTACACATCATCATAATCAATATAAAGCTCGGCAGAAGTAGGATGTGCTTGACACGTTAGAATTAATCCTTCGGCAATTTCACCATCAGTTAAAATAGAATTCTTTTTCATCTCAGCAGTTCCCTTTGTAATTCGCGCTAAGCAGGAACTACAAATTCCACCTTGACAAGAATAAGGCGCATCGATTCCTTGTTTCAAGGCTGCTTCTAGAATGGTTTGTTTTTGCGACATTTCAAAAGTAGTTTTTTCATCGTCAACCATTACCGTGATTTTAGTGTGTCCCGAATGCGTTTCGGCACTTGGATTATCAATTGTAGTAGGAGTTGAAAACAATTCGAACTTGATGTTTTTCTCCACCACATGATGCTCTTTTAAAACATCAGAAACCAAATTAATCATTTCTTCAGGACCGCATAAATAAAACTTGTCAAACTCTTTTTCTGGGTGTTTATTGTTCAATACAAAATTTACGGCTGACTTATCAATTCGGCCAAAAAGCGCATCAGCTGCTTTAGCTTGACTGAACACATAGTGCACAAAAAACCGACCTACATATCGCAATTGCAGTTCGTGTAATTCAGAATAAAAAATGGTGTCCTCTGGAGTTTTGTTGCCGTAAACCAGTACAAAAGTGCTTTTTGGTTCATCTTCTAAAACTGATTTCACGATTGCCATAACCGGCGTGATTCCGCTTCCTGCAACAAATCCGGCGTAGTTTTTTAATCTGTCTGCATGGGGTTCAAATGTGAATTTTCCTTCTGGTTGGGCTACTTCTAATAAATCTCCAACTTTTAAATTTTCATTCGCAAATTTGGAAAAATGACCATGCTTAACCGATTTGATGGCAATGCGTAATTCCCCACTATTTGGCGAAGAACAAACCGAATACGCACGTCGAATTTCTTCTCCGTCTAAAGTTAATTTTAGGTTTACGTATTGGCCAGCTATAAATTGATAAGCCGATTTTAATTCGGCCGGAATTGTAAAAGCAATAGAAATTGCGTTGGGAGTTTCGTGTTTTACTTCTTTAATCTGTAATTTATAAAATGAAGACATGAGGAATTTTTTTTGCAAATGTAAGAAACGATAAACTTTAAAAAAATATAAATTTATTACCTAAGAAAATTATGTATATAGAAACCTTATGTATATTTGTCTCTCGAAAAACAAAGCAATGAAAAATTCTCAATTATATAAAGGAAGTTTAACCACAATAGTGATGAAACTATTGGAAGAAAACGGCAAAATGTATGGTTATGAAATTACTCAAAAAGTAAAACAAATAACTAAAGGTGAACTGAAAATTACCGAAGGAGCATTGTATCCTGCGTTGCACAAAATGGAAGCCGACGGCGTACTTGAAGTAGAAATTCAAAATGTAGATAATCGATTACGAAAATATTATAAACTTACTGAAAAAGGAACATCCGAAACCATAAATAAATTAGCCGAATTAGCTGACTTTATTAGAAATATGCAAAATTTAGTTCAACCAAAACGGACATAATATGAAACTTAGTAAACAAGAAATTCAATTTATTGATAATTATTTAATAAACAGCAATATAGTTTATGTTGATATTCGTCAGGAAATGCTTGATCATATTGCAACAGCTCTAGAAGAGAAAATAAGTTTAGAAAATATAGATTTTTATGATGCTTTTAAAGATTATATGATCATAAATAAATCCGAGTTATTGAATAAATATCATAAAAATTGGTTGTTTTCTTGGAGTACTTTGAAAAAATTTGCGCATTTTTTGTTACAGCCATTCATGCTTATTTTTGGAATTGTATTATACTTTGGATTAAAAAAAATTAACATATTTCCCTTTTTTAGCCCAAGTTTTACTTTCAAAAATCTTGTTTTTATTTCTATCTTAACAGTGTTCATTGTTCAACTTTGTTATTTCCGTTTATACCTTAAAAAAAGATTTTATTACATAGAAAAAATAGGTTTTATAGTAATCTTACTATACTACGCACAAGCGATTTTTTTGCCCAATCAGCTTAAAGAAACTAGCAGTGTTGTATTTACTTCGACTTATATCTTTGTTATTTTGGGTTACATTATTTTTTTTATTAGAGAAACTATTAAGTTCAAAACACGAAGTCTTTATTAAACATTAAATTTATTTTGAATTGTAGTCTGTAACAAATTTTCACAATTAAGAACTAATTTTAGAATCTAAACAACTAACTATGTTCAAACACTTCATTTCTCTCGAATGGAAAGCCTTTACCCGCTCGGCTTCATTTGGTGCTAATCTGGCATTTAAAATCATTATGGGCATTTTTGCATTCATAATACTACTTGAATTTGCTGCTCTTGGATTTTTTGGATATACTATTCTTGAAAGTTATCATTTTAAACCTTTAGTAACGGTCAACAAATTTTTAATTTATTATTTAGTTGGTGATCTGGTCCTCCGTTATTTTCTTCAGAAAATGCCCGTGATGAACATTCGACCCTTGTTGAGTTTACCTATTAAGAGGAATGTCGTTGTTCATTTTTCTTTAGGCAAAACGGTTTTTTCTTTTTTTAATATAATGCATGCTTTTTTCTTTATCCCATTTACGGCAGCCTTATTAACGCATGGTTACGGATACCAATCAATTTCTTGGCTTTTGGGAGTTACCGCATTGATTTATTTAAACAACTTCATTAATGTTTTGATTAACAACAAGGATAGTGTGTTCTATACCTTATTGGCAATTGTAGTGAGTTTAGGATTGGCTCAATATTATCAACTTTTTGATGTAACAAATTACACACTACCTTTTTTTCAAGGAATGTACACCACGAGTTACTTGTTTTTAATTCCGATATTTTTAGTTGCCGCAACGTATTATTCCGCTTTTGATTATTTCAAAAAGAATTTAAACTTGGATACTGGATTAGCTAAGAAAAACGAAGAAGCCAGAACCCAAAATTACACTTGGCTAAATCAATTTGGAACTTTGGGAATATTTTTAAAAAATGACATCAAACTGATTAAGCGAAACAAACGCTCTAGAACAACAGTAATAATGAGTTTCTTATTTCTCTTTTACGGCTTTCTGTTTTTTAATAACCCACAACAACCAGCTGTAATGGGAATCTTTGCCGGAATCTTTGTTTCGGGTGGATTTCTATTCACATTTGGACAGTTTGTACCCAGTTGGGACAGTGCTTATTATCAGTTAATGATGAGCCAAAATATTCAATATAAAGAATACATCAGTTCAAAATGGTGGCTTATGGTTATTGCCACTTGTATAGCTACATTGCTAGCTTCATTTTACCTATATTTTGGTTGGCATACTTATATGTTAATTGTCGTTGGGGCTATTTACAACATTGGGCTAAACTCTCATTTGGTTTTATTGGGTGGCGCTTTTGTAAAAACACCGATTGATTTAGCAATGGCAAATAAAGCCTTTGGAGACAAACAAGCTTTTAATGTAAAAACAATGCTGCTCGTTATTCCAAAACTGTTAATTCCAGTACTTTTGTTCGGACTCGGTACCTACATTTTAAATCAGAATCTGGGCTTACTTCTGGTAGCTTTAGCCGGAGTTTTGGGTTTCGCTTTTAGAAACTATGTTTTTTCAAAAATCGAAAAAGTATATAAATCCGAAAAGTATGCAACAATCGCGGCTTACAAACAAAAAAATTAAAAATAAACTTTATAAATAGTAAAATTTTTTAGCATGATACAAGTAAATAATTTAACAAAAAGATATAATTTAGAAAAGACTGTTTTAAACATCGCCAATCTCGATATTCCAAAAGGACAAAGTTTTGGACTAGTTGGGAACAACGGTGCCGGAAAAACTACTTTTTTCAGTTTGTTATTGGATTTGATACAGCCAAGTTCAGGACACATCATAAACAACAAGGTTCAAGTGGATAAAAGTGAAGATTGGAAACCATTTACTTCAGCATTTATTGACGAAAGTTTTTTAATAGGATATT
This sequence comes from Flavobacteriales bacterium, assembly GCA_038202695.1. Taxonomy (GTDB): domain Bacteria; phylum Bacteroidota; class Bacteroidia; order Flavobacteriales; family Flavobacteriaceae; genus Flavobacterium. The sequence goes on from JBBRET010000002.1 coordinate 135,162, forward strand.
TAACCGCAGAAGAATATTTTTATTTCATCGGTGATTTGCGCGGAGAAAATAAAGCCGACGTTGATGCTTTGCTCAAAAAACACACAGAGTTTTTTAATGGCGAGATTCTGAATGGCAAAAAATATTTACGAGATTTATCCAAAGGGAATATGAAAAAAGTCGGCATCATTGCTGCGTTAATAGGAAATCCGGAAGTGGTAATTCTCGATGAACCGTTTGCGAACTTAGATCCAACTACCGTAAATCGATTAAAAATCATAATTAAAGAATTGGCGGAAAATCCTAACGTCACTGTTCTGGTGTCTTCGCACGATTTGGTTCATACTGTTGAGGTGTGCAACCGAATAGTGGCACTTCATTTAGGCGAAGTGGTTAAGGATATTCAAACGGCGCCAGAAACCCTCAAAGAATTAGAGGCCTTTTTTGCCGTTTAGCAGCCGATTTTCGGAAACAAAACAAAATTGCAGTAGGTATTTACAGTTAATGTAAAAACTTACTGCTTATTTTTTTGCTATATCAAAAAGAAACGTATTTTTACCAGTCAGTATACTATTTATGACAATTTTGCGTTATAACACAAAACGTTTTGCTTTGAAAACTACTACCTTTAAATATTTCATCTTCTCGGGATTATTACTTTTTTTGATAGCATGTTCTACTAAGAAAAACACATGGCTTTCTAGAAATTCACATGCTCTTAGCACTAAAGATAACATCTTGTATAATGGTGGAATTGCATTAGAGAAAGGAGTTGCAGAAGTTAAGTCACAAAACATTGACAATTTTTGGGAAATTCTTCCAGTAGAGAGAATGCAAGTGTCTGAGCAATCAATTATGCCTGGCCAAACCAAGAATGCTAATTTTGATAAAGCGGAAACCAAAGCAACAAAAGCCATTCAAAAACATTCTATGAATATTGGAGGTTCAGAAAAAAACCCACAAATGGATGAGGCTTATCTCATGTTAGGGCAAGCTCGATATTATGATCAAAGATTTGTACCGGCCTTGGATGCTTTTAATTATGTTTTGAATAAATCTCCGAATAGCGATAAAATTTACATCGTAAAAATTTGGAGAGAGAAAACCAATATGCGACTCGATAATGATGCTTTAGCAGTTAACAATCTCCGAAAATTATTAAAAGAAATCAAGTTTAAAGATCAGATTTTTGCAGATGCTAATGCGACTTTAGCTCAAGCGTTTATTAATCTTCAGGAAAAGGATAGCGCTGTTGCCAAACTCAAAATCGCAAAGGAATTCACCAAATCAAATGAAGAGGTATCGCGCTACAATTATATTTTAGGTCAGCTTTACGAGCAATTAGGGTATAAAGATAGTGCTTATGCAAGTTATCAGTCGGTAATTGATATGCATAGAAAAGCGGCTAAGTCCTATGTAATTCATGCATATGCTCGACAAGACGCACAATTTGATTATGCCAAAGGCGATACTGTAGCGTTTTTGAAAAAATATAATGATTTATTGAAAGATAGAGAAGACAGACCTTTTCTGGATGTATTACATCATCAATTGGCATTATTTCGTGAAAAAACAAACAATAAAACATTAGCCAAAAAAGAGTACAACCTTTCTTTAAAAAAGAAAACGGGCGATACTTATCTAACGGCATCCAATTATAGAAACTTGGCTGATATTTATTTTATTGAATCAAAATTCGTAACAGCGGGTAAGTACTATGACAGTACTCTGGTGAATTTAAAACCAAGAACAAGAGAGTTTAATTTAATAAAAAAGAAAAGAGAAAACTTAGACGAAGTAATCAAATATGAAGCGATTGCTCAAGGCAATGACAGTATTATTTCGCTTTACAACATGTCGGGCTCAGACCGAACCGCATACTTTGAAAACTACATTACCAAACTTAAAAAGGAAGACGAAGCCAAGAAAAAATTAGCTGAAAAGCTTGCTAAAATCAAAGAAAATCAAGAAAGAAATAGCGGGAATATAGATTCTAAAGACGCTATTTCGGATTCAAATATCAAAAAAGACAAATCAGCTTCAACAAAAACAACTACTAGCTTGGCTTCATCTTCAGGATTGGGCGCTACCGGAAGTGTTTTTTACTTTTATAATCCTAGCACTTTAGCATATGGCAAAGTAGAGTTTGTTAAAAATTGGGGTAAAAGAAGACTTCAAGACAATTGGCGTGTTGCTGCTCTTGCAGTAAAAGGAGATGTAACAGACACAGAAACGAAAGATTCAGATGAAGAGAAAGACTCCAAAGAAGTTGCCAAAGTTGACGAAAGATATACCCCAGAATTCTATATCAAACAACTACCCGAATCCCAACAGCTTATTGATAGTTTGAGTACGGATAGAAATTTTGCCAATTATCAATTGGGAGTTATTTATAAAGAAAAGTTTAAAGAATATCAGCTGGCGATAAACCGATTAGAAAAATTATTAGGAGATAATCCTGAAGAAAGATTGGTGTTGCCGTCAATGTACAATTTGTACAAACTTTATGAAATCTTAAATAAAGAACGAGCCGAAGCTATAAAATCTAGTATAATTTTGCAATATCCAAACTCGCGCTATGCTCAAATTTTACTGAACCCATCAGGTGAAATAGAGGAATCTAGTGATTCACCAAATTCGGTTTACCAAAAACTATACAAGCAAAACAAAGACGGAGCATATAAAACAGCATTGGCTGAAACCGAAACAGCAATAAACCGCTTTACAGGAGATGAAATAGTTCCAAAATTAGAACTTTTAAAAGCCCAAATAACAGGAAAACTAAGTGGCCTTGTTGAGTTCAGGAACGCATTAAATTATGTAGCTTTAAATTATCCGAATAGTGAAGAGGGCAAGAAAGCTGAAAATTTAATCTCAATTGATTTACCTAAACTAGAAGCTTTGCAATTGTCTAATACACCTTCAAAAAATTGGAAGATACTTTATGCTACTAAAGATTTTGAGAATACACCGACTAAAGCACTTCGTGAAAAAATTAAAAAATTCATTGCCGATAGAGGGTTAACTAAACTTTTTGTTTCGTTAGATATTTATACTGCGAATGATAATTTTGTGGTGTTACACGGAATGAATTCAGAAGATTTAGCGAAAGGAATTGTTTCTATTTTAAAAGAATTTAAAGAGTATAAAGTGCCTGACACTGGTATAGTCATATCAGCAGAAAACTATACAATAATTCAAATCAAAAAAAATCTAGAAGAATACTTAGCTGGAAACCTGCCAGAAACAGCACCACAACCTAATTGGGATGGCACTATAGAGAAAGTTGCTGTGCCGCAGCCAAAACAGCCTCAGCAACAAGTACAACAGCAAAATCCAGAAGGCTCTCAAAAAGACACCAAAAGTAAATCATCAGAGGAACAACAATTCGGACCACCACCATCACCACAAATGGGTGGAGGAAAAACAGAAAAAAAAGGATAAAATGTTTGAGAAAAGTCCAAAATCATACACCGATCTTTTAGGTAAAACCAACAGAATTGTTGAAGGAACTACCATTACAGGAGATATAAATTCACCAGCAGATTTTCGTTTGGACGGCCATTTAATTGGAAACTTTCAGTCTAAAGGTAAGATTGTTATTGGTCCAGCCGGAAGCATAAAAGGGGATATCATATGTAAAAATGCGGATATCGAAGGCGTTTTTGAGGGTAAAATACAAGTACAAGAAATCCTAAATGTAAAGTCAAAATCACATATAAAAGGGGAAGTGGTTTGTGGCAAACTATCGGTAGAACCTGGCGCCGAATTTAGCGCAACCTGCATAATGAAACCTCATGTAAAAAACATGATTACCGATGGAAAATCCTCAGAAGAAAAAACAGCGTAATAAGTGGCTTACTTTGATCAACATTCCTATCCAAATGGGAGTTATTATTTTTTTGTTTGCCTATTTAGGACGTTGGCTTGATGAAGAATATTCAAATCCACATCGGTTGTATGTAAAAATTTTAACTATGGTTGGAGTACTACTCGCTTTTTACAATATTAATCGTCAATTAAAAGAGATTAACAAATCGGACGACACTACAAAATGAAACTCAAACCACTGCTCACAGTTATCCTTCTTGCTTTTATCGGATTTATTATTCATAAAATTGCTTTTTATTTAGCAGTTCCAAAAGTTTTTGAAGATAACTTTGTCTATTCATTACCCCTATTATACATTTCATTTTGCGCCACTTCACTATTAATTGTATTGGTACTTCTTAAGATAAAAGAAGTAAGCATCGACAACGTTGGCTACACGTACCTTTTACTGACCTCATTAAAAATGGTAGTTGTTTATGTTTTTATGCGTCCTATTTTGGCAAGTACTCTGCCTAAAACGCCAACAGAAAAAACGAACTTTTTTATCTTATTTATCTACTTTTTGGCAATAGAAACCATTGTAACTATCAGAATTTTAAACAATAAGCAGTAAATCGTTCAAAAATCGACAATTCCTTCAAAAAAATCAAAAGTATTACTTTTTAATACTAATTAATATTGTACTTTTGCACCAAATTTGAAAACGTTAATTAAGTTAATTCTCAGATATGGTGATTTCAAAAAAACCACTCCACTTCATTATAGCAGCTTTTGTTGCCTGTTTACCTTTATTTAGTAATGCAAATCAACCCGCAGACAGCGCTGCTGTTACTACAATTGAAGCGCACGTTCCTGAAGCAAAGGCACACGACGCACACGACGAAAAAGCACTTACTCCTGAAGAAGAAAGAAAAGCATACATTCAGCATCACTTAAAGGACTCTCACGATTTCACCTTGTTTTCTTATGGAGAAGCTGAGCACCCAAAACACTTTGGTATTTCATTGCCAGTAATTTTATGGGACAACGGAGTGCACTTCTTTTCCTCATCTAAATTTGAGCATGGTGAAGCTGTTGCCGAATCAAATGGTAATTTTTATAAAATAAACCACCACGACGGAAAAGTATATAAAACAGATGCTGCAGGAACTTTTACAGAAGATAAAAAGGGACATGTAACTAACGCAAAACCAATTGATTTTTCTATCACGAAAAGCGTCTTAATGATTCTTATTGTTGGTGTATTAATGTTTTTGTTATTTGCTGGTCTAGGTAAATCATACAAAAAGAATGGTTCTATTGCTAAGGGCGCAGGAAGATTTTTTGAGCCAATTATATTGTATGTAAGAGATGATATTGCTATACCAAACATAGGCGAAAAGCATTATAAAAAATACATGAGCTTTTTATTGACCATATTTTTCTTTATCTGGTTCCTAAATATGTTCGGATTAACGCCGCTTGGAGTAAATATTACAGGTAATATTGCCATCACTGCTTCATTAGCGATTTTAACTTATTTGATTACCACATTTACAGCTAAGAAAGATTATTGGAAACATATTTTCTGGATGCCTGGTGTTCCTGTTCCAATGAAATTCATTTTGGCTCCTATAGAATTGTTAGGCACCATTATTAAACCGTTTTCATTAACAATCCGTTTATATGCAAACATGTTAGCGGGTCACGTAGTATTGATGACACTTATATCATTAATGTACAAATTTAATAGCCCAATCGGAAGTCCATTATCCTTCTTATTAGCTTTTGTATTGTCATTACTTGAAGTTTTAGTAGCCTTGCTACAAGCTTATATATTCACGATGTTGGCTGCGCTTTATTTTGGTTCAGCAGTAGAGGAACATCACCATGATGAAGCTCATCATTAATAAATTGAATGTTTAATTAAATATATATACATTATGGAAATTCCTAGAATCGTTGGAGCTGGATTAGTAGTAATCGGAGCTGGTATTGGTATCGGAAGAATTGGTGGATCAGCAATGGATGCTATTGCTCGTCAACCAGAAGCTACTGGTAAAATCCAAACAGCTATGCTTATTGCTGCTGCTCTTGTAGAAGGTATTGGTTTTGCTGCAATTTTTGCAACATAGTCAAAAAAAATAACAAAAGCTGCAACGGTTGGTTGTGGCTTTTGTTAACTATTAAATATACATTAAAATTAAAGACATAATATAATGGAAGAATTATTAGGACAGTTTTCATTAGGTTTGTTTATCATGCAAACTATATTGTTTCTTGCACTTGTTTTCCTTTTGAAAAAATTTGCATGGAAACCTATTCTTGACGCAGTTAACGAGAGAGAAGAGGGAATCAAAAACGCTTTACTTTCTGCGGAAAATGCAAAAAGAGACATGCAGAATCTTAGATCTGATAATGAAAAATTATTAGCAGATGCTAGAATTGAGCGTGATGCCATGATGAAAGATGCTCGTGAAATCAAAGAAAAAATGATTGCCGATGCAAAATCTGAAGCGCAAGTTGCTGGTCAAAAAATGATTGAGCAAGCCAAAGCTGCTATTGAAAGTGAAAAAAATGCTGCTGTAGCCGAATTGAAAGCTCAAGTTTCAACCTTGTCTTTAGACATTGCTGAAAAATTATTAAAAGAGGAATTATCTAACAAAGAAGCTCAAACCAAATTGGTTGAGAAAATGTTAGGTGACGTAAAATTAAATTAATCGGTATGTCAAGAGCTGCGATTAGATATGCGAAAGCCATTTTAGAAACTGCGGTAACAAGCGGTAAAGCCAACCAAGTAAACGATGACATGAAGTCAATTGTTGCAACAGTGGCATCAAGTACTGATTTAAAAGATTTTTTGTCAAGCCCAATCATTACTTCAGATTTGAAGATGAATGCCTTGACCGAAGTTTTCGCATCAGTACAAGCCGAAACCAAATCGCTTTTCAGATTGCTAGAAGAAAACAAGAGATTTGAAATAGTGGCAGCAATTGCTAAACAATACACTAGTTTATTCGACGAAATGAATGGTGTTGAGGTAGCATATGTTACTACAGCTTTTCCGATTACACCAGAGTTGGAAGCAAAAATATTAGTTAAAGCCGCAACGATTTCAACCAAAAAAATAACTATTCAAAATATTATAGACACATCAATTATTGGTGGTTTTATTTTGAGAATAGGCGACAAACAATACAATGCTTCTGTGTCAAACAGATTGCAAGAATTAAAAAGAGAGTTTAGTAATTAGATTACCATTAAAGATATATCAAAATGGCAGAAATCAATCCAGCTGAAATTACAGCAATATTAAAGAAACAGTTGTCTGGTTTTGAATCAGGTGCAACATTAGAAGAAGTAGGGTCAGTGCTTCAAGTAGGTGATGGTATTGCTCGTGTATACGGGTTATCAAACGCTCAATACGGTGAGTTAGTTCAATTCGAAAACGGATTGGAAGCGATCGTTTTGAACTTAGAAGAAGATAATGTTGGTGTAGTACTTTTAGGACCATCAACCGGAATCAGAGAAGGGTCTACCGTTAAAAGAACACAACGTATCGCTTCGTTAAAAGTAGGCGAACAAATCGTAGGACGTGTTGTAAATACGCTGGGAGAACCAATTGACGGTAAAGGGCCAATAGGTGGTGAACTATACGAAATGCCATTGGAAAGAAAAGCTCCTGGAGTTATCTTCCGTCAACCAGTTACAGAACCGCTACAAACCGGTATCAAATCTATCGATGCGATGATTCCAGTAGGAAGAGGTCAACGTGAGCTTGTTATTGGTGACCGTCAAACCGGAAAAACTACAGTTTGTATCGATACCATATTGAACCAAAAAGAATTTTACGATGCGGGTCAACCTGTATTTTGTATCTATGTTGCTATAGGTCAAAAAGCATCTACGGTTGCCGGAATAGCGAAAACACTAGAAGAAAAAGGCGCTATGGCTTACACAACTATTGTGGCTGCTAATGCTTCTGATCCAGCTCCAATGCAAGTATATGCCCCAATGGCCGGTGCTGCAATCGGAGAATATTTCAGAGATTCAGGGCGTCCTGCCTTGATTATTTATGATGATTTATCAAAACAAGCGGTTGCTTACCGTGAAGTGTCTCTTTTGTTAAGAAGACCACCAGGGCGTGAAGCTTACCCTGGAGACGTTTTTTACTTACACTCTCGTTTGTTAGAAAGAGCTTGTAAAGTAATTGCCGATGATGATATCGCAAAAGATATGAATGACTTACCGGATACTCTAAAAGGAATCGTTAAAGGTGGTGGCTCATTAACAGCATTACCAATTATCGAAACACAAGCGGGTGACGTATCTGCTTATATTCCAACCAACGTAATTTCGATTACTGACGGACAGATTTTCTTGGATGGAGATTTGTTTAATTCAGGAGTTCGTCCAGCGATTAACGTAGGTATTTCGGTATCTAGAGTTGGTGGAAATGCTCAAATTAAATCGATGAAAAAAGTGGCTGGAACATTAAAATTAGACCAAGCACAGTTCCGTGAATTGGAAGCTTTTGCAAAATTTGGTTCAGATTTAGATGCCGTGACTTTAAACGTAATCGAAAAAGGAAGAAGAAACGTTGAAATCTTGAAACAAGCCGTTAACGACCCTTACACCGTTGAAGATCAGGTAGCTATTATTTATGCAGGTTCTAAAAACTTGTTGAGAAATGTTCCTGTTAACAAAGTAAAAGAATTCGAAAGAAGCTTTATTGATTACTTAAATAACAAGCACAGAGATATTTTAGATGCTTTAAAAGCAGGTAAATTGGACGACAAAATTACCGATGTTTTAGAAAAAGTAGCAAAAGAACTTTCAGCGAAATACTAAAAATTATTTTAAATTTTGAATTATAAATTTTATATGGAAACATAATTTATAATTCAGAATTTATAATTTAAAATAATATAAATGGCAAACTTAAAGGAAATACGTAATCGAATTAGTTCCGTTTCATCAACGATGCAAATTACATCGGCTATGAAAATGGTTTCTGCTGCAAAGCTGAAAAAAGCTCAAGATGCTATTACAGCGATGCGACCTTATGCCGAAAAATTAACCGAGCTTTTGCAAAATGTAAGCGCTACATTAGAAGGAGACGCTGGTGGAGAATTTACAGCAAAACGTGAGGTAAACAAAGCGTTAGTTGTAGTTATAACCTCTAACAGAGGATTGTGCGGTGCTTTTAATACAAACGTTATTAAGCAATCTAGAGTAATAGCTGAAAGTTATACTGGAAAACAAGTTGATTTTTTTGCAATTGGAAAAAAAGGAAATGACATTTTCAGAAAAGCCGATACGGTTATTGATAACAGAAGTGAAGTTTATGATCAATTGACTTTTGAAAATGTTGCAGTTATTGCAGAAATACTAACTGAAAAGTTTACTTCTGGTGAATATGACAAAATAGAATTGGTTTACAACCAGTTTAAAAATGCTGCGACTCAAATCGTTCAGGTTGAGCAGTTTTTGCCCTTGGCGCCAATTGCTTCAGATGTTCCAGCTTCAACAGGAGATTATATTTTTGAACCTTCAAAAGAAGAAATTGTTTTAACATTGATTCCAAAATCATTGAAAACACAATTATATAAAGCCATCAGAGATTCATTTGCCTCTGAACACGGTGCTCGTATGACGGCAATGCACAAAGCAACCGACAACGCAACCGACTTAAGAAACCAGTTGAAATTAACCTACAACAAAGCGCGTCAAGCTGCAATTACAAACGAGATTTTAGAGATTGTTGGTGGAGCAGAAGCATTGAAAGGGTAGTTTAAAATCTAATAAACATAAAAGAGCTGACAGAAATGTTGGCTCTTTTTTTATTTTAAATTAATAGTATAATTGTTTATATTTGACTGATAATCAAAACATTTCTTATGAAAAATAAAATAATAATTATCGTTTTTTTTCTATTTTCATATTTTGGATTCGCTCAAGTATGGGGATTAGATCAAGATTTTAACACAGTAGGATTTAACATAACTAATTTAACTCCCAATGGTGATGATACTGCAAAATGTTTGACAATTCAAAATGATGGAAAGATTCTAACTGCAGGAAGTGGTTTGCAAATAGTGCGATATAATGCAAACGGAACTTTAGACACTTCTTTTAATGGTATAGGGTATACAGCTCCATTTGGTACTAACACATCCCTAAATTTTATTAATCAAATATTAATAAGACCTGATAATAAAATTATTGTCGTTGGAAGCATATATACTAATAGGTATTTTTTGTACCTAGCATTATACAATTTAGATGGTACAATAGATTCCTCTTTTGGTTCTTCAGGAAGAACATTAATTAGCTTAGGAAACAATATTATAAGTTATGGGGTTAATAATGCAGTATATACTCCGCAAGGACAGATTTTAATAGGTGGTAACTCGTTTTTTTCTCAAGATGGAGACTTTTCTATTATTAGGTGTACAAGTTCGGGTAATTTAGACCCAACTTTTGGTACCAATGGTATAAGTACTGTTGACGGAATAGGTAACGATATCGGTGGAAAAATCGCTTTGCGCTCAGATGGTAAAATTATCGTTTCCGGAAATTCAGATTCTAATATTTCAATTGGTACATTAAAGCGACATGCACTTCTGCTTTTAAATCAGAATGGAGATTTAGACACAGCTTTTGGAGTTAATGGAAAAGTTTTTACTAATTTCAATTTAAATAATTCACAAACAATAAGTAGTTTGAGAGTACTCAGCAATGATAAAATGATTGTTGCGGGGCAATTGTATAATAGTTCGACGAATCAGTATGATTTTTTTATTACAAAGTACAATTCAGACGGAACCTTAGATAATACCTTTGCAATTGATGGGAAAACAATTATAAATTTTAATGAATTTTTTCTGAGTCAAAATTCTGATGATTTTGTAGAAGCCATTGCAATACAAACGGATGGTAAAATAGTTGTTACAGGTTTCAGCATAGAGAACATTATGGGAAGTAAAAACCAATTCGCTTTAGCTAGACTAAATGCTAATGGAACATTAGACACAACTTTTGGGCAAAACGGAAAAATTGTAATGCCAATTAATGGATTTAGCGATTTCATTTCAGATATAGAATGTCAAAATGACGGGAAAGTTGTTGTGACAGGAACTGCTAAGGTAAACACTTTAGATCGAGCCTATGTGGTAGCCAGATACACGCCAAATTCGACTTTGACTACAAATCAAAATAATAATTCCTTTGTGGATGATTTTAAGATCTTTCCAAATCCAGTTCAAAATAAATTAAATGTAAGTTCTAATAAATTCAATTTTTTAAATGAGAATTCAACTTTTACTATTTACTCAATAGAAGGTAAAAAGATGGATAAAGTTAATTTGGACAATAAACAATTAAGCAATAATGAATTAATTATAGATGTAAGTATTTTGCCGTCTGGGTATTATTTTTTCAATGCTTTTGATGGTCTTACTACTAGAAGTATAAAGTTTATAAAAAAATAGTAATTATAAGATTTTAAAGTAATTTCAGCATAATAATAGTAGATAAAAGAGTCAACATTTGTTGGCTCTTTTTTTTAAGTACTTTTACATAAAATTCACTTATGCAAACCATACAACTCAACTCGTTACCCGAAATGCTCTCCCAATTTGAAACCATTCAATTTCTATATCCAAATATGAGCATTGAAAAATACCAATCATTTCTTGATGACATGATTCCGAAAAACTACAAACAAGTAGCTGTTTTTGAAAAGGAAGTTTGTGTCGGAATGACCGGTTTTTGGTTTGGCACAAAATTATGGACAGGGAAATATATCGAGATTGACAACTTTATAGTGCATCCTGAGCATAGAAAGAAAGGAATAGGAAAAATCCTTTCTGAATTTATAGATAATAAAGCTAAGGAATTAAACTGCACCTGCATCGTTTTAGATGCTTTTACCGGAAATTTTCAAGCGCATCGATTTTATTATAATTTGGGTTACGTTCCAAGAGGGTTTCATTTTATAAAAACTATTGATGAAAATGGATTTTCTTAATACAATAAAACCTTATTTTTGTTTCACTAAGAAGAGCACACTTTGAGTTTATATAAAAATCTTTTCAAACAAACTTTAATCTACGGATTAGCAACTGTTATCCCAAGATTAATAAGTTTTATCTTGAATCCGGTTTATGTACTTTATTTGCCAGACAAGAGTAAAATGGGCGAAGTCTCTGTGATTTTTGCCTACTTGGTTTTCTTTAATGTGGTGTTGTCTTACGGAATGGAAACTTCTTTTTTCCGATTCTACAATGACGTAAAAAATGACAAAAAAAGCGTTATCTCAACTGCTACAATTTCACTCTTCTGGTCCTCATTAGGGTTTCTAGTATTGGGATTGTTGTTCCGAAATACCTTAGCAAATTGGTCTGATATTAAAGTCGAATACATTACATATACCGTTTGGATTTTAACCCTCGATGCTTTGGCTATTATTCCATTTTCAAAACTACGTGCAGAACGCAAACCCATACAGTATGCCGCAATAAAAATTGGAAATGTTTCAATAAGTTTGATACTGACATTATTCTTTCTAGCCATTTTACCAAAATTAGCCACCCAAAATCCAGATGGCTTTTTCAATACAATTTATTTTAAGAATTACGAGATTGGCTATATTTTCATTTCATTTGTAGCTGCAAGTTTAGCTACATTCTTAGTATTGATTCCAAATTACACTAAAATCAAATGGCAATTTGACGCAACACTTTGGAAAAAAATGATGAAATACGGATTGCCCATTTTATTTGCTGGAATCGCCTTTGCTATTAACGAACATTTTGACAAAATTCTTTTAGATTGGTTAAAAATTCCATTAGCTGAAATTGGAGCTTATGCGGCATGCTATAAAATAGGAATGTTTATGGTGCTTTTTAGAACGGCTTACACCTTAGGAATAGAGCCTTTTTTCTTCAGTCATGCCAGCAATGAAAATGCACAACTTACGTATGCGACCATCACTAAATATTTCGTTATTTTTGGCTCGTTCATTTGCTTGTTTGTAATTGTTTTTGCCGATTTACTCAAACAAGTTTTAGTACCAAATGATGCGTACTGGGATGCTATGAAAGTGGTGCCTTTGATTGTTTTAGCCAATTTCTTCCTCGGAATTTATACGAATTTATCTGTTTGGTACAAACTCATTGACAAGACCAAAATTGGAGCGTATATTTCATTAATTGGTGCTGCCATAACATTGATTTTGAATTGGCTTTTAATTCCAACTATGAGTTATTACGGTTCCGCCATTGCCACGATTACAGCTTATGGGAGCATGATGATTATTTCCTATAAATGGGGTCAAAAATACTATCCAATTCCATATGACTTCAATAAAATTTTCAGTTATTTGGGATTGACAATTGCTTTCTCAGCCATATCGTTTTACATTCCTTATCTAAGAGAAAATTATCTTGTAAAAGTAACTTTGTTATCCTTATTTTTATATTTCATTTATTATAATGAAAAAGAAACATTACGCAGAATTATAAAACGCAACAAATGACCATAAAAATCATCAATACATCCCAACACGATTTGCCTAATTATGAGACCATTGCCTCAGCCGGAATGGATTTAAGAGCGAATTTGGTTGAGGCAATTGAACTAAAACCACTAGAAAGAGCCATCGTAAAAACGGGTCTTTTTATTGAATTGCCGATAGGCTACGAAGCACAAGTTCGTCCAAGAAGCGGTTTGGCTGCAAAAAAAGGGATCACCGTTCTCAATTCACCCGGAACAGTTGATGCCGATTATCGTGGAGAAATAGGTGTGATTTTAGTAAATTTATCCAATGAAAATTTTGTTGTTGAAAATGGCGAAAGAATTGCTCAACTAATCATCGCCAAACACGAA
>JBBRET010000003.1:0-137278 GCA_038202695.1 Flavobacteriales bacterium
TGGAATAGGAAGTTTTACAATTCCTTCAGCGAGTTTGCCAAATACAGGAACTACGACTATTACATTTAATACAATTCAAGATACAACAAATACTTGTCAAGTAACTTTGGTTAATATAATTGCAACGATTACAGTAAATCCAATTGTTCAAATAGACAATGCAAATTTAGCAGTTTCATCTATCTGTATTGGTTCTAATGCTGTTGTCGATATTACTAATGCGACGAATCTTCCTGATGGAATTTATCAATTTGATTATACTATTCCAACCGGAACTCCAGCAACCGGAAATTCTGGAGACGTAACCCTTACAGGTGGCGTTGGGCAATTTACCATTCCAGCTGCTGTTTTTGCTACTATTGGAAGTTACACTCTAACTATAAATAGCATCACCACAACGTCTGGATGTTCGAATACAAGTGAAGATGCTAACATTACGTTCACTGTAGTTGATTCACTAACGGCTGGAACAGCTGTAACCGCTCCATTAGTTTGTTCTTCAATTGGTGTTTTAGATTTAACCACACTATTAACTGGACAAAGTAGTGGTGGAACATGGACTGATAATGCTTCAGTTGTAGTAGCTTCACCTCTAAATATAATAAACTTTACCGCTGGAACTTATAGCTATACTTATACGGTTGTGAATGCTTGTGGAACAGATACTGAAGTTGTTCAATTTACAGTTTTAGCAAATCCACAATTGGCAACCTTTAATATTGCTACAGCTCCAATATGTATCGGAAGTAGCGCTGTGGTAAACTTTAGCGGAATGGTTGACGGAACATATACTTTGAATTATGATTTAAGCGGAAGCAATACCTTATCAGGACAATCAGCTGTGCTTACCATAACAACTGGAATCGGTAACTTTACTATTCCGGCAGCTTCAATTCCACTAGTGGGAACCACAGTGATCACGTTTACAGGTATTGCCAATAATGCAACAACTTGCGCGACTACTTTAACTAATATCACAGCTCAAATAATCATCCGACCAATAGCCGATATAGACAACGCTAATTTAAGTATAGCTACTGTGTGTTTGGGCAACAATGTTGTTGTAACTATTTCTGGTGCAATTAATCTTCCGGATGATGTTTATCAATTTAATTATTCTATTCCAGGTGCTACTCCAGTTACTGGAAACTCAGGAAATGTAACCCTTACAGGTGGAGCAGGTCAATTTATAATTCCAACATCCTCATTTGCAACTGCTGGTAATTATACCCTGACTATTTCTGGAATTACAGCCACTACAGGTTGTAATAATTCTAGTGAAAATGCAACTGCAAACTTTACCATTAATCCGGTTCCAAATACTTCTGGAGCTTCAGTTTCAGCAGAAGCAACCTGCATTAATTTTGGTAGCGAAGTTACTATATCTGGTGCAAGTAGCTTACCAGATGGAACGTACACGATAACGTATCTATTATCTGGAGCTAACACAGCAACAAATACTATTTCAGTAACTTTTACGGGTGGTATAGCCGTGTTTACTATATCAGGAACAGAAATAACAAATAATGGTACTACCACGGTTACTATAAATGATTTGACAGCTACTACCACTATCTGTGGTATCATCGGAACGGCTTTTCCAACTGTTTCCTTCACTGTAGCTTCATTACCAACTCCAGTTTTAATTGACAGCGGGTCACTATTTTGCGGAACTGTTGTGCCTGCGCCAACGATTGCAGACTTATCATTGAATATTGTTGGAACACCAACGATGATTTGGTATGATGCCCTAACTGGCGGAACAGCATACAGTGATTCAGACTTATTGGTAAACGGAGCAATTTATTATGGAGCTGTCGTTTCAAGTAACGGTTGCGAAAGTTCACGTCTTGAGGTCACAGTAGATTTAACAGTTTGTGATATTATCATTCCAGATGGATACTCTCCAAACAATGACGGAATCAATGATACATTCGATATCCCGAACCTGGCTATTTTATATCCAAATTTCAAAATGGAAATTTACAACCGGTACGGAAACATAGTTTATAAAGGAAATATAAATGTGCCAAATTGGGACGGAACAACAAATGTAGGTGGATTGAATTTAGGCGATAAATTACTACCAACTGGAGTATATTTCTATATTCTGGAATTTAATAACGGACAAAGAAAACCAGTTCAGGGTAGAGTATATCTAAACAGATAACGGAGAAATGAGTGCAACTATGAAACACAAAATTATAAAATACCTCTTAGTACTGCTTGTGATTTTTTTAACATCAAAATTACAAGCACAACAAGATCCGCAGTTTACTCATTATATGTACAATATGAGTGTAATTAATCCGGCCTACGCCACAGATAATGCTGATGTTATCAACTTAGGTGGATTGTATCGTGCCCAATGGGTAGGAATTGATGGAGCACCTACAACACAAACTTTTTTTGCCCACAAACCTTTATCTAAAAGAGTAGAAATTGGACTTTCAGTGGTTCATGATGAGATAGGAAATGTGGTGAATGAAAATAATATTTATGCTGACTTTGCTTATGTATTGCCTCTCGGGGAAACGACCAAGCTTTCCTTTGGATTAAAAGCAGGGGTAACGCTTTTTAATACGGATTTCAATAATTTCCAATTAACAGATCCGCAAATTGACCCAGCTTTTCAAAATAATATCAGCCAAACATTTCCTAATATCGGAGCCGGTACCTATTTGTTTGGATCGAATTATTATGTTGGATTTTCAACCCCAAATTTGATGACTTCAAGACACCTAGAAACCATCAACGGACGTGCCGGAAGTGGCGTAGAATCTGTCCATTTTTTCTTAACAGGTGGTTATGTCTTTACGTTTAACGGAAATGATAACTTCAAACTAAAACCTGCTTTCATGGCCAAAGGTGTTGAAGGTGCGCCACTGTCATTAGATTTAACAACCAATGTTTTAATCAACAACAAATTTGAAGCTGGTGTTGGGTATAGAGTTGGTGATTCCGTTAGTGGTTTGGCAAGTTTTTTTATTACGCCAACACTACGATTAGGTTACTCTTACGATTATACCCTCTCGAATTTGAGAAATTACAACTCGGGTTCGCATGAGGTTTTTTTACTATTTGATATCGATTTAAGTAAACTTTCGTCTTCGGGTAAAGGATATGACAAATCACCACGATTCTTTTAAAATGAAAATGATGAAAAAATACTACTACATACTTTTTGTTTTTTGCAGTATCACCACTCTTTTTGCCCAAAAAAAAGTCAGTGTAAAACAAGCCAATTCCTTGTTTGCAAGTAAATCCTACGTTAAAGCTGCGGAAGCTTATGAACAACTTCCGCAAACGTTACAGAATTTGCAGAATTTAGGCGATAGCTATTACTACAATTTTCAAATGACCAATGCCGTTAAGGCCTACGGACAATTATTTTTCACCTTTAAAGACAGTGTAAAAAAAGAGGTTTTCTTCCGATATGCCAATGCTTTAAAAGGAACTAATGACTTCGACAAAGGCGATGCAGTTATGACCGAATATATCGGGTTTGAGCAAAATACGCCAAAGTTCATGAAGAATATCACCCGAAATGTTCCCGATAGTTACAAACTTCAAGTAATGTCCAAAAACAGAACCAATGGTGATTTCGGAATTGCTTTTTACGGCGACAAAGTGGTTTTTGCATCACTAAGAAACGGGGATGAGAAATCCTATGGTTGGAACGAGCGACCTTATCTTGACTTATTTTCTGCTACGGTAAACAGCCAAGGTCAATTGGCTAAAGTGGAGCCTTTTTCAGCAGAGATTAATACCAAAAAACACGAAAGTAATGCGACATTTAGTGCTGATTTAAAAACAATGTATTTCAACAGAAGTGGTGAAAAGCAAGTTAAAATTGGGGAAGAAAAAGTGGCCATGATTAAAATCTACAAAGCTGAATTTGTAAATGGTAAATGGGACAAAATTACGATGTTGCCTTTTTCAAGCGATACGTATTCGGTAGAACATCCATTTTTAACTAAAGACGGAAAAAAATTGTATTTCGCTAGTGATATGCCCGGTTCTTTAGGTTCATTTGATATTTATGTAGTTGATGTAAACGAAGACGGAACGTATAGTCAACCCAGAAATTTAGGTGAAACTATCAATACCAATCAAAGAGAACAATTCCCTTTTTTAACAGAAGATGGATCTTTATATTTTGCTTCTGACGGACATCAAGGAAATGGTAATTTAGATGTCTTTATGAGTTTGAAATTAAACGATACCGAGTTTGACAAACCCTTAAATTTAGGTTCCACAATCAACAGTGAAATGGACGATTTCAATTTCATATTGGATGAGCAAAATAACGTTGGGTATTTTGCTTCAAACAGAACGGGTGATGATAACCTCTACACTTTTGTTCGCGAAGCAAATAAACTACAGTACTTAGTTGAAGGAGAAGTGCGAGATATGAAATCGATGCAACTTTTACCAGGTTCAACCGTGAAATTATTTGACGAAGCCGGAAATCTGCTTGAAGAGATATTAGTTGGTAAAGACGGAAGTTTCACTTTTAATACTGAGCCTAACAAGAAATACAAAATCATGGCTTTTAAAGATTTCTACATTCCAGCTGAAGCCACATTTGATACAAGTCAGAAAGGAAAAGTTTACATCGATTTGCAGATGAAAGTAGAATCGTATTATGATGCAGAAGACATTATTAATATGAAAGAGGATGGAACCGTTTTAATAGAGCTAGAAAATATTTATTTTGACCTTGATAAATGGAACATCAAGCCTCAGGCAGCAGAAGTTTTGAATGTGCTATTGGGAATACTTAAAAAATATCCCTACATGGAAATCGAAATTGGTTCTCATACCGATTCTAGAGCTTCCGATATGTACAACCTTAGACTTTCTAACAAAAGAGCTGCGTCTGCTTTAGAATATTTGGTGAAGAATGGTATCGACAGAAAACGACTTCGTTCGATTGGTTATGGCGAAAGCAAACCTTTGATTATATGCCCGAAAAATGATTGTACCGAACAAGAACATGCCTCAAATAGAAGATGTACGTTCATGATTTTGAAATAAAAGTTAGTTTGATTGTTGTTATAGTTTAAATGAGAATTTTGAAGAAGTGCACATCATAATTGGTGTGCATTTTTTTTGATAACTATTCATTTCGAATCTGTATTTTTGTAGAAACATTCATTTCTATGAAAAAGATATTCCTCTTAACATTCCTGTGCTTTATTTTTACTCTTTCAGCTCAAAACAGACCCAAATTGGTAGTTGGAATTGTAGTTGATCAAATGAAAATGGAATACTTGTATCGTTTTGAAAGTGATTTTACTGAAAATGGTTTTAAGCGATTAATGAATAAAGGTTATACATTTTACAACATGCATTACAATTATATGCCTACATACACCGCGCCAGGACATGCCTCTATTTATTCCGGAACTACTCCGTCTATGCACGGAATTGTTAGCAATGAATGGTACAGCAGAACGCTAGGTAAGGAAATGTATTGTACCGATGATGCTTCGGTTAAAGGATTGGGTGATTGTGCTAAAGGCGAAGGGGAAATGTCACCTAAAAATTTGCAAACTACCACCATAACAGATGAACTTCGTTTGTCAACCAATTTCAAAGGAAAAGTAATCGGAATTAGTATCAAAGATCGTGGTGCAATTCTACCGGCAGGACATTTTGCCAACTGGGCCTTTTGGTACAGCAAAACAGGAAGTTTTATATCGAGTACTTTTTATGGCGATAAATTACCAGATTGGGTAACCGAGTTTAATGCCAAAAAGGGCTACATGAACTACATAAATCAGGGATGGAATTTGTTAAATCCAGCCAATACTTATGATGAAAGTTTACCAGATGAAAATCCGTATGAAGGCAAATTGTATAAAGTTGACAAACCTGTTTTTCCTTATGATTTAAAAGCGATGTATGATAAAAATGATGCGGGTGTTTTACGAGTTACGCCATTCGGAAATAATTATGTTGCCGATTTCGCCAAATTAGCCATTGAAAAAGAATCTTTAGGACAAGATGCCATAACTGATTTTCTTGCCGTTAGTTTTTCATCAACAGATTATGTCGGACACATCCTCGGGCCAAGATCAATGGAACTTCAAGATACGTACTTGCGTTTAGATTTAACAATAGCCGATTTCTTAAACTACCTAGATAAAACGGTTGGAAAAGACAATTATTTGGTTTTCTTAACAGCCGATCATGCTGGAGCCGAAAATGCTAGATATTTAAAGGATAATAAATACGAAGTCACCAACTTAGAGATAAAAGAGCTTACTAAAAATCTGAAAAAGTTCTCTACAGATACTTTTGGGTCCGATTTGGTTTTAGAATACGGCAGCTTTAACTTGTTTCTTAACAAAGAAATCATCAAAGCAAAAAACTTAGATTTACCAAAAGTAAAACAAGCTTTTAAAGACTTTTTGATGACTCAAAATTATGTGAAACGAGCCTATACAGAAGAAGAAATTTTAGCTAATTCGGGTACCGATTATCATTTAAATTGCATAGCTAAAGGGTATGATGCCACTCAAAATGGCGATATCATTGTTTTAGATAAACCCGGTTTTATTGAATATGGTCCAACCGGTACGTCACACGGAACTACTTATAGTTATGATACCCATGTTCCTCTAATTTTCTTCGGTTGGAATATAAAACACGGGGAATCTCATGATAAAAAAACAATCACTGAAATAGCCCCAACCTTAGCTCAAAAACTAAGCATCACGATGCCTAACGGTACTGAAGCTGAAGTATTGACAGAGGTATTAGGGAAATAATTAAACCTCAATTAGGATCTGATTTTGCAATAAACTCTCAAAATTTTCACGTTCTCTAATCAAATGACCTTTGCCATTTTTCCATAATACTTCGGCGGGTTTAAAACGAGAATTGTAGTTGGACGCCATCGAAAAACAGTATGCTCCGGCATTTCTAAAACAAAGTATATCCCCTTCGTGGATTTCAGGAATTCGACGGTTGTTGGCAAAGGTGTCTGTTTCGCAAATATAGCCTACTACGGTATAAAAACGTTCTTTCCCTTTAGGGTTCGAGATGTTGTCTATACCATGCTGTGAACCATAAAACATAGGTCGAATTAAATGATTAAATCCACTGTCTATTCCAGCAAAAACAGTTGAAGTGGTTTGTTTAATTACGTTTACTTTGGCCAAAAAATAACCGGCTTCACTGACCAAAAACTTTCCAGGTTCAAATGCCAAAGTCAGTTGACGTCCGTATTCTTTTTCGAAAGCTAAAAATCGTTTGGTTAATTTTTTACCCAATTCTTCAATGTTGGTTTCGATATCCCCTTTTCCATAGGGCACTTTGAAACCTGAGCCAAAATCAAGGAACTCCAAGTCTTTAAATTGCTTTGCGGCATCAAATAAAATTTCAGAAGCATACAAGAACACTTCAATATCTAAAATATCAGAACCCGTATGCATGTGAATTCCGTTGATATTCATTTTAGTGTTTTCAACAATGCGTAACAAATGAGGCAGTTGATGTACTGAAATTCCGAATTTACTATCAATATGACCTACTGAAATATTACTGTTTCCGCCAGCCATAACATGGGGATTAATGCGAATGCAAACAGGAACTTTTGGATATTTAGTCCCAAAATGCTCTAAAACAGAAAGGTTGTCAATATTGATTTGAACGCCCATTTTAGCAACTGCTTCAATTTCTTCAAAGGAAACTCCATTAGGAGTAAAAATGATCTTGTCTGGTGTAAATCCGGCATACAATCCCAATTGAACTTCCTGAATTGAAACGGTATCCAATCCGGAACCTAAATTTTGCAACAACTTTAATATAGAAACATTCGACAATGCTTTCATTGCATAATTAATACGCAATTTTTCAACTTTGGCAAAAGCAGTAGACAAACGATGGTATTGAAACTTAATTTTATTGGCATCATAAACATATAACGGATTCCCGAATGCTGTTGCCAAGTCAAGTAATTCTTTGGGTTGCATGATTTTATTTTTTTTGCAAAGATATAAAATCACCACTAAAAAAAGACGTTCCAAAGGAACGTCTCAAAATAAACTTTTAATACAAACTCGGAAATTGTTCTGGTTTTGCTTCATGCATAATGGCATAAACTTTTTCAAAAACATCCTCTGACGAAGGTTTTGAGAAATAATCGCCATCGGTTCCATAAGCCGGGCGATGTGCCTTTGCCGTTAGCGTTTGCGGCTGGCTGTCCAAATACTGATATCCGTTTTGTTCGTCTATAATTTGCTGCAAAAGATAAGCACTTGCTCCACCAGGAACATCTTCATCAATTACTAGTAATCGATTGGTTTTCATAACCGATTTTACACAGTCGTGATTGCGGTCAAATGGCAGTAAAGATTGTGCGTCTATGATTTCAACATCTATTCCTATTTCCTGTAATTCTCTGGCTGCCTGCTCAATAATTCTCAAAGTTGAACCATAGGAAACAATAGTAATATCAGTTCCTGTTTTTATAGTTTCTACAATACCAATCGGTGTTTTGAATTCGCCTAAATTCGTTGGCATTTTTTCTTTTAACCGATACCCGTTTAAACATTCTACAACCAATGCCGGTTCGTCAGTTTCTAAGAGAGTATTATAAAAACCAGCGGCTTTGGTCATGTTTCTTGGTACTAAAACATGAATACCTCGAATTGCATTGATAATCATTCCCATTGGGGAACCCGAATGCCATATACCTTCCAATCGGTGTCCACGTGTTCTAATAATCAAAGGGGCTTTTTGTCTTCCGCTTGTTCTATATTGTAGTGTAGCCAAATCATCACTCATGATTTGAATGGCATATAATAAATAATCTAAATATTGTATTTCAGCTATCGGACGCAATCCACGCATAGCCATTCCAATGCCTTGACCCAGAATGGTAGCTTCCCGAATTCCGACATCTGCTACCCGAAGTTCTCCGTACTTTTCCTGCATGCCTTCTAATCCTTGATTTACATCACCAATATTTCCGGCATCTTCACCAAAAACTAAGGCTTCTGGATATTTTGAAAAGATAGCGTCAAAGTTGTCACGCAAGACCAAACGGGCATCTACATCTTCTGCAGTATCGTCGTAAGTAGCAGCAACTTCAAGAGCTTTTAAAACATTGTTGTCTGATTGTGAGAATAAATGCGAACTAAATTTTGGTTGGATTTTAGTGGTATAATTGGTTATCCATGCGGACAATTCTGATTTGCCATTTTCATTGACTATCAATCGCAGTACTTTACGAGCAACGACTAGAATTTCTTTGCGAATAGGTTCTTTTATGGAAGCTAATTCGGAAGCTTCTTTTTCAATGAATGCTTTCTTATCACTTGATTGGGCAATACTATTTAACAAAGAAACTAATTCTTGTTGTTCTGCTTTCATGGGAGCAACAAAGGCAACCCAGGCAGCTTTTTTGCCTTCTAAAACTTCTTTTTTTGAACTGGTTTCAATGGCTTCTAATTCTTCAATGGTAGCCAAATCATTTTCAATTAACCAAGTTTTCATTTGTGACAAGCAATCAAAATCTGCTTCCCAAGCCAATCGGTCAGCATTTTTGTAGCGTTCGTGTGATCCCGAGGTTGAGTGCCCTTGTGGTTGTGTTAATTCTTGTACGTGAATTAAAACGGGAACGTGCAACTCGCGAGCAATTTCGGCTGCTTTTTCATATGTGGAAACTAAGGAAGGATAATCCCAACCTTTAACAGTCAAGATTTCATAGCCATTAACGGTATCCTCTCTTTGAAAACCTTTTAAGATTTCTGAAATATTTTCTTTGGTAGTTTGGTGTCGAGCATGAACCGAAATTCCGTACTCATCATCCCAAACACTAATTACCATGGGAACTTGTAACACACCAGCAGCATTAATTGTCTCGAAAAATAATCCTTCAGAAGTTGATGCATTGCCAATGGTACCCCAAGCCACTTCATTTCCTGCATTAGAAAAATTGGTAAATCCTTCCAATCCACGAACGTTTCTATAAATTTTAGATGCTTGTGCCAAACCCAATAACCTCGGCATTTGTCCGGCTGTCGGAGAAATATCGGCACTTGAGTTTTTTTGCTGTGTTAAGTTCTTCCAATTGCCATTTTCATCGATAGAATGCGTGGTAAAATGTCCGCCCATCTGACGACCAGCGCTCATGGGATCATGTTCTAAATCAGAATGGCCGTATAAACCTGCAAAAAATTGTTGGATGGATAATTGTCCAATAGCCATCATAAATGTTTGGTCGCGGTAGTATCCCGAGCGGAAATCACCGTTTTGAAATGCTTTCGCCATTGCCAATTGCGGCACTTCTTTTCCGTCGCCGAAAATTCCGAATTTTGCTTTACCGCTCAGTACTTCTTTTCGTCCTAACAGACTACATTCTCTGCTTATTGTGGCAATTTTATAATCATTTAAAACTTCTTGTTTAAAGTCTTCAAAAGTGATTTCGATTTTGGATGTAGTTTCAGACATAGTAAAAAATTATTTCTTGAAGTAACAAATTTAAATAAAAAGTGGGAACAAAGTACATTATTGACCTAAAATATATTTTAAGTATCTGTAATTTAATCGCTTTAAAAAGAAGTTACATTGAAAAATATGCAACAAAAATAGAAATATAGAGAGAAATGTCTAAAATAATGAATGTTTAATAGCTTTTTAAAACCATTTTCTAGTGAAAAGATTGATCAGCGTTTCAGGTCGGAAAGTCACAATAAATCGGATTCTTTCGCTATAATTTGGCTGTCCAATTTCCCAACCGTTACTCGAGTAAACTGGAAAAAACAATTCAAAATAATCGGTTACTAAATTCAATCGGATTCCGTTATCAAAAACAAATTGTGGTGCTATATTTTTATTTTTAATAAAACCAATATCGCCATAAACGTCTATCCAAGACCAGATTGTATAATAGCCATTTGCAGTTGTCATCCATTGGTTGGCAGTTCTGGTTTGGAGTTTTGATTTAAAAAATCCATCGGAAACAATAGATTGTTGACTAAAAACTCCTGTGGATTCAGATCGACCCAAATAGTCACTTTCAAAAAGATAATCCGAGGGACGGTCTAACCCAAAATCAAAGTAATTTGAAGTGGTTTTGTTGTTTAAAAAAGTCCCGGCAAAAAGCCGTAAGTTTAAAGTACGGTTGTTGTCATACAACTTTCTATATTGTACTTCTGACGCAACTTTTACAAAGTTTTTTTCATACTGAAAATCCCCCAAAAACGAGAAATGCTTAGTCACTTCTGTCTTGGTATTGTAATATTTAGCATTAAATACAGCATAATTTTCACTGTTTTCTGAAACTGTAAAGGCTGACTTTTCTTTACTTACTATGATATCTTTGATAATTATGGTTTGTTTTCGATTATCTCTTAAATCATTCGGTCTAAAATTAAGAAACACGGTCGGAGCTAATTTTGTATAGTAAGCATCTGGTGCATAATGCAAATAATGACCGCTAACTACATATCGAATATTATATAAATTACTATCTCTATTGTACTGATTTACGTAGACATATCCTTTTCCGGAGAAACTTTGGGTTTTGGTTGAAATAGTCGGATTCAAATCAAAATTAAATGGTTTATCTAAAATCGTTTTGTTGTGAAATCGCATTCCAGGCAGAAAACCATCGTACAAATTAAATTCTAAAGTCGGAACATACAGAATTTGGTTGTAATAGGGATCTTCCAAATCCTTCATAAAATTGAATTTTATCGGGCGATTATTAAAACGGATGCCGCGTAAGGAACGCCAATTGTTTCTCAGATTAAACTCGGGCACTTCATTTTTATAATTAATAACAATTTTATCAGCGTTGTTTCTTGCCAAGGTATAAATGCTGTCCGAAGCAAAGTCATCAAACCATTTTTTGAAAACAATATTCTTGTTCTTTATGCCATAAACAGAGATAGGAACATTGGTTTTGGTTTTGTTTTTTAGTGAAAAACTTACACTGTCTTTAGTCTTGGTTACCTTGTCGAATTTGTAATCAATAATATCTCTTGAATTAATTATTCTGTCAAAAAACCAATCAATTTTCTTCGGTGTATTTGTGGTTAAAATGCGTTCAAAATCTTGACTATTCGTTTGTTGTGTTTTATTTGCCTCAAAGAATTGCTTAATGCTATTTTGCACTACATTGTTCTCGAGATAATTGTCTAAATAGTTTAAACTTAATCCCGATCTGTATTTAGAAGCAATTTTTTCGTTGAATTTGATTAAAGTATTTTTAGGGTTTGATAAGGGTTGGTCTAAGTTTTTTCGAGCCATTAACATATAAAAATAGCTGTATTGGCCATTAAAATCAAGGGAAACCAAATTATATCCTCTTAAAATTTTCAACTTAACAACATTTCCCATCATCTTGCTTTCAGGATGAAATTGTTCAATGTATTTCATGGTGAGATAAACTTGAATTCCGTCGTAAATCCAATTGTCTTTTCTTGGGTCGAGTTGTAAAGTAGTGTGCAAATAATTATTTAAATAGGTTTTTAAGAACTTAATTTCATATAAAAATTCATCTGGAAACGGACTAATGAAAAACGGCAGCTGATTCAAGCCGTAAAATGGATTTCGGTCATAATCTGCCTGAGAAACACTGATCTTACTTTTAGAATACGTTCCTAGATTTTCATTCACATAACTCACAACTTTATCTACAACAATGGCTCTTTGAATCTCATTTAATCTGCTATCTTTTAAACTTGAAACAACTTCTACATTTCCATTTATATAGACTTCGTAGTCTTTTTTGTCTCCTATAAATAGATTAAAATCCAAACGATTTTTTCCTGAAAGCTGGTAAATATTGAAACCATTCGAAACTTCTTTTTGATCCTCATTTAAATCAGAAAACAAATTGGAGTCTTGTGGAAGTTTAACTACTAGTTCATAGTCTGAAATGGAATTGGCACAATCGTCTAAATTCAGGTTGTTGTATTTTACAAAGCTTTTATTTTCATAACGTGCAGGAAGCAGAAAACAGTTTTTTAAATGCATTTTCCCGTTTTCAGCATACCCATAATTGGTAAATTTATCACTCGGAATTTTCACGTTATAGCTTAATAAAACCGTTACTTTTTGATTTGGCACTAACTTTTCTTTGAGTCGGATTTGAATTAAATCAGTATATTTTCCGTCTCGTTCCCAAGTTAATAGTGATTGCGCTTGGTCTTTAACTACAATTTCACTTGTTCTCCCTCGTTCTTTTTCTTTGGCCAAATGAAAGCTTCTAACAAACTCGTCTGAAAATCGAGCTGCCATAGGTGTTTTTTTTGACGAATAGCCTTGCATCCAATCATTTAAAACTAGGTGTGTTAAGGTATCATTGGTTTGATTGAAAAAAGTCAATTCCTGTTGCACCTTCAGTGTTTTTTGTACAACATCTACTTCCACAACCATTTTTGAACTGTGTTGTGAAAATACTGCTTGACTTAGCAAGAATAGAAAAAGTAGTACTTTTTTCAATTTTTGAATTTATTTTGAATGAAATCGTTTAAAATAATTTTGCTAAATACACTAGCTCCTTCCTGATTCAGGTGACCGCAGGAAGCAAAATCCTGATCATCGGTAATTTTGTCTTCATAATTATATACTTCAGGATATACCTTTTGAATATTTTTAAAATACAGTTCAGAGGAACATTCCTGGCACATCGGCATGGCAATCGCTATCAAATGGATGTTATTTTTTTGGCAAATTGTTTTAATTTCTTCATAAGCTAAATTTCGTTTAGGCGAATATTCTGAAAGGTCATATTGCATTTCTTTACCAGATCCTTTCAACGGGAAAAAGCCCTGATTTGCAAGTGCATTTGTTTTTTTATTTAGTACTGAAAAGAATAGTTCTCTAAATCCAATTTTAGCATCGTTTTTAATGTATCTGTAAAACGGGATATACAGTAATTTAGCGTAATCTTCCTCTTTTTGATAATGATTTTGTATGGTTTCAGAATGAAATAAATAGGGCATATAAAGTGATTTTGTCCCTGGTGATTTTGTATTGCTATTCAAATTCAAATCCACATCTAAAAAAAGATTTTTGATTTTATAATTCCGTTCCAACATTAGTTTTAAAAGTAAAGCGGTTTCGTCTAATTTTGAGCCACTCATTCCAAAATTATACGATTTGATTCCCTTATCATTAAAGAGTTTTGCTACCATGTGATTCTGTGTTCGCGACGAACCCATAAAAAGCACATCAAAATTTTTGTCTTTTGAGTTGTAGACGTATTCTATTTTGTTTCTGTTGTTCGATTTTAAGTAAACTAAGGTATACAGAACATCAAGCACTACTGCTGAAAGTACTATAATGAGTAGGATTTGAAGTGTAAATACCAGAAACTTTTTCATTAGAATTGAAAATAAATGAAGTTTTTATAATCCGTAAATACTCCTAAAGTAAGGATTGCTATAATACTCAAAATCACTTTCAACCAGGAATACCTGCCCGAAAGCGGTTCTATTTTATAACGATTGTTCCATTCGACCATCACAAACACAAGAATCATAATAATGAGTTCATAACTGTACCGATCAAACTTAAAATACTGTGGAGCGAAATGCCAATCAGAACCCATTCGATAAATATACGAAAAGGCATCGTGAATTGTTTTGGCTCTAAAAAATATCCAGGCCAAGCATGTTATCGTGAACGTAATTAAGATGTTGAAAATAATTTTTACTGAAGCTAAATCAGGTGAAATTTTAAAAGTATCTAGATTCTTTCGGTTTCGGTTTAAAACTAATAGCGGAATAAAATACAATGCATTGATAAATCCCCAAGCCACGTAGGTCCAATTAGCGCCATGCCAAAAGCCACTTATTAAGAAAATAATCACGACATTTCTTATTTGAAATATTTTAGAACCTTTGCTACCTCCAAGTGGAATGTAGATATAATCCCGAAACCAGGAGGAAAGGGAAATGTGCCATTTGCGCCAAAATTCTGCGATATCTCGAGAAAAATAGGGAAAATCAAAGTTTTTCAATAAGTCGATTCCGAACAGTTTTGAGGTACCCAGAGCGATGTCGGAGTACCCTGAAAAATCGCCATAAATCTGGAAGGCAAAATAAACAGCACCCAGCATTAATGATAAAGAATTCATGGTGTTATAATGGTCAAAAATCGCATTTGCATACATCGAACAACTATCAGCGATGACCACTTTTTTAACCAAACCCCAGATGATTTGATAGATTCCTTCTTTGGCTTTTTCAAAATTGAATACTCTTTTGACTTTTAATTGCGGCAACAAATGAGTAGCACGTTCTATTGGTCCGGCAACTAGTAATGGAAAATAGCTTACAAATAAGGAATAGTCAATAAGATTTCGCTCGGCTTTAATTCGTTTAAAATAAATATCAATGCTGTACGACAAACCATGAAAAGTATAAAATGAAATTCCAACCGGAAGTATAATTTTAAGTAAAATTGGACTAACTTGAAATCCGATATTGTTTGCTAAATCGGCAAAAGAAGTTGCAAAAAAATCGTAGTATTTAAAGATTCCGAGTACCCCCAAACTTAGTACAACACTCAGCCAAAGCCATAATTTACGAGAAAGTTCCGCCACGCTACTTTCAATTTTGAGTGCCGTAAAATAGACTAGTAGTGTCGAAAAAAGGAGCAACAACAAAAACCGCCAATCCCAACAGGAATAGAAAAAATAACTCGCTAAAATCAGAATTACATTCTGATTGGTCTTCGCTTTAGTGCCAAAAAACCAATAGAGCGCAAAGACTATTGGTAGGAAAATGGCAAAATGAAGCGAGTTGAAAAACATAACTTTTGAAATTACAGGATAATTAAACCATCAAGATTACAAAGAATTTATTTAGAAATCTTTGAGCCTTTTGTGGTTAAGGTTTTTCTAGAAGTTTGGACTTAAATTGTATTTTTTGTAGAAATTATCTAATGCTTCTACCACTTCGTCTTCAGTATCTACAATTTTAATTAAGTTCATGTCTTCTGGGTTGGCGTTGCCTTCCTTGGCAATCATTACCGTTTTTATCCAATCAATTAATCCGGACCAAAACTCGCTTCCAACTAAAATGATTGGGAATTTTCCAATTTTCTTAGTTTGGATTAAGGTTACGGCTTCGAACAATTCATCAAGTGTTCCGAATCCGCCGGGCATTACCACAAATCCTTGTGCATATTTTACAAACATTACTTTGCGCACAAAGAAATAGTCAAAATTGAGGTTCTTATCTTTATCGATATACGGATTAAAGTGCTGTTCAAAAGGCAATTCGATGTTCAAACCAACCGAAGTTCCGCCACCATTGTGAGCTCCTTTATTTCCTGCTTCCATGATTCCGGGTCCACCACCAGTAATTACACCGTAACCCGCTTTACTGATTTTATAGGCAATTTTTTCAGCCAACAAGTAATATTGGGTATCAGGTTTGGTTCGGGCTGAGCCAAAAATAGAGACACACGGTCCAATTTTTGCCATCGATTCATACCCATTTACAAACTCTGACATGATTTTAAAAATCGCCCACGAGTCGTTTGTTCGTATTTCGTTCCATGGCTTTTGTTTTAATTTGTCATGGATTTTTTCGTCTTCATTTAGAAATTCTTCTTTCATTTTTCATTTTTTTTAAGCCTGCTAAAGTACTAATTTTTTGTTGTTTTGAAGTAGCTGTATTTCAGAGTTTCCTTCAAAATGTTATAAGTTATATTAATTGCTTCTCCCATTCCCATTTTAGTAAGGAATAACAATCGGAGTCTTCGTTTATGCCGTCAACAAGATAATCTTCGCGCATCGTTCCTTCTTTAGAAAATCCATAACGCAGTAAAAGTTTCTTTGAGGGCTCATTTTCGTCAGCAATTAATGCTTCAATTCGGTGGAGTTTTAATTCGGTAAATCCATAATGTAAAACAGCTTTCAAAGCTTCAGTCATGAAACCTTTTTGCTTGCTCTCTTCATTTTTTATAGCGTAAAATAGCTCTGAACGCTTGTGACTTGAATTCCATGTATGAAACCCACATTCGCCAATGGGTAACCCACTTTGTTTTTCAATCAGTAAAAAGTAAAACATCGAAATCCGGTGGGTTTCCATGCCTTTTTCATGCATGATTTTATAATACTCAAATGCATCATCATACCCAAAATAGTTAATGATTTCTTCTTTTGATTTAGTGTTGAATAGCTCATGAATGATAGCAGGAGTTATGCTTTTCAGAATTAGCCGCTTTGTGATAATTTCAATTTGATTTTCCATTCTGAAATAGTGGTTTGGCTTACTTCAATTCTTTTTTCAAAAACTCCGCAGTGTAACTTTTCTTGTTCTTTACAAGTTCCTCTGGGCTTCCTTTAGCTACAACTTCGCCGCCACCTTTTCCGCCTTCAGGACCAATGTCGATTATGTAATCTGCTAGTTTAATTACATCCATATTGTGCTCGATAATTAGGATTGTATTTCCTTTGTCAACCAGTTTATTGATTACATCCATTAATACTCGAATGTCTTCAAAATGCAATCCGGTCGTAGGTTCATCCATAATATAGAACGTATTTCCTGTGTCTTTTTTGGACAATTCGGATGCCAATTTGATGCGCTGAGCTTCACCGCCAGAAAGCGTGGTACTTTGTTGTCCCAAAGTGATGTAACCCAAACCTACATCTTGTATCGTTTTGACTTTTCTGTAAATTTTCGGAATGTTTTCAAAAAAAGGAACCGCTTCATCAACAGTCATGTTTAAGACATCTGAAATGGATTTTCCTTTGTATCTAATTTCCAAAGTTTCTCTGTTAAACCGTTTTCCTTGACAGGTTTCACATTCCACATAAACATCAGGAAGGAAACTCATTTCGATAGTTCGCACGCCCGAACCTTCACAGGTTTCGCATCTTCCGCCTTTGACATTAAAACTAAAACGACCCGCTTTGTAACCACGAATCATCGCTTCTGGAGTTAACGTATACAAACTTCTAATTTCTGAAAACACATCAGTATAAGTCGCCGGATTACTTCTTGGCGTTCTACCAATTGGACTTTGATCAATATCGATTACTTTATCAATATGTTCTAAACCTTCAATTTTTTTATAGGGTTGTGGCTTTTTGACCCCGTTAAAATAATAGGCATTCAAGATTGGATAAAGTGTTTCGTTTATTAATGTCGATTTACCACTTCCAGAAACGCCAGTTACACAGATTAGTTTTCCCAAAGGCAATTCGATGGAAACATTTTTTAGGTTATTTCCGGTTGCGCCAGTTAATTTCAATAATTTTCCATTGCCCTCACGACGCTTTTTTGGAACTTCAATTTTCATTTCCCCATTCAAGTACATTGCCGTCATGGTATGTTCTTTGAGCAATTCGGCTGGAGTTCCTTTGCTAATGATTTCACCACCAAATTTCCCTGCTTTTGGGCCAATATCAATTACATAATCGGCACGCTCAATCATGTCTTTGTCGTGTTCAACTACTATAATAGAGTTGCCAATATCTCTTAATTGTTCTAAGGAATGAATTAGTTTTTCATTATCTCTTTGGTGCAAACCGATGCTGGGTTCGTCCAAAATATAAAGCACGCCAACAAGTTGTGAGCCAATTTGTGTTGCCAATCGAATGCGCTGTGCTTCTCCGCCCGAAAGCGATTTAGAGCTGCGCGCTATCGATAAATAATTCAAGCCTACATTTACTAAAAAACGCAACCGGTCTTTAATTTCCTTGACGATTTCGGTGGCAATTATTTTTTGTTTTTCGGTTAAGTATTGGTCTAAAGTATCAAACCAAGCAGATAATTCTGAAATATCCATCGTTGATAATTCAGAGATATTTTTTTCGTAAATTCTGAAATACATCGCTTCTTTTTTCAAACGCGATCCATTACAATCAGGGCAATCCACTTCGTCCATAAATTCTTTTGCCCAACGTTTTATGGATGTTGAATTGCTTTCGTCAAATTGATTTTTGATGAAATGCGAAATGCCTTCAAACTCAATTTTGTATTCTTTAGTAATGCCTAAAGTTTTGGATGCAACAGAGAATTTTTCTTTTCCACCATACAGAATAATATTCAAAGCTTCTTCCGAAATTTTCTCAATTGGGTCAATTAAGGTAAATCCAAATTTTTCACCAATAATCTCCAATTGCTTGAAAATCCAAGAACTTTTATACTCGCCCAACGGAGCAAATCCTCCATTTTTAATTGATAATTTTGGATTTGGAATTATTTTTTTAAGGTTAATTTCATTCACAGTTCCCAATCCTTTGCACAGTTCACAAGCTCCTTTTGGTGAATTGAACGAAAATAAATTTGGTTCCGGATTTTGATAGGAAATTCCAGAAGTAGGACACATTAAATTTCTGCTAAAATAACGAACTTCGTTAGTGTCCTGATCTAAAATCATTAATACATTTTCACCATGATACATGGCGGTTTTGATACTTTCTGACAATCGTTTTTCGGCTTCTTCGTTGTTCTCTATTACCATTCTGTCTATGACAATTTCGATGTCGTGCGTTTTGTAACGGTCGAGTTTCATTCCGGGAAGTAAATCCTGAACGTCACTATTTACTCGTACTTTTAGAAAACCTTGTTTGGTTATTTGTTGGAATAATTCGGCATAATGTCCTTTTCGAGCCCGAATTATTGGTGCCAATATATTGATGCGTTTTCCAATAAAATTTTTGATAATCAATTCCTTGATTTGATCGTCTGAATAGGAAACCATTTTTTCGCCACTTACATAACTAAATGCTTCGCCAGCACGCGCATAAAGCAATCGCAGGAAATCATAAATCTCAGTAATTGTTCCAACGGTAGAACGTGGACTTTTACTAGTTGTTTTTTGTTCAATAGCGATTACCGGTGACAATCCGTCAATTTTATCCACATCTGGACGTTCTAATCCGCCAAGGAATTGTCGCGCATACGCTGAGAATGTTTCGATATACCTACGTTGGCCTTCAGCATAAATCGTATCGAATGCAAGAGAGGATTTTCCAGAGCCTGAGAGTCCAGTAATCACGACCAATTTTTCTCTGGGAATGGTAATATCAATATTCTTTAGGTTGTGTACGCGCGCACCAAGGACTTCAATCGTATTTTCAGTATCTAACATAGCATTTTTTCAATTCCGAAATTTCGGAAACAAAGGTAGTCTTTTGAAGGGGATTTTCAGATAAGCAGTTGACAAGATATTGTTAAAAATAGCTAATCAATTACCATTTCTTTCAAACGCTGACGGTAATTTTCGAGGATGTCAATTTTGGATAAAAAACCAAAGAATTTACCCTTTTGAATCACAGGTAAAATCATCGCATTAGAAGTTTCAAATTGCTTCAATACTTTCTCTGGCTTGTCTTCCAACAAAATTTTAGTTTCCGGTTGACTGATGATTTCGCTGATTGACATAAATTTGACACGGTACGGATTGAAAATAACTCCTTTTACGGCTTCAAAATCTACGATGCCCATTAAATTCTTGTCTTCATCTAAAATTGGAATTATTTTTTGTTCGGTGGTGGAGAAAATTTTTACTGCACTTTCTACGGTGTTATCTAGTGTTAATGTTTTGTATTTTTTTTGCACAAGTTTGTATAGGTCTAT
Organism: Flavobacteriales bacterium; assembly: GCA_038202695.1. Lineage (GTDB taxonomy): Bacteria > Bacteroidota > Bacteroidia > Flavobacteriales > Flavobacteriaceae > Flavobacterium. The sequence goes on from JBBRET010000003.1 coordinate 20,571, forward strand.
GCTTTGCAGTATGTTTTGGTCTTTATCGCTAGTAAAAACATCGCCTTTTGCAGCCAAAGCTTTTACCTCCATCGAATGCTTTTCAAACTGTTTTGAAACGGCATAACTTATAGATGAAACAATCATTAAAGGAAGCATCAAATCATAACCGCCCGTAATTTCACCAATTAGGAAAATAGCAGTTAACGGTGCATGGAATAAACCACTCAGAATTCCGGCCATTCCGACAATGGTGAAATTAGCGATTGGTAACTGTTGGGTAAAGTTGAGTAAATTTACGATTTTGGCAACAAAAAAGCCAAGATACGAACCTACGAAAAGAGAAGGAGCAAAGTTACCGCCATTTCCACCACTGCCTAATGTAAGTCCAGTTGCAAAAGCTTTTAGTAACATGGTTACCCCAACAAAACCTAGTAAAATCCATTCGTTGCTTTTGAATGGTTCGAGCATGGTATTGTCTAATAAAACACTCGGATTTTTTGAAGCCAGTAATTTGATACTTTCATATCCTTCACCAAAAAGTGTTGGAAAAAAGAAAATCATAACAGCCAAAATTGTTGCGCCAAACAATGCTCTGCGATACCCTTTGTTTTTAAATGTACTAAAAAACTTTTCTACTTTTTGAAAATTTCGAGCGTGGTATAGGGAAGCAAAACCAGCTAGGATTCCGAGTAAAATATAAAAAGGTGTGTTGTGATAATCAAACTTTAAGGTCTGTTCAAAGTTCAGAATCGTATCGGGGCTCAAAGCAACTTTAGAAATTATGGCGCCTGTTGCAGCTGAAATCATAATTGGAATGAAAGCGGAAATAGAAACATCAGTCAACACCACTTCTATTGCAAATAAAACTCCCGCGATGGGAGCATTAAAAGCGGCAGAGATACCAGCAGCCACACCGCAAGCTAAGAGTAAAATCCGATCCTTTGTGGAAAGATGGTATTTTTGCGCAAAATTTGAACCAAAAGCAGCACCCGTTATTACAATAGGGCTTTCCAAACCTGCCGAGCCACCCAATCCAACAGTTAACGAACTTGTTATAATCTGAGCATACATTTGTTTTTTGGGAACAATTCCGCCTTTTCGGGCAACTGCATATAATATTTTGGAGCTTCCTTTTTCTAAACTATTACGCAAGAAATTACGAATGACAAAAACGGTTAGCAAAATTCCAGCAATGGGCAGCAAACTATTAATGTAGGGTAATTTTAAAAATCCGTTAATATCATTGGCCCAAAGGAATATATTGTGAGCAAAACTTTTCAGAATAATTACAGCAAAAGCACAAGTAATTGCAACCAGAACACTGGCAACGTATATAAAATTCCGTTCACTGAGTTTGTCTTTCAAAAGAAAAATCAAGTTTTCGGCTCTTCTGAAAATACTTCGGAATATAATTTTAAAATTGGATGCTTTACTGGTAGGCATTTTTTGCTAATCTTTGAATATGCTAAAATACTACATTAAGTCATTGGGTGCAATTATTATTTTACAGCTAATTGTAGAGAACTTGTCACACTGAGCTTGTCGAAGTGCTAAAAAAAAGGTCTTCCAAGCTCAGACAGACAATAATATTCTGATTGACATAAATTAACATTCAAAAAAATATTTTAGTGGTGTTTTGGTTAGTTACATCCAACAGTTTGCATTATTTATTATATATAAAAATGAGGAATATTTATTAACACTCCTCATTTAATATTTGCGCTTTTAATGTCTAGGTATTCGCCCATTTGCAGGCTCTTTGAAGCCAATAAGCATCCAACGGATTGTATCAAGTTCATAATAAAAGTCATAACTGTCATCGCCTATATTGATACCGGCATACACTTTACCATTCGGTTGCTTTTGAAATCCAAAGCTGTAATCCTCAAACAAACTGTCTTTTGGGAAATTCTTGACGATTTTAGTAGTTTTATTTTTCCAATCATAAACTATAATCTCGGTTTTAAAAACTTCGATTCCAGGTAAATTATTATACTTTTTTATATGGTTTTTAAATTGATAATATTTCCTATCATCAATTTCATATCTAAAATTGAAATCCCAACTATTTTTTCCGTAAAATATTTTTTTCCCAAAATGCATTGTATTTCCTCCTTTTTCGAAAAAAACCTTTTTTTTGAATATTCCATTTCTGGAGCTTTGCTCAAATATTGGTTCAACAACATAGTTTCCATCGATGTGTTTTACAACATACTTCGTCTCTAGTTGATAAAGTACTTGTTTATCATTTAAGGTGTCTTTGAAAACGTAGGTTGTTGCATCTTCCACTGCGGCGATAGTACAATTTTTCAAGTAACCGAATTTAGCTGCAATTTTATTCAGAAACTCTTTTTTGCTAATGGGCTCAATTTTTTTTAGTTCCATTTTTCCCCTTTCAATGGTGTAATAGGTGTTTAATGGAAACCTATTGGAATTACTTCCGCCGATAGCGCCATACCAATCCCCAACAGAATCCATTTCAAAGATGGTTTTACCATAATCCCTTTTAGTGACAATCCAATCCTTCTGTTTTTTTTCGTATTGGAGTTGTGTCATAGTAATGATGCTCTTATCCAAATGAGATAATATGGTATCACCTTTCTTATTTAGCAGAATTAAAAGGCAACTATCGGTTTCTTTGTTGGCATACAATGTTGCATTTTTTCTAAAGGGTGTCTTTTCTGAATCCCAATAAGGATAATAAGTCAAATTATACTTTCTAATAATTTCATCTGTGCGTAAATTTTCTTTTTTACACGCAGTAAATAGAATAGAAATAAAAAAAACCTTCCATAAAATTTTTAAGTGTTTCATCTTAATTTTTACAAATTTAGCAATTTAATATCGCCAGCAGCCGTAATAATATAATAACGATTGTTTCTAATAATAGTGTTTTTAGGCAATTGGTCTTCTCTTAGTTTGACACGAATAGTAATTTCATAAAATGCTTGTATCGTTGGTTCAGTAATTTCAGGATTCATAATAAAGTTATGGTCTTTCACTAAAGCTTGATTATAATACTGAGTGGTGTTTTTCTTAATAGTATGAACGACACCTTTTGGATCAAAACTTGCATCGGCTTGCGAAAACGCTTGATAACTTCTATAACTTTCCATAGGATACATTACATTAAAACCTTCTTGTAAAATCTTTTCTTTTTTATTCAAATCAGTATTCATGATTAAAGAATAATTAGCCATTTGGTCTTTAAAAACCTCTAATGCTTTTTTCTGCATTTGACTTCTAACCAAGTCAAAATTAGCGGTTACATAATCTACTTTGGCAATATCATAAATTTCGTTTTTGCCACAAATAGAAAGTATTTTATCAAAATCGTTGTTGTTTTTAAATTTGATTAAGATGTTCTTTTTTAATTCAAATCCCGATGGTTTTTCGTTATACGTTTTTGGGTTAAAAATCTTTTTATCAACGGCATAATCATAGGTAGGAACAAACGAAATCATGTCGGTTTCTACTTCAATTTCTTTGTTGTAAAGTGCTAATTCTTTCATCACACTTTCAATTCTTTCATCAATTAAACTAGTCGCTTCTTCGGCAGTTTTGCCGAGTTGTAAAATAGCAAATGTTGCAATTTGTGAAGTGGCTCTTTCGTTGTAAATTCCTTTAATAACAATAACCATTTCATCTTGACTACTTGTTGTGGTTTGAATGGTGTTTACTCTATTTACGGTATAACCATCATTTCCGTAGCTCGAATTTCCATAGTCGGCATTTCCTTTTTTTTCATATTGGGCATTTCCCAAATCTTGAGCAATGGATAAATTAAAACATCCCAATAAACATAAAACTGTTGTGATTTGATTTTTCATTTTATAAGTTTTTAAAATTAATGATGCAATGATACTTTCAGATTTCAAATTAGCTTTAGCAAAACCACTTTCAACTGACTGTAAACTTATTTAGTTACATTTACAGTGCTTTTACAGTAGCTTTTCAGCGAATGAAAATCTGGTTTCACCTACTTTTGAACAGCATTTACGAATGACCGATTTGGAACAATTTCAACGATTAAAACATTTGGTGCTTTTGAAATATCAAGAGCAGTATCCTTATTTTCAAGGAAATTGGAAAAGTTTCAGTGCGCAGGATATTCAGAATTTGATTGGATTAATAGAAGTCAATTGCAAACAAACCATTAGCGAAAAATGGATTTACACGCATTTGAAACCCGAAGCCAATAGCAAAATCCCACGAAAAGATATGTTGAATATCCTTTCAGAATTTGTTGGATTTTCTTCTTGGGATGAATTTATTTTTGAAGAGAAAACTTTTATTCCAAATGAAAAAGAAGCGTTTAAAAAATCGAAAAAAGCAATATGGTTTTCAATAGCAGCATTAATTTTTGTACTTGCAATTGCCCTTATTTTTTTTAATAAAAAAGAAACGCCAAAAACCAAAACCATTCAATTGAATAATGAGTTTACGAATGAAAAGGTAAAAAGTGATGAAGTAAAAGTGGTTCAAGTTGAAAATTCGATTGAAAAACCATTGGCAGTAAAAGAAGGAAAAGTTCAAGTTTTAACTAATGGTTCTGAAAAAACAAAATTGGTTATTAAAAGTCCGTTTTACAAACCAAGAACGGTTCTTTTACATCAAAACGGAACATCGGAACCGCCAAAAACAATTGAATTAAAACCTAACGATTACGCCATGATGCTCAAAGCTTTTATGTTATCAGACATTAAAGATTGGCAAACCAGAAAAACACAATTAAATAAAATTCTCTCTGATAATTTGGAAGTCATCGTGATGTTGAAAAATAATCTCGGTGCTGAATATTATGATAAAAGTGAATTTTCGCAAAAATTAATTGTTCCAACGGCAACCGTAAAACGAATGAAAATTATCGAAGTAAAAAATGACGCAGAAAACAAGATTCAGTTCATTAGAATCAAGCAGGAATAATATGAAGACTATTTTTTTATTTATCGCAGTAATTATGTTTGGGCATTTAGCACAAGCGCAATCTATGAACGAAAAAAAGACAGCAGAAGTTGCAGTTTCACAAATGAGTTTATCCAAAAAATACGCCGTTAAAATGCTGGAAGATTATCACGAAAACGCCAAAACCAAAGTGGAAGATTTGTTTACTTACTTTCAAATGCTGACAGATGCTTCGTTAACCGATGCATTGAAAAAAGAAGTCGTACTAAATATCAAAAACTGTTTTCAAAATCAGAATCCGGAAGTCATTGATTTTACTTCAGAAGCCAATGATATGATTTACTTAAATAGACTTATTGAAAAGCTATTGTTCTCTGAGCCAATCATTTTTAAAGTGTCAAATGCTTGGCAAAATACTTCCGAAACTGCTTTGAGCTGGAAAACGAGTTATACCGTAACCAGAGTTAAATCGGGCGAAAGCCAAAATATTAAAGTCAATCAACTTGTTTATTTGTTTGAACAAAACAAAGCGTTTGGAAAAACGAATAGAGAAGTAACAATTACTTTTTTAGGTAAAATGGAATAACTTAAAATCCCGCTGCTTTATCATCACCCCGAAAATCAGCACCACCTTCGAGTTTTCCGTCAGGTTGAATTAATATAGCATCCACTTTTCCCAGAACTGGCGCAAATTTTTCATTAATGCGATATCCTTTTGACTTGAGATTTTCTAGAGTGATTTTGTCAAATTTATTGGGTTCTACCATAATATCGTCTGGCAGCCATTGGTTGTGAAATCTGGGTGCATTTACTGCTTGTTGCATTGTCATTTTGAATTCGTAAACATTCAGAATTGTTTGCAAAACCGAAGTGATAATTGTAGAACCTCCAGGCGAACCCAACAACATAAAAAGGGTTCCGTTTTTTTCTACAATCGTTGGTGTCATAGAACTCAGCATTCTTTTATTTGGTGCAATACTATTGGCTTCTGCACCAACCAAACCATAAGAATTAGGAACACCCGGTTTGGATGAAAAATCATCCATTTGATTGTTTAAAAAGAAACCCAGCTCATCACAATATAATTTAGAACCATAAGCGCCATTAAGTGTTGTGGTTACCGAAACGGCATTTCCTTCGGAATCAACTATGGCATAATGCGTTGTTTCATCGCTTTCGTAAACCGAAACATCTCCGTGACTTACGTCAGCTGAAGGAGTTGCTTTATCAAATGAAAAACTTTGCATTCGTTTTTTCAAATAATCATCATTCAATAATTGCATTTGCGGAATTTTTACAAAATCAGGATCGCCCAAAAAAAAATTTCTATCAGCATACGCTCTTCGTTCCGCTTCCGCCAAAAGTTGGATGTATTGCGTTGCATTAGGCTTAAATGTCGAAACATCATAAGGTTCAATCATCTTCATAATTTGTGCTAAGGTAATCCCTCCGCTTGACGGTGGCGCCATAGAAATGATATTCAGTTCCTTATAGTTAAAAGTTATCGGCTTGCGCCAAATGACTTGATAATCGGCTAAATCTTTCCCCACAATAATCCCGCCTTTTTGCTTTAGGAATGCTACTAATTTTTTGGCAGTTTTTCCTTTGTAGAATTCGGTTCTGCCGTTTTTTTGAATTTGTTTTAAGGTTTTGGCCAAAGCAAGATATCGGATCGTGTCACCAACTTTAAAAATAGTATGGTATAACGTTTTGTCACCGCTTATTTTTACAATTACGCCGCGATACTCGTCTAGTTTGATTTTCTCTTTTTCGGTAACGATAATTCCTTTTTCGGCTAAATCAATAGCAGGTTGAAACAAAGTTGCTAAAGGCAATTTCCCGAGTTTTTTATGTACTTCAAAAATAGCCGCAATGCTACCCGGAATTCCAACCGACAGAGCACCATCGGTACTCAAATTCGGAATCACATTTCCAGATTTGTCGAGATACATATTTTTGGAGGCTTTTTGAGGCGCTTTTTCACGAAAATCTAGGGAACCTACCTCGCCATCTGCTTTACGGTAGACCAAAAAACCGCCACCTGAAATATTTCCAGCATAAGGATACGCTACCGCCAAAGCTAATTGTGTTGCAATCATGGCATCAAAAGCATTGCCTCCTTTTTTCATAATAGCAACTCCAATTTCAGAAGCTTCATCACGAGCCGAAACTACCATTGCTTTTTGTGAAATTAATCCAGTTTGCGCAAAAAATGGTAATGAAAATAATAATAGTACTAAGTATATTTTCATAAATAGTTATTAAGTATTTAATTCTGCTAATTTAGCTTCACAATGCTGTTTTAATTCTTCAAAAAATAAAGTGAATTCCTGTTCAAATTCGGTGTAAAATAGTTGGAGTTCTACCATAGATTCATGCATGGCAACTCGATTTTTAGTGCGGTGATCCATATGAAACATAATCATTTGCAAACCCTCAATAGTAGCATAACTTACTAGCCAATTTCTCGCAAACATATACGGAATCATTCCTTTGACTCTTTCCGTTAGGATTTCGTAATTGTCTTTTAGAAGATGGTAAAAGGTGTCAGCATAAGTTTCTAGTGCGGTATCAGAATAGTTGTTCCAATTTTTGGCTAAAAAATGGTCGTAAAAAATATCCATAATCACACCGGAATAATGACCATATTTTTCATGTAAACGGTGTTTGCTTTGTCTGTAAATAGGGTGCATATCAGTAAAACTATCTATCGAACGGTGCAGTAGAATTCCTTTTCTTACTTCGCTTTCATAATCTTCATAACTATTCCCACGAATACTGTCCGCCATAAAGTTCCCGATTTTCAACAAATCGTTATCGCCAGAAAGATAAATATGGGCTAGGAAGTTCATCTAAAAAGGGTATAGAATTTATTAGGTTTATAAGTTTAGTGTATTGTAAATATAGAATTATTTTTTTGAAACTTTTTGTCTTTCTCTTTTACTAAAAATCAACTTTCCTATATTTGTAATCTAAGAAACTAAACATATAAACGTTTTAAACATTTCTAAACTTTAAAAATGACTTTAATCAAATCTATATCAGGAATTCGGGGCACTATTGGCGGCAAAGTAGGTGATAATTTAACTCCGGTCGATGCGGTGAAATTTGCTTCTGCTTATGGAACTTTTCTAAAAAACAGCCATAAGCCATTAGCCAATAGCCATCAGCAAAAGTTAAAAGTGGTGATAGGTCGTGATGCGCGCATTTCTGGGCCGATGATTCACAATTTAGTGATGAACACGTTGTTGGGACTAGGAATTGATGTTATCGATTTGGGATTGTCAACAACACCAACTGTTGAAATTGCCGTTCCGATGGAAAAGGCAGATGGTGGAATTATACTAACGGCTTCACACAATCCGAAACAATGGAATGCCTTGAAATTATTGAATGCAAAAGGCGAATTTTTAAGCGGAAAAGAAGGCGAATTGATTTTAGAAATTGCAGAAGCCGAAGCATTTGATTTTTCGGAAGTGGATGATTTGGGAGAAATTACAGTGAATGATGCCTATATGGATATTCATATTGATGAAGTTTTGGATTTGCCGTTGGTAGATGTAGCAGCCGTTGCCAAAAGAAAATTCAAAGTAGTTGTTGATGGTGTTAATTCTTCTGGAGGAATCATTATTCCTAAACTTTTGGAGCAAATGGGTGTGGAGTGTGTAAAATTATACTGCGAACCTAACGGACATTTTCCGCATAATCCAGAACCTTTGAAGGAGCATTTGGGAGATATTTGTAAATTGGTTTTGGAAGAAAAAGCCGATTTCGGAATTGTAGTTGACCCAGATGTAGATCGTTTGGCTTTCATTTCAAATGATGGTGAAATGTTTGGCGAAGAATATACTTTGGTGGCTTGCGCCGATTATGTGTTGAGCAAAACTCCCGGAAATACCGTTTCTAATATGAGTTCGTCACGTGCTTTGCGCGATATTACTAACAAGCACAACGGAAGTTATCAAGCAAGTGCTGTTGGAGAAGTTAATGTGGTGGAGTTAATGAAGAAAACCAATGCCATTATTGGTGGCGAAGGAAATGGTGGAATTATTTATCCGGAAAGTCATTATGGAAGAGATAGTTTAGTTGGTGTAGCCTTATTTTTGACATATTTGGCTAATCAAGAAAAAACTGTAGCCGAATTACGCGCATCGTATCCACAATATTATATGAGCAAAAACAAAATTGAATTGACACCACAAATTGATGTTGATGCGATTTTGGTTGCGATGACTGAAAAATACAAGAATGAAGAAATTACTACCATTGACGGAGTAAAAATTGACTTTGCCGAAAATTGGGTTCACCTACGAAAATCGAATACCGAACCAATTATCCGTATTTATACCGAAGCACAAACGCAGCAATTAGCAGACGATTTGGCAAATAGAATTATTAATGAAATAAAAGCGGTGGCTGGATTGTAAAAACAGAAACCCCAAATCGTAAGATTTGGGGTTTTTTATTTTTAGCTTTATTTCTTATTCATCTCCATATAATCCAACACGAGATTAGCTGTTGCTTTTAATCCTGTTTTGAAAGCACTATCGTCAATAATAAAAGATGGTGTATGATGCGGTCCAGAAGTTTTAACATCAGCCCCTTTTGGTAAACCACCAATAAAGAAATACATTCCAGGCACTTTTTGCTGAAAGAACGAGAAATCCTCAGCACCAGTAATAGGTGGAACTAAATTTACATTTTCTTTACCAACTGATTTTTGAAGTGAAGGCAACATTTCCGCTGTTAGTTTTTCGTTATTAAAAGTAACTGGATAATAATGCTCATAAGGCAAAACTACATCAGCAGTAGCTCCAGCCGATTCAGCGGTTTTCTCAGCTATTTGTCTAATTCGAGCATAGATTAATTTTTCATCATCATCCGTGAACGTTCTAACGGTACCCAGCATTTCAACATTTTCTGAAATGATATTGTCGCGATTTCCGCCATGAATAGAAGCAATGGTAACTACAGCAGGATTTTGGGTGATATTGACATTACGGCTAACAATAGTCTGTAAGTTATTGATTATTTGTGCAGCAACCACAATTGGGTCAACAGATAGCCAAGGTTGTGCACCATGAGATGGTTTTCCGTTGACCGTTATTTTTACAGTACCAACGGCTGCCATAAAACCAGCAGGTTTATAATTAATTTTACCCACTTCGGTTTGAGCACTCATGTGCAGTCCAAAGATAACATCCACTTTTGGGTTTTCGAGTACACCTTCTTTTATCATCAGTGCTGCGCCACCTTCTTCACCGGCAGGAACTCCTTCTTCGGCAGGTTGGAAAATAAATTTCACAGTACCTTTTAAGTCTTTTTTCATTCCAGAAAGCATTTCTGCAACTCCCATTAATATGGCTACATGCGCATCGTGACCGCAAGCATGCATCACCGAAGTTTCTTTTCCGTTGTATATCGTTTTTACTTTGGATGCAAATGACAAATTGTTTTTTTCTTCTACTGGAAGTGCATCCATAGCAGCGCGAAGTGCAACTACTGGTCCGGGTTTGTCGCCTTTTAGAATTCCAACAACGCCTGTAATTCCAACGCCAGTTTTTACTTCAATGCCTAATGACCGCAAATGTTTTGCAATCAAATCCGCAGTCCGCACTTCTCTGTTGCCCAATTCTGGGTGTTTGTGAATATCGTGTCGCCAAGCGATGACTTTTGATTCTATTTTGTCGGCAGCAGCGCTAATTGCGGTAGCGTAATTCGTTTTTTGAGCATTAGTATTTGACACATAAAATGAAGTAATATAAATGAGCAGTAGTTAAGTAAGTTGGTTTGTTTTCATAACGGTAGTGTTTTTGCAATTCAAATATACTATAATTTTATGCTTCTAATTAGAAGTTTTTGCAAATGGATTTTGATTATTAAACCGTTCTTTTTTTGAAGATATTAAATTTAAGCAACAACTTCTTCTTCTGAATTAAGGTGCGCCAATCAATAAATAAAAGCGCACATAGTAATAAGAGACTTCCGATAAGTCCAGCGGAAGATTGCCAAGAAACGATATTAGATTCGATGCTGCTTAAATTATTTAAAGTATATTCTCCTAACAAAAGTGCTGCCGTATCGCTAATGAATTTCCCCAAAAAAAAAGCAGGAATAATATAGAGTGGGGTTATCCTTGCCATGCCACCAGCTACAAACAAAGGTGTCGTAGGCAATGGCAACAAAGAATACAAAAAAATAGCCATCTGGCTTTTCCATCCTTTAATTTTTAATTGTTGCCCAAGAAATAAAATGTCTTCGTTTTTGGAAGGTTTGAAATAAGCATCAGATATATATGGAATATAGAGCGTTAGAATATAACGTCCAAGAATAGAACCAGCAACGCCAATGCAAATTACCGCCCACAAATTAAGGTCAAAGTATAATTGCAAAAACATCATGATGGTAAATGCCGGTAAAAACGGAAACGGAACTATGTCAAACAATAAAGCTCCCAAAAAAACTAAACAATAGTGCCACCACATTTTTTATGAATTTGATTAAGGCTAATTTACAACTATTAATTGATTTGTTTTAATTATAAATCCACATCAAAACAGGCTTCTTGGTGGTCTGTAGCATCGGATCAATTAGTCTCATGTTTTCATCAGCAATCGTGGGACAACCCCAGCCTTCCGGAGTGCCATCTGGATAGACTTCGTTTTCGGGAACTTTTTCCCAAGAATGGAATACAATAAATCGGGATTGTGCATTGCTGTTGGTCGCTTCTAGTCCGTGCAGCACATATTTGATATGAATTCCCCAATTGCTATAGGCTCTTTCTCCGATTTTATATTTACCTAAAGCAGAACAGTGACTGCCGTCTAGATTGCTAAAACTAGGTTGCGCTCTTGACCAATCAAAACTCCAAGGGTTTTTGCCGCAACCGTGACCAACTAACATTTTCATTGAAAGAGAATCTTTTTTTAAATCGTAAACAAAAAAACGGTTTAATCCCGAGTGAATGCTCATATCAATTAAGAAGCAGTACTCTTCATTAAACTGATTTTTTTTGCAAAAGGCTAAGGCTTCTTTCGCTTTGCGTTCTAGTGTTTCCGTATTGATTTTGGGTTTGTTATTACTAGCTACATAGCGGTTAAATCTACTGTAGCCAAATGCACTTATGGCAATAATTAGCACTACTAGTAAAGCGTTTTTCATATTTGATTTGAATTTTTCAAGAGTTCAATTTGATTGCTATTCCAACTTATTTATCAAAACGTAAATAATTAAAAAATAGTATGATTACTAAAAAAAGAATCTTCTCAAATTAATCTTTTATCCTAATTCTGAAATCTAAAATCAATACTGTATATTTGCTTTTATTTTATAATAAATGGATAAGAAGACAGAAGAGTTTTACGAACGGTTGCGTGGTGAGCTAGACAACACTTCAACATGGCCTAATGAGTACTTATACAAATTCATTGTTCCAACAGATGCCAAAAAAATCGAAGAAGTTGAAAATGCATTTGATAATTTGGGCGCTGTAATAAAAACAAAACAATCAAAAACCGCAAAATACACTAGTATATCAGTTAACGTAATGATGGAAAGTCCAGAAAGCGTGATTGAAAAATATATCGAAGTGTCTACTATTGAAGGCATAATATCATTATAATGGTTGAGAAATACATCAAAGAAAATGCGAATGATGTTGTATTTAATTTAGAATACAACGCAGAAAGACCACATTTAATCATTCCGGAATACGGACGACATTTGCAAAAACTGATCGATCAAGCTACCGAGATTAAAGATCGGGACGAACGCAATAAAGCTGCCAAATACATCATTCAGGTTATGGGAAGTTTGAATCCGCATTTGCGTGATGTTCTTGACTTTCAACACAAATTGTGGGATCAGATTTTTATTATGTCTGATTTTAAATTGGATGTAGATTCGCCTTATCCGATTCCGACTCGAGATGTAGTTTATCTCAAACCAGAGCGATTAGCATATCCTCAAAAAAATCCGAAATACCGCTTTTATGGCAACAACATTAAGTACATGATTGATGTGGCCAACAGCTGGGAAGAAGGTGAAATGAAAGGTGCTTTGGTAAAAGTAATTGCCAATCACATGAAAAAATCCTATTTAAGCTGGAACAAAGATACTGTAACCGATACCGTTATTTTTGAACATCTTTTTGAATTGTCTGCAGGAAAATTAAATTTACTCCAAAGTAGCGAAGAATTGTTGACCACCAATGATTTGATGCGAACCAATAAAAAAATGTCTAATAAAAGCATGCCCTTAAATAGCAAGGCAAAAATCAGTAAAAATGGTAAAAAGCCGCCTTTTAAAAAAATTAACAATAACAATAATCCAAAAACTTAATTTGTAAACTGTGTAATGTAAAGATTCAAACATTATACATAGTACAATTTCACACTATACAGTACACTATGGGAACTTTTAAAATTGAAGGAGGCATTCAACTAAAAGGTGATGTAACACCACAAGGCGCCAAAAATGAAGCATTACAAATCTTGTGTGCGGTACTTTTAACTCCAGAAAAAGTAACAATCAATAATATACCAGATATAATTGATGTCGATAAACTCATCACACTTTTAGGAAACTTAGGGGTTAAAATGCAAAAAAACGGACCTGGTTCAATAACGTTTCAAGCTGATGATGTGAACATTGGTTATCTAGAAACCGAAGCGTTTAAAAAAGAGGGCGGAAGTTTAAGAGGTTCTATTATGATTGTTGGTCCACTATTGTCGCGTTTCGGAAAAGGATATATTCCAAAACCAGGAGGTGATAAAATTGGACGTCGTCGATTGGATACCCACTTTGAAGGATTTATAAATTTAGGAGCCAAATTCCGTTACGAAAGAGAAGATCATTTTTATGGTGTAGAAGTTAAAGGAAGATTACAAGGAGCACACATGTTGCTTGATGAAGCTTCAGTTACCGGAACAGCCAATATAGTTATGGCGGCTGTTTTAGCCGAAGGAATTACTACCGTTTACAATGCAGCCTGCGAACCTTATTTGCAACAATTGTGTAAGATGTTGAATTCGATGGGAGCCAAAATAACCGGAGTAGGATCTAACTTATTGACTATTGAAGGAGTTGAAAAATTGGGAGGTTGTGAGCATACAATTCTTCCGGATATGATTGAAATCGGTTCGTGGATTGGTCTAGCGGCTATGACCAGAAGTGAAATTACAATCAAAAATGTTTCGTGGGAAAACCTTGGGGTAATTCCAAGTGTATTCAGGAAATTAGGGATTACGTTAGAGAAAAAAGGAGACGATATTTATATTCCGGCACACACCAAAGGCTATACTGTTAAAACAGATATTGATGGTTCTATTTTAACTATTGCAGACGCACCTTGGCCTGGTTTTACACCGGACTTATTGAGTATCATTTTAGTGGTAGCAACTCAAGCCGAAGGTGATGTTTTGATTCATCAAAAAATGTTTGAAAGCCGTTTGTTCTTTGTAGATAAATTGATTGATATGGGTGCTAAAATTATGTTGTGTGATCCCCACAGAGCGGTCGTTATGGGACACAATTTTAAATCCCAATTAAAAGCAACTACGATGTCGTCGCCAGATATTCGTGCTGGAATATCATTGTTAATTGCTGCGCTTTCTGCTAAAGGCACATCTACAATTCAAAATATTGAACAAATTGACAGAGGTTACGAACGTATAGACGAAAGACTTCGTGCACTTGGAGCAAATATTGTGAGAGTATAATTTCATGAGAGTTTTGACTTTTTGTCTGCTTTTTTTATTGTTTTCTTGTAAAACAACCTATCGTAGGTTAGCTTTAAATTCAATTTCACAAAGCGAAAAGCAGAAAGTTTATAATTTTGGAAAAAGAATTATTGAATCCTGCAAAACCCGACAGTTTGTTCAGTTGAGTCAAAGAGAAGTTACCAAAAGTTTATCGGAACTTTCTCTTGAAGAAATGCAGCATGCCTGTGATGTTTTAGATAAAAGAAACGGAAAGTTCATCGATATGAATCTAATTGAGGTGATAGATGATACGTATACCAGCACTTCAAAGATATACAGGTACAAAGCCAATTTTGAAAGAAATGATTTTGTAAATGAAGTTCGAATATGGTTAGGAACCGACGGAAAGTTTCAAGGAATTATTTGGAAAGAATGGGAAGACGCATACATACCCTATAAATAAAAATTCAACCCCAATTTGCTACTGTAAATTGGGATTTTTTAATTTGATAAATGGAAACTTACATCATCATTGTCCTTTGTGTTGCAGCTTTCTTGGCCGGATTTGTTGATGCTATTGTTGGCGGCGGTGGATTAATACAAACCCCAATTGCTTTAATTTTATTGCCTAATTATGCTGTAGCTTCTGTAATTGGTTCGCTTAAAATCCCATCTTTCAGTGGAACTGCTTTAGCGGCAAATCAGTATCTCAAGAAAATAAAAATGAACTGGAAATTACTTTCAGCAATGGCACTAGTAGCCTTTGTTTCGGCTTTTTTAGGTTCAAATTTGCTTACTACTGTTCGTAATGATTTTATGAAACCGCTGCTTTTGGTGGTACTGATTTTAATCGCCATTTATACTTTTGTCAAAAAAGATTTTGGAACGCATAAAGTCAAAAACCTTTCTCCAAAAAAACAACTTTTTTTTGCGCTTGTCATGAGTATTGCGATTGGATTTTATGATGGATTCATTGGTCCCGGAACCGGAAGTTTCTTAGTACTAGCGTTTGTAACGGTTTTGGGGTTTGATTTTCTACACGCTTCGGCTAATGCCAAAATGGTGAACTTGGCAACTAACTTTGGTTCGATCTGTCTTTTTATAATCAAAGGTAAAATAATTTGGGCAATTGCACTTCCGATGGCGGTTTGCAATGCTTTTGGTGGTTGGGTAGGAGCGAAGCTTGCCATCAAAAAAGGAAACACCTTCATTAGAAAGTTTTTCCTTATCGTAGTAATTTTAACATTGATTCGTTTTGGATATGATGTGTTTTTTGTTTAAAAATTCAATCCAAACATTACGCCATCGCCCAGAAATCCGTCTTGATAAGTGCGAACATAATCTATTCTGAGAATTCTGAATTTTCCGAAACCCAGATTGCTTAATCCAACTGAAAATTCTTGGTAGGGTTTTCTATCCGGAATGGCTAAGTTTTTAAATCCAACTATCAATTTTGACTGTAGTTTATTAAGTAACGGAATTTTATTCATAATAAACCCTTTGTCATTATGTTCAAGGTGCGTTTCAAAATAACTATCATTTGTACTCGCTAAATAATAGGGTAAAAAATAAAATGAATTGATATACGAATTGCCCAGCATTACGTGCGTTTCATTGCCATTAAAGTGTTTGTAATCAACAAATGAAATTTTTTCGGCATTGAAAAACTTTCCGGCTTTTAGGTTAATTCCCGTTTCGCCTTTATTTCCAAATGTTATAGTATGAGTAACTCTTGCCGCTATTTTATCAAAATTAAACTGGTTTTCGCTGCCCGCAAATCCTTTTTCGTATCCTAAAAGTAGCGATGGGTATTTATCATTCCCTAAATTGTATTTTCCGTCTGGGCGTGTGATGTATTCTTGTCCAAATTTTATTCGAGCATTGATGTTTAATTTTACTAAATTATGTTTTTCAATTGCTGGAATAGTACTATCAAACGGCAACAACGGGTTGTTTGAAGTATACAAATCATCCGACTTTATAAGTGTATAATCAGTTGTATTGAAAAGGGGTTTTCTTTCTGCATATTCCAGTCCCAAGCTCATATTTAATCCGTTAAACAATTCTCTAGAGATGGCGGCAGTAACAAAATTCTTTTCATACAATTTCATGAAATTATTTTTAAAAAACAAGGTGCTCACTGTATTCACTAATTTTGATATTGGTTCTTCAGGATTGAACTGATTGGCAACATTACCGCCCGAAACGGATAAAAACGTTTTAGATTTGTTACTCAATTTGGATGAAAAGTACGCTGTGGGTCTAAATTGCTCGTCTGAAAATCCGTAAGCTAGGTTGGTTCCAAATTGATAGTACGTGTTTTTGTCTTCGTTTCGCTTAAAAAAAGACAGTCCAATACTCGTATTCCATCCTTGAACGGTATTGAAAGAAGTGTTTAAAGCTGGACCAGTATAATTTATAGACCATTTTTTAAAGGAATTCGAATAAGTATAGCCGTTCAAAACATCCATAAAACCAAATTTATTTTTTTTGGCATCAATTGAATCTAGATATACTTTTGATTTTTTCTTTTCTTGAAGCGCATCTTTCTTAGTATAATCGGTGCTTTCCTCTAGTGTTAACGGAACGGGCCGAATGGTTTGCCAAAATGAATCTTCTTTTTTATTAGCATTTTCTTCAAAACGAATAACTTCGGCAGTGAATGTTTTCTTTTCAAACTTTTCTGGAAATTCAAAATTAGAAAACACGTAGGTAAAGCCGCCTGAAATATTTACGCCAAACATTCCGGCATCAAAATCTAATGTTTGGGTATTTTTTGCCCAGATTTTGGTGTTGTTGTTATAGCTGAAGTTTTGTTTTAAATTCAATTTATTTAAAGCCGGATTTTGAATTTGTTTCCCAGTAAATGAGACATCAACAGCATAGATGGCATAAGTATCGTCCACAATATAAATGTAACCGGTCATGACAGGCTCAGATGCTCTACGTGGGATGATTTTTATCTTGTTAATTTGCTGTCTGTTTTCGTTAAAAAAAGAACCTTCAAATTTGTATTTGTAGTAAGTAAAAGCATTGTCAGCAATAGGAGAAACTACATTGGTATCAAATTCTAAATAATTGTCATAAAAATCGAAGTTTGCGGATGAGGCATTGTTGAAGCTAAAGCCGTTATCGTTGCCACTTACTTTTGAAGCTACAATGACTTCTTTTAATTTGTCGGGTTTTTGAAAAGTCACTTTTGAAACCGTTTCGGATAAATATAAAATTCCGCTTCGCGTAGAATCTATAATTTCATCAAAAAAATCAAGTTTTTGTCCCAAAATAGTTTTCGGCAAATTTTTAACTCTGAAAATCCCTCTTGAATAAAAGTCGGCTGTGTATCGAGCAGTTTTTGATGAATTTTCCTTTTTCCTTTTGATTGCTTTTCTAATGATTTCATTGGCCGGATTGTCTTTTGGGTTAATGACCACCTCATTCAAAATAATGTTTTCTTCTTGTAATGCAACATCAATGATTATAGGTGCATTATTTTCAAGTTGTATTATTTGCTTGGCAGTTTTATAGCCTAAATACTGAAAGAGTATGATGTGCTTTCCCGGAATTTTGATGTTCAATTCAAACTTACCCTGTTCATTTGTAGTTGTCCCGTTATAAGTATTCTCTTCAAAGATGTTTACAAACGGAAGCGGATTTCCTTTATCATCACTAACAGTTCCTTTAATTTGAGCGTTAATTGCAATTGTGAATAAAACTAACGTTAGCGTAAAAATGTTTTTCATGGTTTGTTTATATAAATGTTACACTGAGATTCAGTGGAAAAAAAAAGAGTTTTACGGAGTTAAATTCTGAATCTTTTTATTCCTTGTTTAAGCATTTTTGTATTAAAATTTATGAGTAATCCGGTTGAATAATTTCCGAGTTTCATGTAAGATGATATTTGAGCAAAATGAACGTCGGTAAAAGCTTCAACAGTTTTTAACTCAATAACTAACTTGTTTTCTATTAATAAATCAATTCTATAACCCTATTCTAATTTTATTTCTTTATCAACTAGCGGCAGTGCTTTTTCAACTTCAACACCAATTTTATTGTTTTTTAATTCATAAAATAAACATTCTTTACAAGCAGATTCTAAAAGTCCTGGACCAAGATTTCGATGAACTTCTATGCCTAAACCAATAGTTGATTCTGTTAATTCATTTATTTACATAAAATTTCGAATTTCTTTATTGGTCTCAATGATATTTTTTTGTTACACAGAGATTCACAGAGATTTTTTAATTTTAATTTTTTTTGAGATTCACAGAGATACTTGTATAAATCAATATTCTATGTGAATCTCCATTTCTCTCCGTGAATCTCTATGTAACTATAATAACGATTGCAATGCTAACTCATAGCTTTTTAACCCAAAACCTATTACGATTCCTTTAGCATTCGGAGAAATAAAGGATTGGTGGCGAAAAGTTTCTCTGGCAAATGTATTTGATATATGAACTTCAATAACTGGAGTGGTAATTGCCTTTACGGCATCTCCTATTCCAATAGAAGTGTGTGTGTAAGCTGCAGCATTTAGTATAATTCCGTCATAAGTAAATCCAACTTCCTGAATTTTGTCAATCAGTTCGCCTTCTATATTGCTTTGAAAGTATTCTAAGTCAATTGCGTTATAGTTGTTTTTTAATTCGGTGTAGTAGTCTGTAAAAGTTGTGCTTCCATAAACTTCGGGTTCTCGTTTGCCTAAGAGGTTTAAGTTTGGACCGTTTATGATGATGATTTTCATATAGGAAAGTTATTTTCGTAAAAGTAGATAAACTCCTCAATATTTAAAAAGGAATTACACTACTATTTTTAAACTAATTAATAAGTAAAAAGCCTCATTTTCTCTTAATTTTTGGTTTATACTATTTTTTATAAAAACACTATTTTGAGTTTTTCACACTATAAACAACTGGGATTTAGTCAATTATTATTAATAAATTGTTGATAACATTGTTAATAACTGCAACATGCAACTATGATGGTAGCAAAGGATTACTTATAAATTTGTTCTAATTAATTTTAAAATTAAACAAACATGAAAAAAATTATTTTAACAGTAGCTGCAGTATTCGCTTTAACGTTTGCTAATGCACAAGACAAAAAAGAAAGTTCTGAAGGATTTTCAAAAGGTGATTTGTATTTAACTGGTACAGCTAGTTTTTCTAGCTCTAAAGAAGGTGATGCTAAAGTAGATGGTTTTACATTAGCTCCAGGAGTTGGTTATTTTTTATCTGAAAATTTAGCTATTGAAGGATCGTTAGGTTTTACATCTGGTAAAGATGATGATGGAGCAGGTAATGAATTGAAAACTACTGGAATTGGAATTAACGCTGGAGTTAAGTATTTTTGGACACCTGCTAGCAAATTTTCTCTTTCTATAGGAGGTAATATATCTTACGTATCAACTAAAGTTGATTTCGGAGGAGGAGATAGTACTGCAAAAGAAATTGGAATTAACGTACCTGTAGGTTTAAACTACTTCGTATCAAATGATTTCGCAATTACTTCTACTTGGGGTGGTTTCGGTTATTCTTCAAATGATAACGGTGGAAACGGTGCAGACAAAACTACAGGATTTAATTTAGGTCTTGATATGTCAACTATCTCTTTCGGTTTGTTATACAAACTGTAATTAGTATAGATCATATACATTTAAACCTCTCTTCGGAGAGGTTTTTTTATACCTAATCATTTCGTTTCTTAGCCCTATGAACTGGAACAGTTATATCAAAAGTTTTCAATCGTATCTCAAAATTGAGCGGGGTTTGTCAAAGAATACTGTTGCCAATTACACTTTTGATTTAGAGCGGTTGTGTTCCTTTTTGGTTGAAAATGGGATAGCTGTAGCTCCCGAAAAAATTAGCGAAGAAACGATTCAACAATTCATTTATTCGGTTTCCAAAGAAGTCAATGCGCGTTCGCAAGCCCGAATTATTTCAGGATTAAAAAGTTTTTTTTCCTATCTTATTTTTGAGGATTACCGCACGGACAGTCCAATGGAATTGATTGAAGCTCCCAAAATTGGCAGAAAGCTTCCTGACACCCTTTCTGTAGATGATATTGATAATCTTATTGGTGCTGTCGATTTAACTACTCCGGAAGGCGAAAGGAACCGAGCCATATTGGAAACGTTATATGGTTGTGGTCTTCGAGTTTCTGAAGTTGTAACGTTGAAAATTTCTGATTTATTTTTCGAGGAAGGGTTTGTAAAAATCACAGGAAAAGGGAATAAACAGCGCTTTGTTCCCATTGCAAAATCGACACAAAAGTATATCGATAGCTATAGAAATACTTACCGAAATCACATGACAGTAGGTAAAGGTTTTGAAGATACTGTATTCTTGAATCGAAGAGGAAAGCAGCTCACCAGAGCGATGATTTTTACTATTATTAAAAACTTGGCCGTGAAGATTAATTTGCAGAAGAATATTAGTCCACACACACTGCGTCATTCCTTCGCCACACATCTTTTAGAGAATGGTGCTGATTTGCGCTCCATCCAAATGATGCTTGGACATGAGTCCATTACGACAACCGAAATTTATGTTCATTTAGATCGCAAACATTTAACACAAGTCATCAATACATTTCATCCTAGAAAAATATAAAACAAGATATTTTTAGTTACTTTAGCCTAGATTAAACAAAATACTAATACCACAAATCTCTTTTAAAATCAATGAAATTCAACGACGTATTTGTTGTAGATGATGATAAGATATTTCATTTTATCATTAAAAAATTGTTAGTTAGTAATAACATCAATGTAGAGCCTGAATTTTTCGAGAATGGATTGTTAGCCATTGAAGGAATCAAAGGAAAACTCGACAGAAAAGAAACCCCACCCGATTTAATTTTGTTGGATATCAACATGCCCATTCTGGATGGATGGCAATTTATGGAGGAGTTTATTACTATTAAAAATCGCATTCAAAAAGAAATCAGCATCTACATTATCAGCTCTTCTGATAATGCTGTAGATAGAAATAGAGCCCATGATTTTAAAGATGACATCAAAGACTATTTTTTAAAGCCAATTACAATTGACGGTTTAAAAGCTATTTTCACAAAATAAAAAAGGCGACCAATGGGTCGCCTTTTTTATTTTATAGTCTTGTTTATTTGGCAATATTAACAGCTCTGGTTTCTCTGATAACGGTAATTTTTACTTGCCCAGGATAAGTCATTTCGGTTTGAATTTTTTGTGAAATCTCGAACGAAAGGCTAGCGGCATTTTCATCGCTTACTTTTTCGCTTTCTACAATCACACGCAATTCACGTCCGGCTTGAATAGCGTAAGCATTTTTAACGCCATTAAATCCAAATGCAATGTTTTCTAAGTCCTTTAATCTTTGGATATAAGAATCTAATACTTGACGTCTCGCTCCCGGTCTTGCTCCTGAGATAGCATCACAAACTTGTATGATTGGAGAAATTAAGTATTTCATTTCTATTTCATCGTGGTGCGCACCAATAGCGTTGCACACTTCCTCTTTTTCGCCAAATTTTTCAGCCCATTGCATTCCTAATAAAGCGTGTGGTAAATCGCTTTCAGCATCGGGCACTTTTCCAATATCGTGCAGTAAACCAGCACGTTTTGCTAATTTAACATTCAGCCCTAATTCTGCTGCCATGATACCGCAAAGTTTCGAAACCTCACGCGAGTGTTGTAGTAAATTTTGACCGTAAGAAGAACGGTATTTCATTCTACCAACCACTTTAATTAATTCAGGGTGTAAACCATGAATCCCTAAGTCGATTACAGTACGTTTCCCAACTTCAGCAATTTCTTCTTCTATTTGTTTGGTTGTTTTAGCCACAACCTCTTCAATACGTGCTGGGTGTATTCTACCATCAGTTACTAATTTGTGTAAAGAAAGTCGAGCAATCTCTCTTCTTACTGGATCAAAGCAAGAAAGTATGATAGCTTCCGGTGTATCATCAACGATGATTTCAACTCCTGTTGCAGCTTCTAAAGCTCGGATATTTCTTCCTTCGCGACCAATGATTCTTCCTTTAACATCATCTGATTCAATATTGAAAACCGAAACGCAATTCTCAACGGCTTCTTCGGTTCCAACACGCTGAATCGTGTTGATAATCACTTTTTTGGCCTCTTGTTGTGCTGTTAATTTCGCTTCTTCAATCGTGTCTTGAATGTGCGCCATGGCTTTGGTTTTGGCCTCTGATTTTAAGCTTTCTACTAATTGTTCTCTTGCGTCTTCAGCCGAAAGCCCTGAAATAACTTCAAGTTGATTTACTTGGCTTTTGTGCAGTTTTTCAAGTTCTTGTTGCTTTTTGTCTAACGTTTCTACTTTGGTAGTATACTCGTTAGTTTTGGCTTCAAAATCGTCATTTATTTTTTTAGCTTTTGCCAATTCACTTGAAACGAGCGACTCTTTGTCTCGAGTTCTTTTTTCAACTTCTGCTATTCTTTTGTCTTTATTTAAAATCTCTTGTTCGTGTTCCGATTTAAGTTCTAAAAACTTTTCTTTGGCTTGTAATAATTTATCTTTTTTGATGTTTTCAGCTTCAAGATTTGCGTCTTTTAATATTGAAGCAGCCTCTTTTTTAGCATTTTTAACCATATTGGAGATGTTGCTTTTTTCAAGGAATTTTGCAATTCCAAAACCTCCAGCAATTCCCGCAATCAGCGCAATTATAATTAATGTAGTTCCCATTTTTTGTTTGTGTTTATATATAAAAAAAGCCTACATTAGGTGAATGCATAAACTCGAAAGGACAAGTTTTGAGCTAACTCGTTGGTCAAGGATCCACGATATAGTGGCGTGCTTTAGTAACGACGATTTGCTCATTTTAATTTGTTAGTGTTGAGTTTACCAATTAAAATCTAATGTAGGCGGTATTGTAATCCTAATGTTAAGAACGTTATTTTTTTTCGAGATAATCGAATAATAAATTGTTAATTTTTTTCAATCGTTCAAGATCTTTACTGTCAATAGAACTGTTTACTTGCTTTTGCTCTACTTGCGAGGCAAACTGAAGGGCACACATAGCCAATACATCTTGTTTGTCGCGAACCGCATAGTTTTCTTCGAATTGCTTAATCATAGCATCAATTTTCTTAGAAGCACTTCGAAGCCCTTCTTCTTGAGACAAGTCTACCGTTAATGGATAAACTCGATCAGCAATTGATAATTTTATTTTAAGCTTTTCATCCATGCTTTTAGTCTGATAACTGCGCTATACAGTAGTCTATCTCTCTGATTAATGAATTTATTTTAAGCTTCGTATCTCGTTTGTTGTCTTCACCGCCTAATAATGAATTTGCCATTCGGAGTGCTTCACATTCTGATTTCAATTGTACAATTTCTTCAGTTTGTTTTTTTATTATTGTTGCAGCATGCTCTATTTCAGCTCTAATCGAAGTAGAATTACGCTCTAAACTCTCTATTTTAGTAAAAAGTTTGCCTATTCTTCCTTCAAGAGAATCAATTATTTCTGCAATTTCACTCATGAATTTTTTGTTCATTACTTACTTCACAAAGTTAGGATTCTATTTCAGTTGTACAATAGTTTTGACAATTATTTATTCGGAAATCCATCATAAATTATAATATTATGTATTTTAAGGGGTTACAAATTATTAAATTATTGTAAATTTTTACGCACTTTTCATTACCTTAGCTAAAACTACTTCCTGATGCGGATTTTTTGGTCACTTTTTCTTTTTTCTTTTTTTTCATTTGGACAAAATCAATATCCAAAAGAGTATTTTGGTGCCCCTTTGGATCTGCCACTACTGCTTTCTGGAAATTTTGGAGAGTTAAGACCCAATCACATTCACTCGGGATTTGATTTTAAAACAAAAAAGAAAGAAGGATTTAATGTTTATGCTTCCGCAGCGGGTTATGTTTCGAGAATTAAAATTTCAGAAGTAGGTTACGGAAAAGCAATATACATTACACATCCAAATGGCTTTACTTCAGTTTACGGTCACTTACAATCTGGTTTTGGCGTTGTAGAAAAATTCATCAAAAGCGCTCAATACAAAGCCAAATCGTATGAAATCGATATTTCTTTAAATCCACTTGACTTACTAGTAAAAAAAGGAGACATCATTGCTTTATCAGGCAACACCGGAGGATCGGACGGTCCACACCTGCATTTTGAAATTCGGGATACCCAATCAGCGCAAATAATTAATCCGATGTATTTTGGATTTGATATAGTCATTCCTGATAGCAAACGTCCAGCAATTAATAGTTTATGGGTTTATCCGTTAGATGAAAATGCAACTGTCAATCAATCAAAAAGACCTATTTCGGTCAATTTATCATTGCAAGAGGACGGAAGTTATTTGGCCGAAAAAGTAGCGGCAACCGGAAAAATTGGTTTCGGAATTACAGCAATTGATTTTGATGACGTGTCGTGGAATGGGAATGGCATATTTAGAGTACAGACCTATCTGAACGGCAAGTTAGATTTCGGTTACAAATTTGATACGTTTTCCTTTGATGAAACACGGTATGTTAATGCCTTAATTGATTATGAACGCTACAAAAAGTTGGGGCAAAGGGTTCAAAAGCTGTACATGAAAAATCCCTATGCTTTAAGTATTATTAAACCCGGAATTGCAAACGGAGTTATTTTGGTTACACCAAATATTACCCAGTCTTATCGAATTGAAGTAGCTGATTTTAGTGAAAATATCAGTAAAATTTTTATTCCAATTCAGTATTCTGATTTGCCTGCCAAAGTGGTTGAAGTTCCAATTACATCTAAATACTTTGTCAAATTTAAGAAAGAAAATATCTTTTCGTTAGCTAATGTTACTGTGAATTTCCCTGCCAATACTTTCTATGATGATTTTTATATGAACTTTGATGTTAAGAAAGAAACCTTAAAACTTCACGAAGATTTTGTGCCGGCGCACTCCAATTTTTCGATAACATTTGAAGATAGCATTACGCCTCAAAAAGATCGAGACCTACTATTTATTGGTTTGGTAAACGAAAAAAAAACTTTCTATTACAATACTAAACGCTATAAAAATTCGTTTACCATTTACACCAAATATTTTGGTGAATACAAGTTGTTCAAAGACGGAACGCCACCCAAAATAAAATCGGATAAAAGTATTGGAGGTAAGTGGATTAGCAATTTAAATGAATTAAAATTCACAATTTCTGACAACGTATCGGGTATTAAAAGTTATGAGGGATATTTGAATGGAAAATGGATTTTATTTGAATATGAACCCAAGACCAAAAAGCTAGTTCATCACTTTTCTGACGGTATTGTTGCTGAAGGAAAAAATGATTTAAAAGTGGTAGTTACAGATAATATTGGAAATTCTACTATCTTTGAAACACAATTTTTTAGAAGTCAAAAACCTTAATTCTATAGTTTGAAAACAAATAAATACCTTTTTACGCTCCTTTTTTTCACCCTAAGTATCATCACATTTGCTCAAAATCAATCGGCTAAAGTTGCCGGAATCGTTCTGGATGAAAACAACAAACCAGTTGAAGGTGTAAATATCAGTTACCAAACTAAGTCAGCAACAACTGATAAGAATGGTTTTTATGAATTAACAGTTCCCGCCAATCAAAAAATAATTTTGGTTTTTACTCATACTGCCTTAAAAAGCATCACGATTCGACTGCAGTTAAAATCAGGTGAGGAGTTCGAGTATAATGTAATGATGAATGAAAAAGCGGAACAATTAAGTGATGTCGTCATTACTAGTAGTAGAAGACGAGTGCAAAACATTACCTCAATTGAACCTGAAACCATTCGGAAAAATCCCAGTGCGATGCCCGGAGTTGAAAGTGTTTTGAAATCGTTACCAAGCGCAAGTGGAAATAACGAATTAAGTTCTGGCTATAATGTTCGTGGCGGAAATTATGATGAAAACTTAGTGTATGTTAATGAAGTTGAAGTTTATCGTCCGTTTTTAATTCGTTCCGGACAACAGGAAGGCTTGAGTTTTACCAATACCGACATGACGCAAAATGTTGATTTTTCTGCTGGTGGATTTCAAGCAAAGTTTGGCGATAAATTATCTTCAGTTTTAGATATTACCTATAGAAAACCAACAAAATTTGGAATTGCAGCTGAGGCTAGTTTTCTTGGCGGAAGTTTAACGGTTGAAGATGCCTCTAAAAATAAAAAATGGTCTGCCATAACTGGAATTCGATATCGCGACAACTCCCTTTTCGTGAACAGTCAGGAAACACAAACCAATTACAGACCAACTTACGCAGATGTTCAGACTAATGTAAATTTCAGTCCAAATAAAAAATGGCAATTTAGTTTCTTAGGCAATGCCTCCCAGAACAAATACAATTACCAGCCGTTAACCCGTCAAACCAATTTTGGAACTATTGACGAGCCCATCGCTTTACAAGTGTTTTATCAAGGTCAGGAAAACGATAAATACCAAACGCTTTTTGGAGCATTCAAAACTACATTTGTTCAAAACGACAACAACAACTACAGATTAATCACTTCAATTTATCACACTCAAGAACAAGAGTATTTTGATATTTTTGCAGCTTATTTTTTAGGAGAAGTAGATACTAATATTGGTTCAGAAACATTAGGGAATGTTATTTTTAATCGTGGTGTTGGAACTCAGTTAAACCATGCTCGAAACGATTTGGATGCTTTGATTGTAAATGCAGAACTTAAGGGAACACATCAATTAAACAATAAAAAACATCAGATTGATTGGGGCTTTAAATATACGCGTGAGAATTTTCGTGATCGTATTGTAGAGTGGGAAGTAATTGATTCTGCGGGTTTTCAAATTAATCCGCCAATTATTGATATTCCAAATAACCAACCTTACAATCCTTATGTTGGACCCTTAGTGCCTTATCAAAATGTGCGCGCTACTAACTTCATCGACATCAACCGATTTTCGGGTTATGCCCAATGGAATACTAAAACTAATATTGGCAACAGTCAACTATGGGTAACAGCGGGTGTTAGAGCTCACAACTGGATTGTTTCGGGTGATGGAATATCAAATGCAAAAAGTC
This sequence comes from Flavobacteriales bacterium, assembly GCA_038202695.1. Classification (GTDB taxonomy): domain Bacteria; phylum Bacteroidota; class Bacteroidia; order Flavobacteriales; family Flavobacteriaceae; genus Flavobacterium. The sequence continues at coordinate 48,172 of JBBRET010000003.1, forward strand.
AAACAGTTTTTAGTCCACGTGCCCAATTTTCACTTAAACCGGAATGGGAAAAAGATATGGTATTCAAGTTGGCTTTAGGGTATTACCATCAACCACCCTTTTACAGAGAGTTAAGAGACTTAAATGGCGTAGTTAATCCAAATGTAAAAGCACAGCAATCAGTCCACTTTGTATTAAGCAATGACTTTAAATTCTTATTGTACAATCGACCGTTTAAATTGGTGACTGAAGCCTACTATAAAACAATGACCGATGTGAATAGCTACACTTTAGAAAATGTTAGAATACGGTATCGTGCCAATAATGATGCGGTTGCTTATGCATACGGATTTGAAACTAGATTAAACGGTGAGTTTGTTCCGGGAACCGAATCTTGGCTGAGTTTTGGGTATATGAAAACGGAAGAAAATATAGATAATAGAGGTTACATTGCGCGTCCGACGGATCAACGTTTGAAATTCGGAATTCTTTTCCAAGATTATATGCCTAATATTCCGAATATGAAATTATATCTGAATTTAGTATACAATACCGGATTGCCAGGCGGTTCTCCCTCTTATGCTGATTCGTACGCTTATCAAAGTCGTTTGCGCGATTATCGTCGTGCCGATGTCGGGTTTGCTTATGTTTTGACCGAAAGAAACAATGAAAGAACAGAAGGCCATTGGTTGAAGAAATTCAAAGATTTGTCCGTAGGATTTGAGATTTTCAATTTATTCAACAACCAAAATGCTATTACAAATACGTGGGTTCGAGATGTGTATACTAAAAATCAATATGGAATTCCAAACTACATGACCACTCGAGTTTTCAATGTTAAACTGACTGCGAAATTGTAGAAATAATTCACTAATTTTAGTGTCTAATTTTATGAAAATGAAAAATTACGCTCCTTATATTTCGATTCTTTTAGTTGTGTTGCTTTTTAGTTGTAAAAAAGAAGAAGCCGATAAACCGAAAGTTATTTATGAAGATACTGCTAAGTCAAAACAGGCAACACCCATAGATACCACGCAGATAGAAGTGGCTGATTTGCCCATTAACATGGAAGGAACTACTGTTTTAATTCATCCAATTGGCGTTATTTCCGGAAGCGGAAAAGGAATTAAATCTTCTTCAGACGCTGAGCAAAGTTTTACAGTTTCTAATTATGGCGAATACCAAATTACGGGCTATTTGAAAAACCTAAAGTTTCAAGAAATCGGGACTGATAGTATTACTGTTTTGACAGATAAACCAGTGGTTATTGAAACAGCGACTTATTTAAAAACGGTTGCAGATAAAACCAAACAACAATTGTTAGTTTACACTTTAGCGGATATGGATACCAATAAAGATGGTAAGTTGGATCGAGGTGATATCAAATCTTTGTACATCAGCACGATTTCAGGTCAAAAATTTACCAAACTTTCCACTGATTTTCAGGAATTAATTGATTGGAAAATTATGGAATCTAAAAATCTCTTATACTTCAGAACTATTGAGGACACTAATAAGAATGGTGAGTTTGATGCCGAAGACAATCTCAAGTACCATTTTATAAATTTATTGGATAAAGATTGGAAAGTAACAAGTTATAAGCCAGTTTAATGTTTTATCATCCCAGTTGTAAAACCAATTACTACAGCTGCAATTATTGATATTAAAAAAAGCAAAACGAATAAAATACCACTCCAGATAATTCTTAAAATCAAAAATTTTAAATTTCTACTTTTATAAAGTTGTAGGTATAACCAAACAGGAAATACTATTGATAATACACTTAGAACACTTGAAACTAAGATAAACTTATCACTTCCAATAAATAGGTTTTTTATAGGGGTAACAAGTATTCCTATTATAAGAGATTGCGCAATTACAAACGAATTGATAATTATATTTTCAATGTAATTATAACCCCATTTTTTGAAACCAATCCAAGTGCATAATGAAATTATCGGTATCGAAGCCAATTGAATATAAGTGTAATATTTCGATACAATTTCGGCATATATTTCTGGACTAAAAGGATTGTTTTTTTGGGGTTTCATTTTCTTTAGCAAATCCATATCGCCGCTATAATGCAATAAAAGCGCGGTTATACCAGCCAGAACAAACACTAGTAATATCGGTTTGTAATGTTTCACACGTTTTCCTTCAATAAATTCTCTAACCATTTCACCAGGTCTAGTTAGTAATTGTTTACAAGTGAAAAGTAAACCTCCATTTATATGAAGGAATGTATATTTTAATTCGTCAAAAATATACTGCCAATCCAATCGTTTGGTATTGGTTTTTTGTCCACAGTTAGAACAAAAATTTCCTTCAAAGGTGTTCTGGCAGTTTTTACAGAGGTTGTGGTGCATTATATTTAGGATTAGTAGAACAAGTGTTTATCTCTTCGTAGATCAGCTCTTATAACTGTTTTTTCTTCTTTCAATTTCTTCTTTGACTGCACGATAACGTGCCGATTTTTTGTGAATTACTACTACAGCAAAGAATAGAATTACTGGCAAAAATCCAAATCCGTTTCGAACAATACTATACAGAGCAATACCAACCAACATACCGATAGCAAAGGCATTAAACGTATTATTCTTTTTTTGCACAATTAATTCAGCTGTTAAAGCTTCGTCTGTGAATTGTTTTATATCTTGTTGCTCCATAGCTTACTATTTAATCAACCGCTTGTGATCTCATTGAATGATAAATTCCTGATTTCAGCATTACATTCATTTTTGACGAATTCTACTCGTCTACTTTATTACAAATTTGAAAGAAACTCAATAAAATAGTCATAGAGTGCAGAAACAATTTTGATAATTAAAAGTGCCATTGAAGATTTTGATTTAGTTTATGTAAAACAACAAAATCAATTATTCTAAAAATTGTAAAAATGGAATATTAGACAAAAATCCAATTCCCACCAATAGTAGTATTGTTGGTTATTTTTTTGAAAAAGTTTTTAGGAGTTAAACCCGTTAGCGATTTGAAGTCTTTAATAAGATGTGATTGGTCATAAAACAACATCTCATAGGTCAAATCAGTCAGACTTATATTTTTATTTTTTGAAAGTGTATTTTTTAAAGTTTCGCGAAAACGATGAATTTTTCTAAATTCGGAAGGCGATTTGCAGAGGTGCAATTCAAAATGTTTGGTCAAGTTTTGCCGCGAGGTATTATATTTTTTTGCCAAATCAGAAATCGAAATTTCATTCTGAGTATCAATTAAATTGTTAACGACATCTTTCAAAAACGGATGTTCAAAACCAATTAATTTAGATAACCAATAATTTTCGATAGACTCAATTTTTTTGTTAACATCAGTTTCCTTGATAATAATTTCAAAACGTTCTTTATAATCTTCAAATGGATAAAATTCTGAAAAAAAATTAGAAGTATAATTCGCTAAAGGCATTTTTAAAAAAGCATTTAGCCCAAGAGGTTTAAAAGAAAATGTTATTTCGTTAATAGTACCAATATAAGATAACAAAATAGGTTTAGTATAATGACAAATTAAATTCGAAATTAATTTGTTGTTTGGCTTCTCTTGAATAGTTGCTTTGTTTTCTTGATATATAAATTCAGAGTTTTCTAAAACAGAGATGATACTAAAGTTATTTGGGAAAGTTAAATAATGTACCGGTTCATCAGTATTTTGATGCGTCAAAAAATAATATCCTTCCATATACTGCTGAAGAATTTTACTTTTAGGTTTAAAAAAAACAGTTTTCATTTTCTATTTTTTACTCAAAACTCTGCATAGAAACTAATTTAGAATAAGTTCCGTTTAGAGCCAAAAGGGTTTCGTGATTTCCTTGTTCTACAATTTTTCCTTTTTGCATTACTACAATCACATCGGCCTTTTGAATGGTCGAAAGACGGTGTGCAATTACTACCGAAGTTCTGTTTTGCATCATATTTTCTAAAGCAATCTGAACCATTCTTTCACTTTCGGTATCTAAGGCTGAAGTAGCTTCGTCCAAAATCATTATCGGTGGATTTTTCAAAACGGCTCGCGCAATGGACAAGCGTTGTTTTTGTCCGCCAGAGAGTTTATTTCCGCTGTCGCCAACATTAGTGTAAATTCCATTTGGTAACTCTTTCACAAATTCGTAGGCATTTGCAATCTTCAGCGCTTCAATGATTTCTTCATCAGTTGCCTCGGGTTTGCCCAATGAGATGTTTCCTTTTATGGTGTCATTAAATAATATCGAATCCTGAGTAACCAACCCCATCAAATTCCGTAACGATTTTAATTGAATGTCCTTAATGTCGGTACCGTCAATGAGAATTTTACCTTCATTTACATCATAAAAACGGGTTAATAAGTTCGCAATTGTGCTTTTTCCCGATCCCGATTGTCCAACCAAAGCAACGGTTTTTCCTTTTGGAATTACCAGAGAAAAATCCTTTAATACATTTTCACTTTCATATCTAAAGTTGATGTTTTCTAAAATGATTTTATCTACAAATGATGTTTTATCAACTGCATTTTCGGTATCGGTAATTGTATTTTCTTGCTCCAATAAAGTGAAAACTCTTTCGGCTGCAGCCAAACCCGTTTTTACCTGATAAGATGCTTTTGAAATTGCCTTCGCTGGAGTCAATATAGTATACGCAAGTGCTATATAAGTAATAAATGCTGCAGATGACAACAATTGTTCTTCAACAACTAACTGTGCTCCAAACCAAAGTAGTGTTGCAATCGTAATAATTCCAAGAAATTCACTCAAAGGAGAAGCTAAGTTGTTTTTGTTTCCTATGCTGTTGCTTAAATTCAGTAAGCGATTTATAGAATCATTAAATTTATTGGTAAATGATTCTTCAGCATTATATCCTTTAACTACCTTAAGTCCACCAAGAGTTTCATCTAAAATTGAAATAAAAATTCCGTTTTCATGCTGAGCTTTTACTGACTTTGCTTTTAGATTTTTACCTACACGTGAAATAATAAATCCAGAAATTGGAATGAAAGCAAAAACAAAAATTGTTAGTTTCGGACTTATTATAAACATTGTAATAATCGAGAAAAGAATAGTAAGTGGTTCTCTTACTACAAGTTCTAAAACCTGAAAAAACGAATTCTGAACTTCATTAATATCGCCCAGCATTCGCGCCATTACGTCGCCTTTTCTTCTTTCTGAATAATAAGAAACGGGTAGGTTTATAATTTTTTTATAAAGTTTTTCTCTAATGTCTCTAAGCACTCCGGTTCTCAATCGGGTAACATGGTAAGAAGCAAAATAATTGGTTATATTTTTTAATAAAGCAGTTGTAATTATTATTGAAATAACAAATAAAAGTGCCCATTTAAGTCCGTTTTCCTCGGTTAGTGTTGTTATTTTAAAATTCAGAAATTCCTCTGCATACGCTTTAATATCTCCAATTCCGGTATAAGTTGGCTTGGTATACACTTTTTCAGTATCTCCAAAAAGAACTTTAAGCGTTGGTATCATGGATACCATTAGTAATGTGGAGAATAAGGCGTAAAAAATATTGAAAAACACATTCATATAAATGTGATTCTTGTATTTCAGTGCAAATGGTAAAAGTTTCTTTAGATTAGCATCCATTAGTTCAATTGCATTTCTGAAATTATAGTTTTAATTTTAGTATCTAAAAATACCGTTGCAGCCTGAATTTCATCTCTGTTTTCTATAGCTGTGTTGACACTAAAATAGAATTTTATTTTGGGTTCCGTTCCACTTGGACGCGCACAAATTTTAGAACCATCTTCCAAATAATAAATCAAGACATCTGATTTTGGGATGGCCAAATTTTCGGTTTCTTTAGTCAATAAATTTTTTGCAGTTGAATTTTGATAATCTTCAACCATAAGTACTCGTTGCCCATTGATTTCTGAAACAGGATTGTCTCGCATGTCAACCATCATTTGTTTAATTTGATTGGCGCCTTCAATTCCTTTTTTGGTAATAGAGATTAAATGCTCTTTGTAAAACCCATAGTCCACATACATCTGCTCTAATTCTTTATAAACCGAACTTCCTTTTTCTTTGGCTTGTGCCGCAATCTCACACATAAGTAAAATAGCACCTACAGCATCCTTATCGCGAACCGCATCACCAACCATATAGCCAAAACTTTCTTCGCCACCACCAATAAATTGTAATTCAGGAAAATCTTTGATAAACTTTGCAATCCATTTAAAACCAGTTAAACCCACTTTACATTCTACATCATAAGCCGAAGCTAATTCTAACATCATTGGTGTTGAAACAATTGTTGATCCAATGAATTGTTTTCCATTAATTTTTCCGGCTTTTTTCCATTGTTCCAAAAGATAGTTTGTCATAACAACCATAGTTTGGTTTCCGTTTAACAACTGCATTTCCCCTTCATTATTTCTAACGGCAACACCAAGTCTGTCACTGTCTGGATCGGTTCCAAAAACGATATCAGCATTTATAGTATCTGCCAAAGCCAAAGCCATCGTCAATGCTTCCGGTTCTTCTGGATTTGGTGAAATAACAGTAGGAAAATCACCATTGGGAACAGCTTGTTCCGGTACAATATTTACATCAGTATACCCTGCTTTTTCTAACACTTTTGGAACCATTTTGATTGAAGTTCCGTGCAGCGATGTGTAAGCAATTTTTAAATTTTTTCTAGCTGCTGCCGAAGTATTGAAACTAGCATTGTCAACAGTAGATTTTGCAAAAGCGTCATCAACTGCTACATCTATGTATTCAATTAAACTTTCGTTGGCGTTAAATTTGATTTCGCTGTATTTTAAATCTTCAATTACTTGAATAATTTCTCCATCTTGTGGCGGAACCAATTGTCCACCATCTTGCCAATACACTTTGTATCCATTGTATTCGGGCGGATTATGGGAAGCTGTAAGTACGATGCCCGCATGACAATGCAAATGTCTGACTGCAAAAGAAAGTTCTGGAGTGGGACGCATTTCTGAAAACAAATAGACTTTGATTCCGTTGGCCGAAAAAACATCAGCTACGACTTTGGATAAGGTATCGCTGTTGTGACGACAATCATAAGCAATTGCAACTTTTAGTTGTTCGCCTGGAAATGATTTTTTCAGATAATCTGAAAGACCTTGAGTGTTTTTTCCCAAAGTATATTTATTAATGCGATTGGTTCCAACGCCCATTACGCCGCGCATACCACCCGTTCCAAATTCCAAATTTTTATAAAAACTTTCTTCTAGATTTTTCGGAGAAGAAGTCATCATTTCTTTGATTACCTCTTGGGTTTTTTGATCAAATGCAGGTGTTAACCATTCATTAACCTTGTCTAATATGTTTTGTTCGATGTGCATGATTTATACTTTTCCATGGCATCACAAATTGAGACACCACTATTACTATTTATTTTCTAAGTTCACAATTTGTGACCTTAAACTATATTCCTAAATTCACTTCTTTCGCAATTTTATAACGCTCTTCGTTGTTTTTTGTCCTTAAAATTATTTCGCCTAAAAATCCTGCTAAAAATAATTGGGAACCAATAATCATGGCTGTTAAGGCAATATAGAAAAGAGGATTTTGAGTTACTAAAATGGTGGATTCATTAAATACAAATAATTTTACTAATTTAATGCCAATGATTAAAAAAGTAGATAAGAATCCAATGATAAACATAATAACGCCGAGCGCACCAAAAAGATGCATCGGTCGTTTGCCATATTTGGATAAAAACCAAATCGTAATCAAATCTAAAAAGCCGTTGATAAAACGGTTCATGCCAAATTTTGATTCGCCATATTTTCGAGCCTGATGAATAACAACTTTTTCACCAATGTTTGAAAAACCTGCATTTTTAGCTAAAACCGGAATGTAACGATGCATTTCGCCCGAAACTTCGATGTTTTTGATGACGGTATTTTTATAAGCTTTTAATCCGCAATTGAAGTCATTTAAATGAACGCCAGATGTTTTTCTTGCTGCCCAATTGAATAATTTAGAGGGCAGGTTTTTACCCACAACCGAATCATACCGTTTCTTTTTCCAGCCTGAAACTAAATCGTAATTTTGGTTGATAACCATATTATACAAATCCGGAATTTCATCTGGACTGTCTTGTAAGTCAGCATCCATGGTAATAATTACATCGCCAGTAGCTTTAGCAAAGCCAGCGTGCAAAGCTTGTGATTTTCCAAAATTTCTAAGAAAACGAATGCCTTTTACATTGGGATTTTCACTTGAAAGGCCTTCAATAATGTTCCAAGAATTATCTGTGCTTCCATCATCAATAAAGATAATTTCATAGGTATACTTGTTCGCCGTCATTACTTTGACAATCCATTGGTGTAATTCAGGTAAAGATTCCTGTTCGTTAAGAAGTGGAATTACTAGGGTTAAATTCATTTATAATCCTTGGGATGAAGGTGATTTAGATTTGAAAATAGCGGCTAAAATTAAACCAAATATAGCTTGAAATACCAAAACCATTGCCAAGCCAAAAAGCATATTTCCAATAGAATAATTATCAGTTTCTGCTAATTGCTTCAAAGTTTCATTTACTTGTGCAGCTGGTGCGCCAAATTTAGACATCATATCCGAAGTATATTTTAAAGTGATTTCTTTGATGGTCTCTTTTGCCGCTGGATCTATGAAGTTAAATAAGACATAATTGTAAACCGTTGAAATAAAAGAACCAAGTAAGGCCGCAATAAAATAAACGGTAAAAGCATCTTTGAAAACTAAAACTCCGTTTAATTCTTTTTTAGTTTTGGTTACTAATACTATTCCAATTAAAATAGAAACAGCAAAAGAAAACAAACCTAGCCACCAACTAGTAAATAATTTTAAATCGATTACATAAATAGCCGTAAGAAATAGCACTGAAAATACGCCTAAGATAATTCCAAAATTGACACCGTTTTTCTTAATAATTTCATTCATGATTTTTTTAGGTTTTAATTAATTAACAAATATAGTAATTCCATTATTACTTCCTCTATGTAGGGTTTATTTAAAAAAAGTTACAGAAGGCTTTGTTAATTCTAAAAAAGTTGTATTTTTGCACACTCTAATTAAAAAAAGAAATAATTAAAAGTTGTAGCGGGTTTATACCTTTCGTAAAGAAAGCTTCAAAACGTAACTACTTCATAACAATCAAAGATTTATCATGAAAAAAGGAATTCACCCAGAAAATTACAGATTAGTTGCTTTCAAAGACATGTCAAATGAAGATGTTTTTATCACTAAATCAACAGTAGAAACTAAAGAAACTATCACACATGAAGGTGTTGAATATCCAGTTTTCAAAATGGAGATTTCTAGAACTTCTCATCCTTTTTATACCGGTAAATCTAAACTTATCGATACTGCAGGACGTATTGATAAATTCAAAACTAAATACGCTAAACACGCGAAATAATAATTTCAGTGTTCAATTTATAGTAAAACCATTCGCGAAAGTGAATGGTTTTTTTATTGAGCAAATCTTTGTACTTTTGACAGTAAGTTTGCGGTTTTTTTAACTTTTAAACTTTATAAACCTTATAAACTTCTCTAATGAACTACATACTTTTTGACGGAACAGTTCGTAACGCATTATTACCTTTTACATTCACCAGACCGGTAGCCGATATCCGTATCGGAATTTTAACCATTCGCGAAAAATGGGAGAAATATTTAGGCTATACCACTACAACTTTGACTGAAGAATATCTTTCTGAAAAGTTCCCTATGGTCGAAATGGAAGACAATGTTATGATTAATGCTTCTTTCTTACCTAATGATATTCTTGCCGAAATGGTGATAAGTTTAGAAAAAAACCAAGCTATCTTTAAAGGAGATGAAGTGATTGCTTTTTATACCAACGATACACAAGAAGAAGTCGATTTTGATGCTTATGAAATTATAGAATTCAGCGAAGAATGTTTAACGGTTGCCAATACTTGGGATATTTTTGCCAAAAATGACGCCGCTATTCGCGAAGATTTTGAATTGATTACTGAAGGAAGACTTTCGCTGCCAATTCCAAAAAGTGTTAACGTACTCTCACCTGAAAATATATTTATAGAGGAAGGTGCAAAGCTCGAATTTGTTACTTTGAACGCATCAACTGGGCCAATCTATATCGGAAAAAATGCTGAAATCATGGAGGGTTCAGTGATTCGTGGACCTTTTGCTTTGTGTGAATCAGGAAGAGTAAAATTGGCTTCCAAAGTTTATGGTGCCACAACTGTTGGTCCGCATTCTGTGATTGGTGGTGAAGTGAGTAATTCTGTTTTAATGGGATTTTCCAATAAGGGTCATGACGGATTTTTAGGTAATGCTGTTTTAGGTGAATGGTGCAATATTGGTGCAGACAGTAACAATTCGAATTTAAAAAACAACTACGAAGAAGTGCGTTTGTGGAGTTATGAAACGGAAGGTTTTGCTAAAACAGGGTTGCAGTTTTGCGGACTTATGATGGGTGATCACAGTAAATGCGGAATCAATACGATGTTCAATACCGGAACTGTTATCGGAGTTTCTACTAATATTTTTGGTTCAGGTTTTCCGCGTAATTTTGTACCTAGTTTTTCTTGGGGCGGCGCTGCTGGTTTTACAACTTATTTAACTTCTAAAGCTTTTCAAACTGCCAAAATAGTTATGGCACGTCGTCAAGTAGAATTCTCTGATGAAGATGCCAAAATATTGGAACATGTTTTTGAAGAAACTAAAAAGTGGCGAAAAGAATAATTGTTTTTTAGCCACAGATTCACAGATTTTTTAAAAAATATTTAATCAGTGAATCTGTGGCTATTTTTATTTTAAAATTTTCCATAAATTTGCAAACTCAATTTTTGACAACGATTTCATTAATTGAATTTATTTATGGAAAACAAAAAGAAAGTTGCCTTTTACACTTTAGGCTGCAAATTAAATTTCTCCGAAACATCTACCATCGCAAGAAATTTTCAAGACGAAGGTTTTGAACGCGTCGATTTTGAAGAAGTTGCTGATATGTATGTTATTAATACCTGTTCGGTTACTGAAAATGCTGATAAACAATTCAAGCAAATTGTAAAAAAAGCCCTGAAACTTAACGATAAAGCATTTGTTGCTGCCGTTGGTTGCTATGCGCAATTAAAACCCGAAGCACTAGCTGCTGTTGATGGCGTTGATTTGGTTTTGGGCGCAACTGAAAAATTTAAAATCACCGATTATATTGCTGATCTGACTAAAAATGATACGAGCGAAGTACATTCTTGCGAAATTGAAGAAGCCGATTTCTATGTAGGAAGTTATTCTATTGGGGACAGAACGAGAGCCTTTTTGAAAGTTCAAGATGGTTGTGATTATAAATGCACGTACTGTACGATTCCATTAGCACGCGGAATTTCGAGAAGTGATGCTTTAGATAATGTACTTAAAAATGCTTCCAATATTTCAAAACAAGGAATCAAAGAAATCGTTTTGACCGGAGTAAACATTGGAGATTATGGTAAAGGTGAATTCGGAAATAAAAAACATGAACATACTTTTCTAGATTTAGTCCAAGCTTTAGATCAAGTAGAAGGTATTGAAAGACTCCGAATTTCATCTATTGAGCCCAATCTCTTGAAAAATGAAACTATCGAGTTTGTATCAAATAGCCGCACATTTGTGCCGCATTTTCATATTCCGTTACAAAGTGGGAGCAATGCTATTCTGAAGAAAATGAAACGGCGTTACTTACGTGAGGTGTATACTGAACGAGTAAACAAAATCCGTCAAGTAATGCCTCATGCTTGTATTGGTGTAGATGTCATTGTTGGGTTTCCGGGTGAAACTGATGACGATTTCTTGGAGACATACAATTACATAAACGAAATGGACATTTCATATTTACACGTCTTCACATATTCTGAAAGAGATAATACGGAAGCTGCTGAAATGTCAGAGGTTGTTCCGATGAACGTTCGTAATAAAAGAAGTAAAATGCTCCGCGGATTGTCTGTAAAAAAACGCAGAGCTTTTTATGAAAGCCAAATCGGCAGCAACAGAACCGTACTTTTTGAAAGTGAAAACAAAGAAGGCTATATTCATGGATTTACCGAAAATTACGTAAAAGTAAAAACACCATGGAATCCAGAACTAGCCAATACGCTACAGGAAATTAAATTAACTAATATTGATTTCGACGGAAGTGTTCGAATGGAATTTCTGAAGGTACAAGTTTAGTATTTGTATTGAAATCTAATCTTAGTAATCCTGAAAACGGTTGCGCCATATTGCTCAATAAACTCAAATTTATTACGGCCTGTTTTTTTAAAATCGATAATGAGTTCTGCCGAAATCTCAAAATAACTTCCTTTGCCTTCTAGCATGAACTTAGCGCCATTATTGCGGTAAGCCGAGCGTATTAATTCAAATTCGGATAAATTCCAAGCAGTTAATTCGGCATCAAGATGTTCTAATTCAGAAAATAATCCTTGCGTTATCTCTGTTTTGCAGCCATAATATTTCTCGATATTTTCAAAGAAATCAATAATTCCTTGACGCAGTATTTCTGTATTCATTTGCTAAATATAAAAAAAAATAAAAAAAAGGAGCTTCAGTTGAAACTCCTTGATTGACGTATTTTATAAATTATATTTTAATTCCTGGTGGAAGTAAATCTCTATAACAAATATTTTTCCTAAAGAAAAGGGCAATTTTTGGTAAAATCGGAACAACTTTAAGCTTTCTTTCGTAGGCAATTTCCATGATGTTCTTCAGTAAATCATTAATGAACTCTTCATTATCAAAGCCATCAAAAACATTAATTCGGGTCAAGAAAATCTTCTTCTCTTGAAAAGAATATTCTACAGAAATTAATTTTCCATCTACCAAAGTTTCAAACTGACGAGCAAAAGTATTGTCTTTAATCTCGATTTTTTCTAAAAATGAAGCTGCTTCCATGTGATTATAAACAAAAAGGATTATTTTTAGGCAAAGTTACTAATAATTAACCATTTTCGAGTTAAATAATGTCTAAAATTCATGTTTATTTTATGCCTGGAATGGCAGCTAGTCCATTAATTTTTGAACGAATTCAATTGCCTTCTGCTGTTTTCGAAATACATTTATTAGAATGGGTATTGCCTGAGAAAGAGGAAACTATTGCCCATTATGCACAACGAATAGCCGAAAAGATCACAGAAAAAAATGTGATTCTAGTTGGTGTTTCTTTTGGTGGTATTCTGGTTCAAGAAATGAAGCAATTTGTTGCTCCCAAAAAAGTAATTATTATTTCAAGCATCAAGTCCAATACCGAATTGCCAAGGGGAATGAAAATTGCAAAAAAAACCAAAGCCTATAAATTACTACCAACAAAACTTGTAGAGAATATCGATAGCTTGACCCGATTTACGTTTGGTTCCTCCATTTTGAAACAAAAATTAAAATTATATGAAAAATTTCTTTCTGTTCGCGATAAAGAATATTTAGATTGGTCAATCGAGCAAATTATCAATTGGGAGCGCATTGAAATTGACCCCGAAGTCATTCATATTCATGGTGATGCAGATGAGGTTTTCCCCATAAAAAATATTAAAAAGTGCCTTGTTGTAAAAGGAGGAACGCACATTATGATTTTGGCTAAGTACCGATGGCTTTGTGATAATCTCCCTAAAATTATGTTAGACAGTATTTAAAAGTGGATAGGTTTTTGTAGCTTTACCAATATAAAATGAAACCATTATGCAAACTAAAAATGCTCTTTTGATGACCCTTGGATTAGTTTTTATTTCTGGAATATTAGTTTTTGGAATTTCTGGAGATAATAAAGAGCGGCAACTGCGCGTAGGAACTGCTATGTATTTTCCTACTTCGGTTGATTTTGCTGGAGAAACCGCGCCTTTGCAAATTACGGATGTAAAAGAAAGATTAGATCGAGAATTATTGGTAAATGCCAATCTCGATGCTACAACGGCACTAATTATAAAACGAGCTAACCGAGCTTTTCCTGTTATTGAACCTATTTTAGCCAAGTATGGTGTTCCAGATGATTTTAAATATTTAGCCGTAATTGAAAGCGGATTGATTAACGCAACTTCGCCTTCTGGTGCAAAAGGGATATGGCAATTTATGCCTGATACTGCAAAAGAAAAAGGAATGGAAGTCAATGATATTGTTGACGAAAGGTATCATCTTGAAAAAGCTACTGAAGCTGCTTGTAAATATTTATTAGTTGCCAAAGATAAGTTTGGTTCTTGGACATTGGCAGCGGCATCTTATAATGGTGGAATGGCTGGTGTCGGTAAAAAAATCGATGAGCAAAAAGTAAGTAATTATTATGATTTAGCCCTAACTGATGAAACTTCACGTTATGTTTTTAGAATTTTGGCGTTAAAGGAAATAATGAAAAACCCGGCGCAATATGGATTCAGTATTTTTGAAAGTGATTTGTACGCTCCAATTCCAGCTAAAAAAATTGAAGTTGATTCTGCAATTACTGATTTAGCTGATTTTGCTAAAACCCAAGGCATAAACTATAAAATTCTAAAAATTCACAATCCTTGGTTACGCGACAGAAAATTACTTAATCCAACCAAGAAGAAATACGAAATTGAAATTCCATTATCAGGATATTAATTTAGACAACTTAGATTAATTAGACATTATAGACTTCTTAGATTTTAAAAGCATAAAAAAAGCCCCAATTCATTGAGGCTTTTTTATCTAAATTGTCTAGCTAATCTAGGACGTATAAGAATTCTAAATTAAATTTTCTTCATCTGCTCTTTCATCATCGTAATCTGATCTTTCAGCATATTCTGTTTGTCCAACTTTTTTGCTTCATTTAGCAATCCGGTTGCTTCCATTTTACGTCTTCTTGACATAGCAATCCCGGCTAAATTTAATTTGGCTACAGCCAAATCCATATCCATACTCAAACCCAACTCAATTGCTTTCTTAAAAAACTTCTCTGATTGATGTAAATTCGTTTGTGATAGCATCAAACCGTGCAGGTAGTTATAGTAACCCTGTTGCTTTCTTACCAAAGCCGTTTCCGGATTTTTGATTTTATCCAACCAAACTTTTGCCCCATTAAAATCCTGTTTTCTAAGTTTTAAGAAAGCCAAAAGGATAAATTCGTTTTTATAATAAAGAAAAATCGGAATTGCAGTCAATAGAATTAAAAAGATTCCGTTACCAATATTTCCTTCTGTAAACTGCCAAACAGCTGTTGCTACTAATAACGCAGCTATAATTAATTTAATAAATCTGTGAAACATGTGTTATATTTTTTGTGGTTGCAAAGGTAATAAAATGAATTGAAAATATTTTTATAAAACTACTTGCCAGAAAAAAAAAGGTTTGTATATTTGCACTCGGTTTTAAAGGAGCCGTTACAAACAAGATTAATACACGATTTTAAAGATATAAAGCAATGAGCAAAAGAACGTTTCAACCATCGAAAAGAAAGAGAAGAAATAAACACGGATTTATGGACAGAATGGCTTCTGCTAATGGAAGAAAAGTCCTTGCGCGTCGTAGAGCAAAAGGAAGACATAAATTGACTGTATCTTCAGAACCAAGACACAAAAAATAATGATTAGCAATAATCAATATCAAGCCGTTACTTTTATTAGTAGCGGCTTTTTTTTAAACCTGTTTATAAAAATTAATAAGTTTTAGAAGCTATTTCCCGCTATCCGTTACAATCTTTTTATTTTTATGCTTCGGCAAAGCTCAGCACATAAATAAAAAGGATTTCCGCTACTATCGGGGCTAAAAACAAGAATGCATACAACAACACACAACTAACTAACAAAATCTCAGAAGTCTGACTTTCTAAAAATGCTAACAATCTAAGAAGTCTAAGCAAGTCTAACACTCTAAGAAGTCTAAAAACCTAACTACAATGCCCAAAGACAATTCAATTAAATCGGTTTTAATCATAGGTTCAGGTCCAATCGTAATCGGGCAAGCCTGCGAATTTGATTACGCGGGTTCCCAATCGGCACGCTCTATTCGTGAAGAAGGAATTGAAGTGATATTAATCAACTCCAATCCTGCTACTATTATGACCGACCCAAGTATGGCGGATCACGTTTATTTATTGCCACTTACGACCAAATCTATCATTCAAATCCTAAAAGAGCATCCGCAAATTGATGCCGTTTTGCCAACAATGGGTGGACAAACAGCACTTAATTTGTGTCTTGAAGCCGACGAAAAGGGAATTTGGCAAGATTTTAATATCCGAATGATTGGTGTCGATGTAAATGCCATCAACGTTACCGAGGACAGAGAACAATTCAAACAATTATTACATAGAATTGGAGTGCCAACTGCTCCAGCTGAAACAGCCACTTCATTTTTGAAAGGGAAAGAAATTGCTCAAAAATTTGGTTTTCCGTTAGTTATTCGACCTTCATTTACGCTCGGCGGAACCGGAGCAGCATTTGTACATAGCAAAGAAGAATTTGACGAAAAATTAACTTACGGATTAGAAATGTCTCCAATTCATGAAGTATTAATCGACAAAGCATTAATAGGTTGGAAAGAATACGAATTAGAATTGCTTCGCGATAAAAATGATAATGTAGTGATCATCTGTTCAATTGAAAACATGGATCCTATGGGAATTCATACCGGAGATTCTATAACAGTTGCGCCAGCGATGACTTTATCGGACACAACCTATCAAAGAATGCGCGATATGGCCATTTTGATGATGCGTTCTATTGGTAATTTTGCAGGAGGTTGTAACGTGCAATTTGCAGTTTCGCCTGATGAAAAGGAAGATATTGTTGCCATCGAAATTAATCCTAGAGTTTCACGATCCTCCGCGTTAGCATCCAAAGCAACAGGTTATCCAATTGCAAAAGTAGCTTCAAAACTAGCATTAGGATATCACTTAGATGAATTGCCAAATCAAATCACCAAATCAACTTCGGCGTTATTCGAGCCAACATTGGATTATGTAATTGTAAAAATCCCTCGTTGGAACTTTGACAAATTTGAAGGTGCCGACCGAACTTTAGGATTACAAATGAAATCGGTTGGAGAAGTAATGGGAATTGGACGTTCGTTTCAAGAAGCACTTCATAAAGCCACACAATCTCTAGAAATCAAAAGAAATGGTTTAGGTGCCGACGGAAAAGGGTATAAGAACTACGAACAAATCATAGAGAAATTAACCTTCGCGAGTTGGGATAGAGTTTTTGTGATTTATGATGCCATTGCGATGGGAATTCCGTTGAGCAGAATTCACGAAATCACGAAGATTGATATGTGGTTTTTGAAACAATACGAAGAATTATACACCATAGAAAAAGAAATTTCAAAATACAACATTACCAATCTTCCAAAAGAATTATTATTGGAAGCAAAGCAAAAAGGGTATGGCGACAGACAAATTGCCCACATGCTAAAATGTTTAGAAAGCCAAGTATATAAATTACGTGATGATATGAATATCAAACGTGTTTACAAATTAGTTGATACTTGTGCAGCAGAGTTTAAAGCATTGACACCTTATTATTACTCAACCTTTGAAGCTGAAATTGAAACGCCTTCCGGCGAACGTTATGTTCACAACGAAAGCATTGTTACTGATAGAAAAAAAGTTGTGGTTCTAGGTTCTGGACCCAACAGAATTGGACAAGGAATTGAGTTTGATTATTCTTGTGTTCACGGAGTTTTGGCTGCAAAAGAATGTGGGTATGAAACCATCATGATTAACTGCAATCCTGAAACGGTTTCAACTGATTTTGATACCGCAGATAAACTATACTTTGAGCCTGTGTTTTGGGAGCATATTTATGACATCATACGACATGAAAAACCTGAAGGTGTAATTGTGCAACTTGGCGGACAAACGGCTTTGAAACTGGCCGAAAAATTATCTAAATACGATATTAAAATACTTGGAACTTCATTTGATGCCTTAGATTTAGCCGAAGACAGAGGAAGGTTCTCAGAATTGCTTACCGAATTAAAAATTCCGTTTCCACAATTTGGAATCGCAGAAAATGCAGACCAAGCTTCAGCATTGGCAGATGTTTTAGACTTTCCGTTACTGGTTCGTCCTTCCTATGTTTTAGGTGGGCAAGGCATGAAGATTGTCATCAACAAACAGGAATTAGAAGAACATGTGATCGATTTGTTAAAGAATATTCCTGGGAATAAATTGCTTTTAGACCATTATCTTGACGGAGCGATAGAAGCTGAAGCCGATGCGATTTGTGATGGTGAAAATGTGTACATCATCGGAATTATGGAGCATATTGAACCTTGCGGAATCCATTCTGGAGATAGCAATGCGACTTTACCACCATTTAATTTAGGTGAATTCGTAATGCAACAAATTAAGGATCATACTAAGAAAATCGCCTTGGCACTGCGGACGGTTGGTTTAATCAACATTCAGTTTGCAATAAAAGATGATATTGTTTATATTATTGAAGCCAATCCAAGAGCTTCTAGAACCGTTCCGTTTATTGCGAAAGCGTATGGCGAACCTTATGTAAATTATGCTACCAAAGTGATGCTTGGTGTAAATAAAGTTACCGATTTTACTTTTAATCCACACCTGAAAGGGTACGCAATCAAACAACCCGTTTTCTCTTTTAGTAAGTTCAAAGATGTAAATAAAGCTCTGGGTCCAGAGATGAAATCAACAGGTGAGAGTATTTTGTTTATAGATGATTTAAAAGACGATCAATTTTACGAATTGTATTCAAGACGCAAAATGTACTTGAGTAAATAAGATACTGGACTAGTCCTAAATAATCTATTGTTATTGTTTAGGACTAGGTATTTTATTGTCAGCGGATGATTTTGAAACAGAGACTAGTACGCCAATGATCAGCGATAATGCAATAAAGCCCAAGGAAATCCACTCCGGAAATTTATAGTAATGAATGACCAACATTTTGATTCCGACAAAGGATAAAATTGCAATAAGGCTATACTCTAAATGACTGAATTTTTCCAGCATATTTGCTAAAAAGAAATACATAGATCGCAATCCAAGAATCGCAAAAATATTAGAGCTGAA
Organism: Flavobacteriales bacterium; assembly: GCA_038202695.1. Classification (GTDB taxonomy): domain Bacteria; phylum Bacteroidota; class Bacteroidia; order Flavobacteriales; family Flavobacteriaceae; genus Flavobacterium. The sequence continues at coordinate 67,104 of JBBRET010000003.1, forward strand.
TACTAAAAATGGATCTGATGTTATGGCCAAAATTGCAGGAACACTATCTAACGCGAAAATCATGTCCATTACTTCTATTACAAGTAAAGCTACAAACAATGGTGTGGCATGCTTAACGTTATCTATTTTGGTAAAAAAATGTTCTTTTTCTGTATGGGTCGTAATGGGAATAACTTTTCCAATTATCTTGTAAACTACTGATTTCTTTGGGTCAAAATCTTCCTCTTCATTTTTGAAAAACATTTTAAAAGCAGTAAAAAGTAAAAATGCTCCAAAGAGGTAGGTCATCCAACTAAATTTATTGATCAAAATCACACCAAAATAAATCATCAATCCTCTGAAGATAATGGCGCCTAAGATTCCCCAAAACAGTATTCTGTGCTGGTATTTCTGTGGAATTTTGAAAGAAGCAAAAATTAGAGCTATTATAAAAATATTGTCAATGCTTAATGATAGTTCAATCAGATATCCTGTGATGTATTTAATTGTGGCTACTCCAGGTTTGATTCCAGTTGGATTAGCAATATATCCATTACTATAGATCCAATTTACTATTCCGGAAAACGCAAAAGAAAGCGAAACCCAAACTCCAGTCCAAATTCCAGCTTCCTTGGAACTGATAATATGCGGTGTCTTATTGAATATCCCTAAATCAAGAGCCAGAAAAATTAGAATGGTTGCAAAAAATAGAATCCAAACAGTCATGATGTATTATTTGATAATGCAAATATAACAGATTGGAGAGTTAGGGTTTATTATTTTAACTAATAAATATGTTTTAAATAAAATTACAAATTTATTATTTTTACCCTATAAAAAATAGGGTATAATTATTTTAAAATTAAAATATTGTTATATTTGCATAAAATTAATAGGGTATAACGCTTAAAATTAAAAATTATGTCAACTTTACGTTTTCAGGCATTAAAAGATGCATCAGGTAGAAAACCTGTAAAATTTGAAGAAGCTGGAAGAAAATCAGACCTTTTCGGTTCAAATGTGTTTAATGACAAAGCAATGAAGCAGTTTTTAACTTCAGATGCTCACAAAGGAGTGAAAGATGCCGTGCAACACGGAACTAAAATAGACAGAAAGCTTGCCGATTATATCGCTATGGGTATGAAAGAATGGGCTTTATCCAAAGGCGTAACACATTACACGCACTGGTTTCAACCGTTGACGGGTACTACTGCCGAAAAACATGATGCTTTTTTTGAAACTTCTTATGACGGATCAGATCCAGTAGAAAAATTTGGTGGCGGACAATTAGTGCAACAAGAACCAGACGCTTCATCTTTCCCGAATGGCGGCATCAGAAATACTTTCGAAGCTCGTGGATATACGGCATGGGATCCAACTTCTCCAGCCTTTATATTCGGAACTACATTGTGCATACCAACAGTTTTCATCTCCTACACAGGTGAAGCATTAGATTATAAAACACCACTTTTACGTGCGTTAAATGCTGTGGACGAAGCTGCAACTGATGTTTGTAAATATTTTGATAAAAATGTTAAAAAAGTAACCGCTACTTTAGGTTGGGAACAAGAATACTTTTTAGTAGATGCTTCTTTGGCTAATTCGCGTCCCGATTTAGTTATGACAGGAAGAACGCTACTTGGACATACCTCTGCAAAAGGGCAACAATTAGACGATCATTATTTTGGATCTATTCCGTCTCGTGCTTTGAATTATATGAGAGAATTGGAAGAGGAATGTATGTTGTTGGGAATCCCAGTTAAAACGCGTCACAATGAAGTGGCTCCAAACCAATTTGAGTTGGCTCCGATTTTTGAAGAGACTAATTTAGCAGTGGACCACAATTCATTATTGATGGATGTTATGTCCAAAGTTGGAGAGCGTCACGATTTTAAAGTGTTATTTCATGAAAAACCTTTTATGGGAGTAAACGGTTCAGGAAAACACAACAATTGGTCATTGGCAACAGATACAGGAGTGAATTTATTGTCTCCAAGTAAAACCCCAATGAGTAATTTACAATTTCTGTCTTTTTTTGTAAATACAATTAAGGCAGTTAATGATTACGAAGAATTACTACGTGCCGCAATTGCAACTGCAAGTAACGATCACAGACTAGGTGCTAACGAAGCGCCACCAGCAATCATATCTGTATTTATTGGGCAACAATTAACTAAAGTTTTAGCGGAACTAGAAGGAGTAACCAATGGGAAACTGTCTCCAGAAGAAAAAACCGATTTGAAATTGAATGTTGTGGGTAAAATTCCAGAAGTGATTTTGGATAATACCGATAGAAACAGAACTTCACCATTTGCTTTTACGGGAAACAAGTTTGAATTCCGTGCAGTTGGATCTTCTGCAAACTGCGCTAACGCGATGACTACTTTGAATTCAATTGTGGCCAAACAACTGAAAAATTTCAAAAAAGAAGTAGATGCCCTAATTGAGAAAAATGATTTAAAGAAAGACGAAGCCATATTCAACGTGCTAAGAGAATACATTAAGCAAACCAAAAATATTTTATTTGAAGGTGATGGCTATAGCGATGCTTGGGAAAAAGAAGCTAAAAAACGAGGTTTGAGCAATCATAAAACTACTCCAACGGCTTTGAAAGCTAAAGTTTCTCAAAAAGCACTTGATTTATTCAAAGATTTGAACGTAATGAATCATGTTGAGGTTGAAGCGCGTTACGAAATTGAATTAGAAGAATACACAAAGAAAATTCAAATAGAAGGTCGAGTTCTGGGAGATATTGCCCGCAATCACGTTATTCCAACAGCAATTCGGTATCAAAATACTTTAATAGAAAACGTTCGCGGATTAAAAGAAATCTTCGGTAAAGACTTCGAGAAAATCGGAAAAGAACAAATTGTTTTAATTAAAGAAATTTCATCACACATTGAAGGAATCAATTCTAAAGTTGAAGCCATGACTGAAGCGCGTAAAAAAGCAAATGCTTTAACCGATGCTCAGAAAATGGCCGAAATGTATTGCGATAAAGTGAAACCTTACTTTGATGAAATCAGAATGCACTGCGATAAATTAGAGCTCTTAGTAGACGACGAAATTTGGACATTGACTAAATACAGAGAATTGTTGTTTACCCGTTAGTTGTAACTTAATTTACCTGAAATATCATGAAGTCCCGATAAGTCGGGACTTTTTTATTGGGAATACTTTTGATAGTTGAAATTATTTTTGATTAACTTCGTTAGATGAAAAACTTTCTTTTTTACAGTCTCTTTCTACTTATTTTTCAATTTTCAAAAGCTCAGGAAAAATTCACGGTCTATTTTGAAAGCAATAAATTTGATTTGAATTCCAAAGAAACCATGAAATTAAACACCTGGATTTCTGAGAATAAAAACAACAAGATTGTCGCCATTCACGGTTTTACAGATGAAGATGGTACTAATGGTTTTAATGATACATTGGCTCAAAAACGGGTAAACTTTATTTTCAACACCGTAAGAACTCAAATTAAAACAAGAGAAGATTTTAAAACCAGAAGTTTTGGTGAAAGCTTTGACCAATCAAAAGATAAAGCTCAAAACCGAAGAGTAATCATTTATTTTATTCTAGAAAAAGACTTGGCTCGTGAAGATGAAATTCTCGGAATAAAAAAAGAACAGGTTGTTGTTGAGCAGCCCAAACCAGAAATCGAATATCCTGAAAAAATGATATTTGAGAATCCCAACGGAACCAAATCAGAGTTTAAACTTGACCGTACTTTTATGAAAAAGGTAGCACAAGCCAAAGCAGGTGAAAAACTCAAAATAGATAACTTAAATTTTATAATCAACACTTTTGCAGTGGTCAACGAATCTCGCGGAAAACTCTACGAACTACTTTTGGTGCTTCAGAGCAATCCGAGTTTAAAAATCCAAATTCAAGGACATTTGTGTTGCATGCCTATTGACCGCACCGATTTGTCTACCCAACGAGCGAAAGCCATTTATAATTTTCTAATTGCCAATGATGTATATCGCGCAAGACTATCTTATAAAGGTTTTGGGAGTACAGATCCCATTTATCCGATCCCAGAAAAAGATGAAAAAGAACGTGCTGCCAATAGAAGAGTTGAAATTTTAATCGTTGAAAATTAAAATGAAAAAAGTTTTAGCCCTACTGTTTTTGTTGTTTTCGTTACAAAGTTTCAGCCAGAGTAAACTCGAAGTTTTTTTTGATTTCAATCAAGATGTTCCCAATGAAGCTTCACAGACTACAATAAATCAATGGGTTTCAGATAATAAATCGGTTGAAATTATCAAGGTTTTAGGGTATTGTGATAGTGTAGATAGCAATAATTATAATAAGGAGTTAGCCATGCGAAGAATACAGTCGATGTTGGCAATTTTTAAGAAAGCAAACATTAAAGTTGCCGATAAAATAGAACTGAAATCTTTTGGTGAAGATTTTAAGTATTCCAAAATACAGAGCGAAAACAGAAAAGTGGAAGTGTTTTATACGGTTTCAAAAGAAAATAGTTCGGAATCAAAAAAAACTAATAGAAAAGTTGAAACACCCTTTGGAAAAAATCCAGGAAAATCAAAAGAAGTAGCTGAACTAATCCAAACCAAAGAAACGAAAGAAGACGAAGAATATATTTTGACTGATTTAGCAACATTAGTAGCTGAAGAAAAATCGGGATTGGTATTGAAGTTTGAAAAAGCAAAAAAAGGCGATTTGATTCGGATAAGTAATATTAACTTCTATTTTAATTCTGAAAAAGTGATGGATAAATCATTTCCGCTTTTAGATGAATTGCTTCAAATTATGCTCGATAATCCAAAACTAGTAATTGAAATTCATGGACATATATGTTGCAATCCAAATCCGAATGATACTAAATTGTCTTATAGACGAGCGATTGTGATTTTTAAATATTTACAGGGTTATGGAATTCAGGTAAACAGAATGGCATATAAAGGATACGGAAGTAATGATCCAATTTATCAATTGCCAGAACGAAATGAAAAACAACGCGCCGCTAATAGAAGAGTGGAAATTTTAATTGTAAATAAATAATGAAGTCAAAAATTCTCCTATTATTTTTTCTTATTTCCATCAAATCGGCGGGACAAAAGCAACTTGAGGTTTTTTTTGATTTTAATAAGGACTTTCCAAATACAGCTTCTATTTTAGAAATTAACGAATGGATTTCCAAAAACAAAAACGTAGAAATCACCAAATTGTTGGGGTATTGCGACAGTATTGACACCAAAAACTACAATAAAAAATTAGCCGAAAGACGCATCGAAAACGTCCAGATTTTACTAGATAAAAGCGGATTAAAATTTAATAAAGAATTACAGAAAATTGCTTTTGGGAAAGATTTTAAACAATCAAAAATTCAAGCAGAAAACCGAAAAGTCACCATTTTTTATAATGAACCTCAAGTGCTGCCTGTTGAAAGTGAACTGACAAAAAAAATAAAAAGGTCTAAAGTAGGTGAACTCATAACGCTTCCCAATATTTATTTCTTTAATAATTCGGCTCGAATTGTACCAAAATCTGATCCCACGCTACAAGAGTTGCGTTGTGCGATGGAAGAGAATTTAAAACTTAAAATAGAAATTCAAGGTCATATTTGTTGCCAAACAAAAGGCGATGTTGCAGATGTGTCAACAGCTCGGGCAAAAGCTATTTATTCTTATCTAATACGAAGTAAAATTGATAGAAAGCGTATGACTTTCAAAGGGTACGGCAACACCAAACCCATTCATCCTATTCCCGAAAAAAGTGCACAAGAAGAGGATGAAAACCGCCGCGTTGAAATTCTGATTGTTGAGAATTAGTTCAAAAAATCGTAATTCGTAATTCGTAATTCGCAATTCAAATTCCTATCTTTGCCAAACAACTTTACCCTGAGCCTTCCGAAGGGAAACTAACTACAACAAATGAGTTCCGATAACAGTCAACGTTACAATCTTCGCGGAGTTTCGGCTTCCAAAGAAGATGTGCACAACGCTATTAAAAACATCGATAAAGGATTATTTCCCAAAGCTTTTTGTAAAATTGTTCCCGATTATTTGACCAATGATGATGATTATTGTCTGATTATGCACGCCGATGGTGCCGGAACAAAATCGTCTTTAGCTTATATGTATTGGAAAGAAACTGGAGATATTTCGGTGTGGAAAGGCATTGCTCAAGATGCATTGATTATGAATATTGACGACTTGCTTTGTGTTGGTGCTGCGGATAATATCATGCTTTCTTCAACCATCGGAAGAAATAAAAATCTGATTCCGGGTGAAGTGCTTTCAGCCATTATCAACGGAACAGAAGAATTGATTGCCGAATTAAAAACTTTTGGTGTTACCATTCATTCTACTGGTGGAGAAACTGCTGATGTTGGTGATTTAGTTCGAACCATAATTGTAGATTCAACGGTAACAGCGCGAATGAAACGCAGCGATGTGATTGATAATGCAAATATTAAAGCTGGTGATGTGATTGTTGGTTTGGCTTCTTTTGGTCAGGCAAAATATGAGAAAAGCTATAATGGTGGCATGGGTAGTAACGGGTTAACATCGGCACGTCATGATGTTTTTGCCAATTATTTAGCCGATAAATATCCTGAAAGTTTTGACAGTATGGTTCCAAAGGACTTAATATATTCTGGAAATACAAAACTAACAGACGAAGTAGAGAATGCGCCAATTGATGCCGGAAAATTAGTTCTATCACCAACAAGAACTTATGCACCAATCATTAAAGCCATATTGAACAACTATACTCCAAAAGACATTCACGGTATGGTACATTGCTCGGGTGGAGCACAAACTAAAGTGCTTCATTTTGTAAATGCTGTTCACGTAATTAAAGATAACTTATTTCCAATTCCTCCATTGTTTAAACTAATCCAAGAACAATCTGAAACCGATTGGAAAGAAATGTATCAGGTATTCAACTGCGGTCACAGAATGGAATTGTACGTTCCTGCCGAAATCGCCAATGACATTATCGAAATTTCAAAATCGTTTGGTGTTGATGCGCAAATTGTGGGTAGAGTAGAAGCAAGTGAAGCCAAAAGACTTACCATTGTAAGCGAGTTTGGGAAGTTTGAATACTAACTCGTTTTGTATTTTCGGAAAATTAATCATAGCTTAAAATAATAAACTCCAAATGATCATTAATTTAAAAAATGGTATCGACAAATTGCTTTTTGGCATGAAACAAAACCATGTAGAAGCGCTATATGGTAAGCCGGATAAGTTATATAATGACGAGGATGGAAATATTATTTGTTTGTATAATGCCTTAAAGTGTAGCCTGACTTTTTATGAAGATGAATCGTTTCGATTGGGTTATATCATTTGTTCGCATCCTGACGCTACGATTTTGGATAAAAAAATAATTGGTAAAAATGTTGAGCAAATAAAATCCGAATTTCCTTTTAAGTCTTGGACCAAAGAAGATTTTGATACCACAGAAAATCACTTCAACGAAAGCAATTGGTTAATTCTTCAATCAGAATACAACGATATTATTCGAGCTGAAATAGGTGCCATCATCAACGACAAAGACGAGTTTGATTGGAAGTTTTAAAAGATTTAGGATTGTAGAGAGCAAATTTGGAACTTCAAAAATCAAAAATATTCATTTATACAATCTCAGCACTCAATCCAGCTTCTAATAATGAAGTACATTGCGGTTTTAGTTCGTCAAACGACCCTGTTTTAACAGTACATTTACCTTTATAGTGCACTAAAATTGCACATTGTTCTGCTTGTTCTGAAGTGTGTTGGCAAACACGAATTAACGTGTCAATCACGTGATCAAAAGTGTTGACATCATCATTATACAATACGATTTCGTTATTGATTCCAATTTGTTCTTCAACTAAAACGTCTTCTTGAATTTTTTCTATTGTACTCATTTTCATACCCATTTACAAGTGTAAAATTTTCAACTGCTAATTTACGTATTTAAGAGATGTCCAATTATTTCTTTCGAATTTTTTAACATACGTTAATCCTTTTTCAGTACACGATGCATCAATCACTGGAATGTCTTCAGTATAAAATCCGCTCAATAGTAAGATGCCGTTTTTATTTAAACAATCAACATACTGTTGCATATCATTCAATAAAATATTGCGGTTGATATTCGCGATGATCAAATCGTATTTTTTACCTTTTAATAAAGCTGCATCGCCTTCAAATACTGAAATTTCGGAACAATTATTACGTTCAGCATTTTCTATTGAATTTAAATAACACCAGTTGTCAATATCAATAGCATCAATTGGTTTGGCGCCTTTCATTTCGGCAAGTATAGCTAAAATGGCTGTTCCGCAACCCATATCTAGCGTTTTCATGTTGGTCACATCAATCTCTAAAAGGTGTTGAATCATCATGTGTGTAGTTTCATGATGACCGGTTCCAAAGCTCATTTTGGGTTCGATAATTATATCAAATTCAGCATTGGTTTTTGGGTGGAAAGGAGCGCGTACATGACATTGACCGTCTACATCGATGGCTTCGAAGTTTTTTTCCCACTCCTCATTCCAATTGACTTGGTCAATCTCTTCGATTGTGTAGGAAATAGTGAATTCAGAAGAATGTAACAAAGTAATATCATCTAATATGTTTTTAGTCCAAAGTTCTTTTTGAATAAAGGCACTAAATCCAGATTCTGTTTCAATGAAACTTTCAAAGGGTTTTTCGCCAAGAAATGCGATTAGAATTTCAGAACCTAATTCTTTAGGTTCAACCGAAAAATGGTAAGCTAAATATACATTTGACATTAGATTGTTTTTTTTGCAAAGGTAACAATCAACAGCAGTACTGTAATGTCATTTTATAAAAATTTAATCATCTGTTTTGACAACACTTTTTAAGCTTGCGTTGGGAAGTGCATCTGGAATAACTGAAAAAATCATCAACTTACTGTAGCGTTTATTTTCGGCATCATAGAGATAGGTTACCGTATTCTCTTTTGGGTTGTAAATCAATTTAGCTCTCATGAATTTAGAACGAATTATCCAGGTTCCTTCTACTTCGCTGGTTTGTGTGAATTCGATTATGGAACCATGATGCAAGCGCACTTGACCGTTGTCTATCATGCTAATGGCAATGTAACCGTTGGTTTTTGAACCGATTTCACGAATGTCTATCACAGAGTTTTCATATTCTGTTTCTTTCAATTCGTATTTATCAAATTCGTTATTCCAAACGTAGAATTTTCTCGAATCAGATTGAAATCGTTTTTGAGAATCTATTTGTGCTTTCATGCTCCATGAAAAAACAAGCACAAGAATTAGGGCTAATCTTGTTTTCATTTTGATTTTGACTTTTATTTCGGAGTAAAAATAGACGATTAATTCGATTAAATGCAAATAAAATCGATAAAGTGTAAAAAATAACTATATTTAATAAAAAAATTCTTTCAAATCAATGAAAGATTTTTTCGAATAGCATTATTTTCTTAGATAGAATTTACAATAGCGGCAAAGTCAGTTGCTTTTAAAGCTGCGCCTCCAATTAATCCACCGTCAACATCAGCTTTTGAGAAAATTTCTTTGGCATTTTCCGGTTTAACGCTTCCGCCATAGAGTATAGAAACGTCGTCTGCTATATCACTTCCGTAACGTTTTTGAACTGTTTCTCGAATAAATTTGTGCATTTCTTGAGCTTGTTCTGGCGAAGCAGTTTCTCCAGTTCCTATTGCCCAAACAGGTTCGTATGCTAATATAATTTTTTTCCAATCCTTGTTTTCGATGTGAAATAGTCCGTCTCGCAATTGGTTTTCTACAACATTAAAATGCTGGTTGCTGTGGCGGTCTTTTAATTCTTCACCAAAGCAAAAAATAATTGTTATATCGTGTTTAAGAGCAGTAGTTACTTTTTCGGCCAAAATAAAATCGGTTTCGTGAAAATAAGCACGACGTTCTGAATGACCGACAAGCGTAATGTTTACTCCAATACTTTTCAACATATCGGCGGAAATTTCTCCGGTATACGCACCACTTTCATACTGACTCATGTTTTGTGCTGCCACACTAATATTGGTAAACTCTAAATGATCAACTGCCGATGCGAGATTAACAAATGTAGGTGCAACTACAATTAGAGTCTCTACATCATTAGGTAATTTATCGATTAATTCGTTTAATAAATCTTCGGTTTCTTCGGCATTTTTGTGCATTTTCCAATTGCCAGCAACAATCTTTTGTCTCATTATTGTAATTTTTTTAATTGCGCGTTAATTTTGTCAAAATCAGTTTCAATAGCTCTGTAAATTACAATATTTCCTTTTTGGTCAAGTACAATATATCTTGGAATCCAATCTAAATCTATAGCTTTTCCAAATTCACCTTTCATACCATCCGTGGCCCAATAATGGAATCCTTTAAGCTCATGGTTCTTAATTCCAGCTTGCCATTTATCAAAAGCTTTGTCCATCGAAATGAAAACAAAATCCACATTCGGATTATTGGCTTGCATTTCTTTTACTTTTGGCATCGCTTTTACACAGTCACTGCACCAAGATGCCCAAACCTCAATTACCGTAACTTTTCCGATATGTTTTTTTAGGATTCCTTCAAAATTAGCTTCAACGTTGTCTATGGTTATTAAATTTTTCGACAAACTTTCTTTGGAGAACTCTTTTTTTTGTGCGTTACTACAGCCGAACGTTACAATAGCTACTACCATGCTTAAAAATATTTTTTTCATAATTATTGGATCTTATTATTTTTAAATAAACACTATTGTTGTGAACTTTTGTTTCTTTTAGAATCTTTCAAATAAAATAATTTGTGTTTCATTCTCTTGCGATTCTTGCGGTCTTTTAACTTCTTATAATCGTATAATGATTTTAAAATTAACATCAGTATTAATAAGGAAATGATACTTAAAGTGGTACCTATTAAAATATAAACCGTATTTCCAAGAGGAGGATCTTCCATGGTTGACACATAGTTCAAAACAAAGAAATAGCCAAAAGCAAAAAGCATGAGGCAAGCGATAATTCCAATCATTCCCCTTTGGACTACTGACATGGACATAAAAGATTTAATCATAATCTAAATTTTAAGGATTTAAATATAAGTAAAAAGTTAAACAAAATGATAGTAATTACTTTTTTAACTCCGAATAGGGTTTGTTAATCAATTTTTGGTAGTCAATAGGGTCAAACTTATTTTCGGTAATTCCCCAATAGTACTTATATTCATTACCATTCCAAAGGTATTTTACACCAGGAGTATCTTTTCCTGATCCCAAAACTTTCCAAAACGGAATGACTTCAATTATTTTATAAGGATATTCCGCTCCAGCTTCTTTAAAGAAATCTGGAATCAAATCGGCTTCCTCATTCATAAACACGACAGCTATTTCCGGAAAATTTTTATTGGTTTTTCTCAGTTCAGTTAATTCTTTAGCAGCTGTACGACAATGATCACAACCCGGAACAAAGAAACAAAGTGTTTTTCTACCAGTATCTATTTTAGAAAAATACTGAGTGTAACCTGATTTGTGTTTAGCAGGCTCCGTTAGTTCTTCTTTTACTGCTTCCTTTACAATTTCTTCAACTTTTATAACGGAATCTTTTACTACAGCTTGAACGGTAACACCATTTGTACTGTCAATAGACAATGAATCTACTGTTGTCGTTGCAGGTTCTGAAACAGTAAAACTATTTTCAACAGGCTGCATCGGGGCAATCATAAACATAGCTAGAATTGAAGCAAATGTTACCGTTGTCAATACCCAAAAGTTTCCCTTACTCTCGTTTCCCTTTGGTAAAATGATAAAAAGCCACCCCAATAATAGTATGGCAACAACATTCTTGATAATCGCTTCAATTGGAGTCATTGGCAATAAACTACCAAAACAGCCGCAATTTCCGGAGTCACCACCACTTACAAATGTTACTATAGTTAAATGAGTAGTAAAAATAGATAACAGCAAAACGGTGGCTGGAATAACGACACTTCGTAAAAAGTTTTTCTGCAGAATTAATAATCCAAGCGCAAATTCAATTCCGATGAGTATCCGAGAAAAATAAGGCGCCAAACTTTCTGAAAATCCCATAGGATACAATTGTTTTACTTCAAATGTTGAAATAGCAAAATAAGGCGATGGGTATAATTTGGCGACAGCCGATAATAAGAATAGAAACGAAATTACGAATCGAATTCCCCATGCAATGTTGTTTTTTGAAATAGCCATTGGTTAGTGTTTAGTGTCCGAATTTCATCAAAATTAATGCAAAAACGGAATAGTTAATCATGTCTTGATAGTTAGCATCAATACCTTCTGATACCAAAGTTTTACCTTTATTATCTTCTATTTGTTTGACACGTAGCAGTTTTTGTAGAATTAAATCGGTCAACGAACTCACCCGCATTTCGCGCCAAGCTTCACCATAATCGTGATTTTTGTCTTCCATCAGATTTTTGGTTAACGCTACTTTTTTGTCATACAGTTGAATGGCTTCTTCTGACTCCAAATCGGGTTGCTCAACTACGCCCAAATCTAATTGGATTAAAGCCATGATTGCATAATTGATGATGCCAATGAATTCTCCGGTTTCGTCTTCAGCTACTTTGCGGATTTCGTTTTGTTGTAAACTCCTAATGCGTTGGGCTTTTATGAATATTTGATCGGTTAGGGAAGGCAATCTCAAGATGCGCCAAGCACTGCCATAATCTTTCATTTTGTTTGCGTAAAGTTCGCGGCAAATTGCAATAACCTTATCGTATTCTTGAGAAGTATTACTCATTTTCAATGTATCTTTGTATCAAATTTTTACTTGCGTATGGTTCGACCTGAAGGTCTCGGGTCAAAAGTAAAGAATTTTTTTGATTGCTGATTGAAGAATTTAGAATAGTGATTTAAGATTTACTTAGGATTGTGAGCAGAACACTTTTATTAAACACTGAATGTTGCTAAAATGACCATTAATTGCCTCGGAAAACTAATTGATTTATCGTCTCCCAAAGTAATGGGAATATTGAATGTTACACCAAATTCTTTCTACGATGGTGGCAAGCATTCGGATGAAAAAAGCATCCTGAATCAAGTTGAAAAGATGCTTGCTGAAGGTGCCACTTTTATTGATGTTGGCGCTTATTCAAGTAAGCCTAGTGCTGAATTTGTATCCGAAGCTGAAGAAATGGCCAGATTGCTTCCGGTTATCCAGTTGGTTTTAAACCATTTTCCAAATGCACTGCTATCGGTGGATACTTTTAGGGCCAATGTGGCTAGACTCGGAATTGAAAATGGCGCAGGCATGATCAACGATATCGCTGCCGGAAGTTTAGATACAAAAATGATGTCGACTATTGCCGAACTCCAGGTTCCCTATGTGATGATGCACATGAAAGGGAATCCGCAATCCATGCAAAGTTTGGCACAATATGACAACATTACCAAAGAAATGTTATTATATTTTTCTGAGAAAGTATCCGAAGCAAGAAGTTTGGGAATTAATGATTTGATTGTTGATCCCGGATTTGGATTTGCCAAAACACTAGCGCAGAATTTTGAAGTAATGAACCATTTAGAATTGTTTCAAATGTTAGAATTGCCTTTGCTTGTAGGTGTTTCTCGAAAATCAATGGTTTATAAAACAGTAGAGACTACAGCAGATTTTGCATTGAACGGCACAACGGTTTTAAATACGATTGCCTTACAAAAAGGCGCTACTATTCTCCGTGTTCATGATGTTAAAGAAGCTGTTGAAGCGATTAAATTAGTAGCTCAATTATGAAAAAAATAGTTTTTTTTGGATTTTTTATTGGTTTGTTTTCATGTCAAAATAAAGAAGTGTTGTTGCCGCAATCTAATGAAACTATAGTTACGGATGTAAAAGATCACTCTCCGATTTATTTCTTTTTCAAGACAGAAGAAAAAGACACTTTGGTTGATGTTAACCGAAAAAACGCTATAAGTTCAACGAATTGGTTGTTTAATATAGATAAGAGGTTGCCCTTGCGTAAAGTGATTTTGGAAGTTAAAAAACTTCAATCTAAAAAAGAAAGTAGCCTGCACAAAAGTGAAACGGCTGAGAACTATTTTACGTATACCGATACTGTAAAAAAAACTATGGCTTTTTTATCTTTTACTAAGGTGATTTATAAATTAGAGCAACCTGATTTTAATGTGGCGTATTGTTACTTAGACAGGAATGATTTGGTTCATTTTAAGGATCAGATTTTCTCAAAAAATGCGCTACAAGATTTTTTGAATAAAGAAATTATTCCGACTTCACGAATCGTTTTTGCCTACGATAAAGGCATGTCATTTGGCAAGTATATTCAGTGTCAGTTTTTTGTAAACCAGCTTCTTGCTCCTAAAGGAATTAGCCTCATTCAGAATATCCAATACATTTATTAAATTACTTAAACCCAACTTCTATTGATGATGGTAGGGTTCATTTTTGAGAATCGTAAAGCCACGGTACAACTGTTCAATAAAAAACAAACGCACCATCTGATGCGAGAACGTCATCTGCGAAAGCGAAATTTTACCTTTTGCCTTTTCATAAACAGCGTCACTAAAACCATAAGGACCACCAATTACAAACACTAGTGTTTTGGTTCCCGAATTCATTTTTTTTTGCAAATACTCTGAAAAACCAATACTCGAAAAGTTTGCTCCGTTTTCGTCTAGTAAAATTAGTTGGTCAGTTGGATTGAGCTTGGCCAAAATAAGTTCTCCTTCTTTTTCTTTTTGTTGGCTTTCGGATCGGTTTTTTACGTTTTTGATATCTGGAATTATCTCCAAATCAAACTTAATATAAAACGATAATCGCTTAGTGTAATCATCAATCAATAATTGCAAAGGGTTGTTGTCCGTTTTGCCAATGGCTAAAAGTTTGATATTCATGTAACGTTATTACTGTTTATTACGGATGCCAGAAAAAATTTCTCTAATTAATAATCCGAAAAGCATTCCCATTGCAAAAATGGATAAAAACTGTATGGTTCTTATATTTTCATTGCCTTGGATTCTGAAATAATTTCCGATTGAAATCAGTAGTAATACCGCTAAGAAAATTCTTCTTCTGTTTGATTTCATAGTTAAAGTATTTAGAGTTATAGATTATTTATTCCAAATCTTCCATGCTTTTTCAGCTTGGAGTACTAACATCTCGTAACCGTTTTTTGTAACTGCACCTTTTTTTTTGGCTTTCTTTAAAAATTGTGTTTCATTTGGATTGTAAATTAAATCGAATGCAATGTGCTTTTCAGTAAAGAAATTATACGGAATAGGAGGAAACTCCGAAGTGTTTGGTGCGGTTCCAATTGGCGTACAGTTAATAACAATCTGATGGTTGTCAAAAGTTGTTGCATTGATTCGGTCATAATCAATCCTTCCTTCTTTTGCTTCTCGACTGACAAAAGTGTATAAAATCCCCAACTTGTCTAAGGCAAATGCCACCGCTTTGGCCGCGCCGCCCGTACCTAAAATCAGCGCTTTTTTATGATGTGGCTGTAAAATAGGTTCCAATGATTTCATAAATCCAAAATAATCGGAATTGTATCCTTTTAGATTTCCTTTTTTGGTAAAACGAATCACATTCACAGCACCAATTTGCGCAGCATTTTTAGAAAGTTTATTTAAGTAAGGTATTATCGCTTCTTTGTATGGAATAGTCACATTTAATCCCTTTAAATCCGGATTTTTGGCAATAAGGTTCGGGAATTCTTCAAGGGTTTGAATGTCGAAATTTTCATAAAAGCAATCTTCTATATTTCCCTGAACAAAGACATCAGTGAAATACTGTTTCGAAAAAGAATAGGCAATATTTTTTCCGATTAAACCAAATTGTCTTTTCGACATTTATTCTGATTTTTTATATTTTGAAATATACTCTTGCACGGATGTTCGGTCCCAAACCGTTGGAAACAATTCCTGCAGGATAGTATGGTGTTTGAAGTTGATTCGCAAACCAGTACTCAAGTGGTAATTGCCTTTTTCCTCTTCGTGCAACAGCAGGTGGAATCCAGCCAAACGATATTCGATTTCGTAGTTATCCTGAAAATACTCTGATGCTTGTATTAAGGTTAAAATAGCATTGTTGTTTTCGCCCATGATTAGCATAATATCAACCCAAAATAACCAAGTGTCAAGTTGAAAATCTCCAAACTCAATTGCTTTACGATATCCAAATTCTGCTTCTTCAAAATGATTCATCGCCTTGTTAATGGTAGCATAACGTTTCCAATACAAGCGATTTTGATCATCAATTGCTAGTGCTTTATTGACAAAATATAGTGCTTTTGGGTAGTTTTTTTGACGAACATAAAAGTCGGTAATCGCGATCCATCCTTTATCTAAAAGTGGGTCTTCGTGAACTGTTTTGTTAAAGAATTTTAAGGCTTCTGCTTTATTGCCTAATTTTTCGTGGCATTTGCCAATACGAAGTAATGCATACGAAGTAGGATCATCTAACTCGATGGTTTTGCTATAGCATTCAATGGCTTCCGCATAATTTTTTAAGCGTTCTAAAGCTTTTCCTCTTTCCATATAGGCGCCAATAAATTCTTCGTCTATGTAGGTTGCCAATTGAAAGCTGTTGGAAGCATTTTCGTAATCTTTTAATCCGTAATACAATCTACCGGATTGATGCCAAGCAATTTCACTGTATGGATTTCGATCAATATATGTTTTTAGATATGCAATGGCTTCCTTATTTTGATCCAAAAACTCAAAACAATATACTACATTGTATAGCGCAGATTGGTCTTCAATATCTTCTTCTAAGCATTTGATAAAATTTTCTTTAGCTAACTCTAAGTTGTCCATAAAAAGATATTCCATGCCTATTAAGTTATAGACATCAGCAAAATCTTCGGTGTATTGTAGGGCTGTTTTTAAAAATCCGACTGCTTTTTCGTGTTCGTCTCTTTTAGAATAAATATTAGCTTTTTGAATAAAAATCTCTTCGTTTGTTGGTTCGATAGCATATAATTCATTTAGTAATTTTTCTGCCTGATCTAGTTTGTCGTCATAGACCAACATCTCTACTTGAACTAGTTTCAATCCTGTTGATTTAGGGTGTTGATCTAATCCTAATTTCAATGCTTTTTTTGCTAAATTGGCTTTCCCCATGTCGAGGTAGTGTAGAATTATTTCCTCGAATTCCTCAGAGTCAAAAAAGAATACTTTGTTGGTTTTCAGCATAGATTCAAATTTCGATAAGGATAAATTGTAATCTTCTTCGTCGTGATCTAGATGCATACCTGTAGGTTTTAAAGTTATCCTAAATAAAATTAGGGAAACGCTGTGCTTTTTTGGTTGAATGTAATTATTGTTGTAAACAATTTAATTAACAATTGTTCCTGTTGCTGTTTGGGTAAAGATTTGTAATTGAATGTTTTAAATCAGGATTCTAAAATCGATACTTATACTTCTTCATTCATAATTTCATTCATTGCTTCGATAATGATGGCACAACCTTCTCTGATTTCATTTTCAGATATGGTTAATGGTGGAGTAATTCTGATAGCGCAGCCTTCAAAAAGCAACCAAAACAAGATCAAACCTCGGTCTTGGCATTTGAAAATTACTTTGTTTGTGGTCTCGGCATCTCTTGTCATTGCTGCGAGCATCAATCCTCTTCCCCTAACTTCTGCTATCAAAGGATGTACCAAAAGTGTTCGAAACAACTTTTCTTTTACTAATGATTGTTTGGCATAGTCTTTTTCCAAAATTTCTTCCAAAGTTGCTAAACATGCTGCCGCAATGACAGGGTGACCGCCAAAAGTGGTAATGTGTCCTAACTTTGGGTCGTGACTCAGTAAATCCATATACTTTTCGTTGGCGATGAAACCACCAACGGGCATGCCACCAGCCATTCCTTTTCCAATAATAACTACGTCGGGAACCACATTGTAGTTTTCAAAACCAAACAGTTTTCCGGTCCGACCAAAACCAGGTTGGATTTCATCTAGTATCATTAAAGCGCCCACTTCTTCACAACGTTTTTTGATTTTGGCTAAGAAATCATTTTGTGGTTCTATAAAACCGGCTCCGCCTTGAATGCTTTCGAGGATGATTCCTGCAGTTTTGGTGGTTATTTTTTCAATATCGTCTTCGTTATTGAAGGTAATAAAATCAACATCCGGCACCAGTGGGCGAAAAATTTGTTTGCGTTCTTCAAATCCCATCACACTCATAGAACCCATAGTATTGCCGTGATACGCATTATTACAGGATATCAATTGGCTTCTGCCTGTAACTCGCCGCACAAGTTTCAGAGCACCTTCACAAGCTTCGGTTCCGGAATTGAGTAAATAGACTTTGTTTAAGCTCGAGGGTAAGTTTTCAACCAACAACTTGCAATAGGCAACGGCTGGATGTTGCGCATACTCGCCATAAACCATAACATGAGAATATTTATCGAGTTGGTCTTTAATGGCTTGATTGACTTTAGGATGTTGATGCCCCAAACTCGTAGCAGAAACACCAGCTACAAAGTCTAAATATTTTTTGTGGTTAGTATCATATATATAAGAACCAATCGCATGCGAAACCTCCATACCCAATGGATAAGGAGTAGTTTGAGCTTGGTATTTTAGGAAATCTTGTTTCATTTTTAATCTAACCGCCTTTCTGCAATTTAAATACTACTTAACCATAGGTTTAGGGTTATTCTTGTCGTATTCCAAAGTTTCTCTACTGGGTTCCATTGGAACATTTTCTTTTTCTTTTTCTACTTTGCTTTGAGCCTGAATTTTAGCATCGAGCTCGTTTTCTTCGGGCGGAAAAATGTCGTCTTTTGATTTTATTCTTTCATCTGCTCGCCAAATAAATCCCCTAAGTTTCCTAGCGTTTTCAGGCAATTCTGTCTCAGGATATATATCGCCATCTGGATTTTTGAACACTGTTATGGTTTCAATCGTGTTTTTATCTAAAATCAAATTAATTTTACTTCCCACACTTTTGTTGATGCCAATTAATTCATCTTGGTCGTTTCGCAGGTAATAAATGACTTCTGTATTTTTGATAATGTCAACTTCATAGAGTTTATTGTCTTTGAATTTCCCATATAAATTTTGTCCCTTAACTTGATTAAATCCAGTGCCAATACTGTCTTTTGAAATGATAAAAGCATTATTGAGAACCTTGAGTGAATCTAGTTTTTCGGTTTTGTTATTCCCAATAAGATGCATGATATCTCCGGTCATTTGGTTTTCGTAATTCCACAATATGGGCTTTCCAATGAGTTTGGTTAAGGCGTTTTTCTGATCGGAATGGATGGAATCACACTTGCCACTCATGTCGGTTTTGTAAAAACGGACATTGTTAAAAGCCCGAATGATTCTTTCGCCCGTTTTTCCGGTAATTACCATCTTCTTTCCGTGAATGTACATAGAATCCTTTTCCACTAAAGTAACCGCTACAGCTCTTTTGGTAATCATCATCGAATCTTTCTCAGTTTTTAAATTCCGATAAATTTCGGCATAATGTCCTTTGATAACGCCTTTGTTAACAGAGTCCGTAATCTTAACATTATTGGTTGCTGAGGCATATTCGCGGTTGCGATCATAATACAAACTGTCCCCTTCAATTCGACGGTCTTTGTACTTTATGTACGAATTTCGGAGCAAGTGTGCTTGATTTTTTTTGGTGTCGTAAAACCCTTTTTCGGTATAAATGAAATTATCTTTACTCGTTATCGTTGAGGGTCCAAACAAATACGAATGACCTGAGTTGGTATAATAATCTACGTGATTGGACTTAATTGTGTTTTTTGGATTGGTAATGGTAACAGCCGTCAAGAATTTAAACTTTTTTTCAGCAACATAATACCTTCCCGATTTACTTTTCAAAGTATTGTCCTTGTTGGTAATTGTTCCGTATGAGTTGTAAAACGCTTCTTGGGTATTTCGGTCAAAATTTATGGTATCAGTTACCAATGTCGATTCGGGTGAGCGCATGATTACATTTCCGGTGGCAAATGCTTTTTTGACTTCGCCATTATATTCAGCGTATTTGCTGTTTAAAAAAAGGGTATCCCCTTGCACCATTTGAACATTTCCAAAAGCTTTTAAATAGTTTTCCTTTTGAAAAAAATAGGCTTTATTGCAAGTAAAAACCACACCTTCATGGCTTACTCTAACATTACCACTTAGCAATAATGCGTCCGGAATTTCAGTTTGATTAATATCTGCGTGGTCTGAGTATTCTATGTTGATTTTAGAAGATTTTTGGGCAATTACATTCAAAAATGTAAAAAGCACTAATCCGATATAAAAAAGTTTCTTTTTCAATGAATTTAAATTAGGTGTAAATTTATGAAATTAGCAACAATGTAAAACGGTATTACAAATTATTTATGAAAAAGTAAAAGCGCAAATCAATTTCTTGACTTACGCTTTTTACCCAATTAACTTTTTCTTTTTTTACTCTTTCACTATTTTTTCAACTTTGAAACCTTTTTCGGTTTTGATTTTTAGGAAGTAAATGCCGCTTGTTTTAGATGAAATGTCCAAAGTTGTAGTTGTATTTGTTTCTAAAAGCGTTTCTAAAATTCTACCTTGAACGTCATATAACTCAATTGAATTGATGCCGAAATCACTGTGGATGTTGATTATTGAACTCGTTGGATTTGGATAAATTTTAATGCTATTATCTTGTTCAAAACTTGGGTTGTTTAAAGCTGCGAAGATCGTTTCAGCATCATTTGTAAGTACAGGGAAGTTATAGTCAAAATAAATGCCTGCTTTTTGCAACACCGTATCGTTTGTAACCAAATTATCTTTGGTTTTTATTTTGAAAAGCACATCGCCATGACCACCTACAGGAGGAGTTCCGGCAGCAGCTGCAAGGTTTATGTTTTCGAAAACAAACTCAACTATATTGCCAGTAATTCTAGTGCTTGACGGATGCGAGGTATTCATTACTTGCAGCGTTGAAATATCATATTTTAAAAGGTCAATTTCACTTCTTACGACTACATTTTCAGCATAGAAAGTTCCTAAGTTTTCAAAATTGATAGCATAGTGTAAATATTCCCCAATTTGAGAAGGCGAAACGCTATCACCTTCTAGACACGTAATATCATTTGGATCGTAAGTACCAACGACAATTTGGTTAAAGGTAAATTGGTTGTCATTTGGTAATTCGTCACCAATTACAGGAGTAATTGCTGCTGAAAAATTCAGTATATCTCCATTGTTGACTGTTGGAGTTTCCGTTGGTGAATTTATGTTTAATGTTATTATTACACTTCTGTTTTCAAAAGGCATTAAATTTGTAAAGTTCCAAGTAAGTAAATTTGTACCTGCAATATCAACTGCTGGATTTGATACAACCAAATCGGTTCTTGCATCATCAAAAGAAAGTGAAACTGTGCCCGAATGCATTTGGTTCCCTTTGTTTTTAAACACAATTTTATATCTAGCGTCAAATCCTGGACGTGCGGGTTCAAGTGGTGCGAAAACAACTTCAATGTCTTTGTGCAATCCAACGGCTGCGATGCAAAAATTTTGCGTTGAAATATTATTGTTGTTATCTGCAAAAGTAAAATTAGCAGTTGGTGGCGAAAAATTAAACCAAGTTGGATTTTCTACATTTGGTGTCAAAGAATAAGTTCCAGCATTAGTATAAAAATTATACGTTCCATTGATATTTGTTACTGTTGAACCAGTAGTTGTTAAATCATTAACATCTAATCTTATGAACGGATTAACTTCATCGCTAACATCACAACCATTGTTATTATAATCAAAAATCGTTATTCCTGTTAAAGTATTGTGATTTCCACCTGGCGTAAAAGTGCAGTAAGAATTAGCTACTGTTGTAGTCATTCCTAATTCATTAAGCTGTGTTTGAATTGAATATAATTGTGTTGCATCGGCGCAAATATATTGTAGGTTTGGGTTGTTGGAAAAATTAATATTCTCAATAGTTCCATTTTTAATGAATAAAGTGGTTAATTGATTGTTCGTACAAGAAATACTAAATAACCTACTATTAGTACTTAAATCTAAACTTTGTAACAAATTATTAGTGCATTCTAAACTTTGTAAATTAACTAAATTTGATAGGTCTAATATGCTAGTTTGAGTATTTGAACATTGAATTGCCACTAAATTAACTAAGTTATTTACATTTAAATTTGGCAAAGGATTACTAGAGTAACTTAAATTTTGTAAATTTTGATTATTAGATAAATCAATAGTACTTATTTGATTATTATCAAACCAAATTTGTGATAGATATTGATTAGAAGTTAAATCTAAATTTGTAAGTAAATTATTTTGACAACTTAATAAAGATAAATTTAGTGAATTAGATAAATCAATTGTTGAAATTTGATTATTAGCAAAAAATAATCTTGTTAAATTTGGTAAGTTCGTAACGTCTAAACTTGTAAGTTGATTTCCTGCACAGCCCAAAATCTGAAGATTTGGAAAGACGTTAAGATCTAAGGAAGTTAAATTATTAGCATCGCAAGCTAAAGAAATTAAGTTTGTTGTTAAACCACTTAAGTTTGAAAAACTTAATTGATTACTAGAAAAATTTAAATCTTTCAAATTTGTTAAACCAGTTAAATTTAATGTTGTTAATTGATTTTGAGAACAATTTAATGTTTCAAGATTTGTGAGGTTTAAAATATCTAACGTTACCAATTGGTTATATTTACAACTCAAACTCTTTAAACTTGGTAGGTTTATTAAACTTAAATTAGATAAATTATTATAACTATAATCAAGTTGTTCCAGATTAATTAATCCAGCTAAATTTAAATTTGTAATAAAATTTCGTGAACAATTTAGCTCAACTAAATTACTTAAGTTACTGATATATAAGCTTGTTAACTGTAGGTTTGGGCAACTTAATGTTTTTAAGTTTGTCAAACTATTTACATCTAAAGTGGTAATACCAGGATTTTGGGAAGAGTAACCACAACTCAAATTTTCAAGACTATTTAAACCTGTTAAAACTAATGTTGATAAGATATTAGAACTACAATTTAAGCTTTTAAGATTAGACAAACCAACAACATTTAATGTTTGTAGATTAGGTATAAGCGAATTATTTTCTACTTTTCCTCCGCCACAATTTAACTCTATTAGATTAGGGCAACTTGTCGCATCCAAATTTGCAATAACATTATTTTTACAATTTAATTTTTGCAAGTTTGTTAAATTTGTTAAATTTAAATTTGTTAAATTATTTTCACTACAATCTAATTCAGTTAAAGATGAAAGATTACTTAAGTTTAAAGAGGTTAGTATTCCGTTGCTACAATCTAATTTTTGCAAATTAGGCAGACCAGTTAAATTTAAACTAGTTAACGACGGACTAATAGTTCCCCTAAAATTTTGTAAACTTGTTAAATTATTTAGTGTTACACTAGTAAGTTCTGAATTAGCACTACAATCAAAATCTATTAGATTTGGTAATCCGTTTAGATTTAAGGTTACAATTTTATTTCTACCACAATTTAAATTCGTTAGATTAGATAAGGTGTTAACATTCAGTGTAGCAATTTCGTTAAAAGAACAATTTAATTCGGATAAATTAGAAAGACCACTAATGTTAAAACTAGTCAATTTATTATTTGAACAATCTAATTTAGAAACATTTGGAATTCCATTCAAATTCAAAAGTTGATTGCCACTACAATTCAAATCTGTCAGATTAACGAGTCCATTTACATTTAAAGTGGATAGCAGATTTTCAGAACAATTTAGTTTTGTTATTCCAGTTAACCCAGTTATGTTTAAATTTGTAAGTCGATTTCCTCTACAATCCAATTCACTGAGGTTTGTTAAATTAGAAATATTTAAATTATCTAAAAGAGAATATTGTAAAGTAAGTCTTGTAATGTTCGTAAGGTTACTTAAATCTAATGTTGTCAAATCATATAACGAAAAAGCGAATAATTCTGTCAGATTAGTCAAGTTATTAATTTGTAAATTGCTAAGTTCATTCATGCCAAATAAAATCAATGTGTTAAGGCTTGTAATGGCATTTAAGTCTAAAGCAGTCACTGCGCAGAATCGAAAAGTTAACGTTTTAAGATTGCTAAAACTATTTATACCCGTAATATCTGTAATCTGAAAATGAGAAACAATCAAAAATTTTACTGCTTGTGCTTCACTAACTTGGATTTCTCCATCATTGTTGGCATCGATTGTAATCCATTGATCACTAAAGTTTTTTGCTAATTGCTCTGTTGGACTTGCGGACAATAATTTCGCTTTAAAAATAGCATCCGGTATATTCACAATCTGCGCATTTACCATTCCAGTAAAAAGCAATAATAAAAGCAATAATTTTTTCATTGTGTTCGATTTTATGTGTTGATTTGATTTCATAATTTCTAGGTTTTGTATCGTTTGGTTTTATAATGCTTTAATGAGCTCCTGTAATTTTTCTCTTTTACTCTGTGCAATCGGAATGCTAGTGTTGTCTGACATAATCACATAACCACCATCTGATTTGATATATGATTTTAGATAGGAAACATTAATCAAATGCGATTGATGTATGCGCTCAAATCCGTGTTCGGTTAGCATTTCTTCATATTCTTTGAGTGTTCTCGAAATCAATAACGGCTTATGATTTTTGATAAAAAACTCGGTATAATTCACTTTGGCCTCACATCTTATAATATCTGAAACATCAAAAAGGTGAATGCCATCGCTGGTTGATAATGCAATTCTTTTAAAATTATCTACCTTTTTACGTATGTTTTCCAGCAGTAAATCGATATGTTCAAATGAACTGTTTTTGCCTACAGCTTCTTTTATTTTGGCAATCGTATTTTGCAATTCCTCTGGATCAACCGGTTTTAAAATAAAATCTAAAGCCGAAAACTTAAATGCTTTCACTGCATATTGTTCGTGTGCCGTGATGAAAACAATGTGCGCATTGGTTTTTCCTCTGGTTTTGGTCAATTGTTCTAAAATGTCAAAACCAGTTCCGTCAGATAAATGAATGTCTAAAAACAATACTTGTGGCTGCAGTTTCTGTAGAATTGCAACTCCAGTTTTTACACTTTCGGCTTCGCCAATGATATTAATTTCATTAGTGTAACGTTCTAAAAGTGCTTTTAAACCCGTTCTTAAATGCTTGTCATCGTCTATTAATACTGCTGTTATCATATTTGTCTAAAAGTTATAAAGTCGAATGTCGAAAGCGCTTTCATAAAATCCTTTATGACTTTTGACTTTCCCACTTTTGGCTATGTTATATATTGTTTTGGCAATCGTAACGTAACGCGCGTTCCGGTGATTGCGTTGTTTTCTTCTAATTCTTTAATTTCAATTTGTGCCGATTTAGAAATAGTAGCTTCCATGATTTCCAATCGTTTTTTGGTGATTTCCAACGCCATTGATTTGTGCGCTTTCATCGAATTTTCTTTTATTGCGGCCGATTTTGTAATCCCAATTCCGTTGTCTTCAATGGTTACTAGTAATTGGTCATTCTGAACATCAAACGCAACGATAATTATTCCGTTTCCTTCTTTAGGAACTAGTCCGTGCAAAATGGCATTTTCTACAAAAGGTTGTATTAATAATGGTGGTAATCCCATATTAAATTCGACACTTTCAGTTGATTTGATACTGAACTCAAACTTGTCGTGAAAACGCAATTGCTCTAGTTCTAAATAGTTTTGCAAGCTTTCAATTTCTTTATCAATCGGAATTAAAGCGTCTTTTGAATATTCAAGTGTTAAACGCATTAATTTTGAAAATTTAGACAAATACTTTAATGCCGAATCCGTTCCGTTTTGGACAATGAAACTCGAAATTGACCCCAAACAATTAAATACAAAATGCGGGTTCATCTGTAGGTGCAATGCTTTTTGTTCGTATTCGGCCACTTCTTTTTGCAAGGTCAAGCGCCGTTTTACTTGGTGGCGATTAATTAATACGAAAATCAGTCCAATGAGTAATAGCGTTCCAATTATTGAAAAGATAAGCAGCAAATGTTCACGCTTGTTTTTTTCTTGAAACAACGCTTCTTTTTTCTGGAATTCAAAATCCATTTCGGCACGGTCAAATTTCTTGGTGCTTTCCATAGTATTCAAACTATCGCGAGCCACGATGTATTTTTTATAATGTTGCAATGAAAGTTCCGGTTGCTTTTGAGCCGCATAAATATCACTTATTAATTTTTCTGAATGATAGGTTTGATCCAGTATACCAATTTCTTGAGCATACGTTACTGATTTTGTTGCCAATTCCATCGCTTTTTCATAACTTTTTTGTTCAAAATAAAGCGCTCCAAGATTGTATAAAGCTAAGGACGCACCAAATTTATTTTGCATACTTTCATACAAACTAAGTGATTGTTTGTAATGCACTTCGGCTTTATCGGTTGCATTAATTTTAGTGTAATAATCGCCCCAATAGTTTTGTAATAGTGCTAATCCACGTGTGTTTTCAATGGTTTTAAATAAAATTTCAGCTTTTGTATAATAGGAAAAAGCTTGTGGTAAGTTGTTGCTTTCAAAATAAATAACGCCAATGTTAGTCAAAGTTACGGGTAGGGTTTGCTCGCCAATTTCTTCCTGAATTTTTAATGCCTTTTTAAAATATTCCAACGCTTTGATATTGTTCTGTCTTGATTTGTAGACGATACCGATATTATTATACGATTTGGAAATACTGTTCTTTTGATTGATTTTTTGATACAATACCAAACCGCTTTGATACTTGTCTAACGCTTCATAATAATTGCCTTCTTGCGAAAAGATAACGGCTAAACTAGAGTAGCATCGCGCCAAGCCAAAAAGGAACATTTTGTTTGCTGAATCTGATTTTAATAGTGAATTGAATGTGGTTTTCGCTTTTTCAAAATGTGATTTCGCCACAGCATAATTGCCTAAAATTATAGAGGCATTGCCCAGATTTATTTCAGCATTGGCTCGACCAAAATCGTAATTCACTTGGTTTGCCATTTGCAACGCTTTAGTGGCATAAAATGAAGTAGAATCGGGATTTATTTCTTTAAATTCTGTTGCTAGTTTGTTTAAAATGCCAACTTTAGCGGTGTCGATTTGGGTTGCTTTATAGACTCTTTTTAAGCTATCAATTGCAGGTTTTTGAGACCATACATATTGCCCGATTAAAAGTAGTATGCTATAAAAAATTATTTTAGATGCTGTTTTCAAAACTTTAAGATTTTAATTTCTTAAACAAATATAGCTGCATTACTGAGTTTAAATTTACTGAATTTTTATTCCATGGTTTTTACTTATTAATCCAATGTTTTTAATTATTATCTCATTTTTGCTATCAACCGAAAAATTGAAACACTATATTCCTATATTTGTAGCTAGGACTTAATGAACCAATTATAAGTTGCAATTTTATTATGAAAGCTAGTTTAACATATTCCTTACTAATGAGTTGTGTTTTAACAATTACAACTATTGCCCAAAACAAGACCACTATGAGCACTAAACCTAAAGGAACTTTTACGCCTAAAAAAGAAGTTGTCTATCAAGTTTTTACCCGATTGTTCGGAAACAAAAATACTACTAACAAACCTTGGGGTACTATTGAAGAAAATGGAGTAGGGAAGTTTAATGATTTTACGAACAAAGCATTACAAGAAATAAAAAAGCTGGGTGTAACCTATATTTGGTATACTGGTGTTCCCCATCACGATGTAATTAGAGATTATACCCAATATGGCATTTCCAATGACGATCCTGATGTGGTCAAAGGCAGAGCAGGTTCGCCTTATGCGGTTAAAGATTATTATAATGTGAATCCAGATTTAGCCATCAATCCAGCAAAACGCTTAGAAGAGTTTGAAGCCTTGATTGTTCGAACGCACAAGAATGGGTTGAAAGTTATTATCGACATTGTACCCAATCATATCGCCAGAAATTACCACAGTTTAAACAATCCGAAAGGAGTAACCGATTTTGGTGCCGAAGACGATACGTCGGTTGAATATGCTCGAAATAATAATT
Source organism: Flavobacteriales bacterium (assembly GCA_038202695.1). Taxonomy (GTDB): domain Bacteria; phylum Bacteroidota; class Bacteroidia; order Flavobacteriales; family Flavobacteriaceae; genus Flavobacterium. The sequence goes on from JBBRET010000003.1 coordinate 94,992, forward strand.
TTTATTACATTCCAAATACCCCTTTTGAAGTGCCAACTTCGGATACTTACAAACCTTTAAATGGTGAAGGGAATCCCTTAACAGACGGCAAGTTTTCTGAATTTCCGGCTAAGTGGACAGGAAATGGTTCGCGCAAAGCGAAACCAGATAGTAACGACTGGTATGAAACCGTAAAAGTAAATTATGGCATTACTCCAGAAGGGAAAAAGGATTTTCCTGAATTGCCTGAAGGATATAGTGCTAAAGATTATAAAGAACATTTTGCTTTTTGGCAAGATAAAGACGTTCCAAGTTCTTGGAAAAAATTTAGGGATATTGCTTTGTATTGGACAGCCAAAGGTGTAGATGGTTTCCGCTATGACATGGCCGAAATGGTACCGCACGAGTTTTGGAGTTATATGAATTCGGCTATCAAGATGAAAAATCCAAATGCCTTTTTGTTAGCTGAGGTATATAACCCAAAGGAATACCGGAATTATATCAAGCTAGGAAAAATGGATTATTTGTATGATAAAGTAGAAACTTACGATCATTTGAAAGCTGTAATTCAAGGAAAATCTTTGCCTGATCCGCTTTCGGAGATTCAAAATAACATGATGGATATTGAGCACCACATGCTTCATTTTTTAGATAATCATGATGAGCAACGATTGGCCAGCCCTGAATTTGCTGGAACACCAGAAAAAGGTAAACCGATGATGGTTGTTTCCGCAACCATTAGTTCAGCACCAACGATGGTATATTTTGGTCAAGAAGTAGGCGAAGATGGAAAAGAAAATGCCGGTTTTGGAACCCATTCCCGCACTTCTATTTTTGATTATATAGGTGTTCCGCACCACCAACGTTGGATGAATGGCGGTAAGTTTGATGGTGGACAGTTAACCGACAGCGAAAAGCAACTGCGCGACTTTTATTACCGATTGTTGAATTTTACTTTAAAAAGTGATGCTTTAATGGGTAAATTTCAGGAAATACAAACCTTGAACCGTAAGGAAACCAAAGAATATGAACCCGGTATCTATTCCTATGTGCGTTGGTCAGACAGCGAAAAACTTATTGTCGTGGTGAATTTCTCTTGGGTAACGCCTGGTAATTTTGAGTTAAAGATTCCAAATGATGTTATTATGACATGGAATCTCAAAGACGGATTGTATGATTTGAAAGACCAACTTTACGGCGGCAAAGCGCAACTAAAAGTGACTGACGGAACGGGAACCATTCAGTTGAGTTTGAAACCAAGTGAGAGTTTTATTTTTAAGTTGTAGAGGTACTAAAAATCTGATTTATAAATATGGCATTACTTATTTTTTTCTTTATGATTACCAATCCAATTGTGATTTTCAACTTTGAAACTAATTCCAATCTAGAGCGCTGGCGCACTGTGAATGATGATGTTATGGGTGGCATTTCTGCTAGTAAATTTTTTCTCAATAAAGAAGGTCATGGTCAATTTGAAGGAACTGTTTCTACTGAAAATAACGGTGGATTTTGTTCTGTTCAGTATTATTTTAAGCAAATGTCCATTCAAGGTTCTAAATCATTCGCCATCCGATTGAAAGGCGACGGAAAAAAATATCAGTTTAGAGTTAAATCCGAAATTAGAAAAGGGTATTCCTATGTGTATGAATTTCAGACCAACGGAGATTGGCAAACAATACAAATTCCGTTCAAAGAAATGTATGCTTCTTTTAGAGGACGAACATTAGATTTGCCCAATTATGACGGAACACAGCTCGAAGAAGTTGCCTTTTTAATTGGAAATAAAAAAGATGAAAGTTTCAAATTAGAAATTGATTCCGTTGCAATAAAATAAAAAATGCTGTTGAATAGGAACGGGTTTCTTGTTTTAACATGAAAGTATTAATTGGTTTGGAAATTGTTATGGATGGTAAATACGCTATAGTAATACAACTCTATTTGAAACCAAGTGAAAGTTTACTCTTAAAGTTGTAAACGATATTGTAAAAGTAAAGTCCCAATTCGTCGGGACTTTTTTGGTTTTGTACAGTATAATTAAAAAATATTTCGTGGTGTTTTAGGTTTTATATTTCTTGTAACTAAAAAACTTTGACTTTAATAAATTGTGTTATTTTGCACCTTACATAAGACAGCAAGGCTTTTAAATTTTCATTCGTTTTTAATGAATTTTTGTACTTCCATTCTTTTTTCATTCTCTTTTAATGAAATTATATATGTTCCATTTTTTAAATCACTACTATCTATTGTGAGTAATCCGTCTTTAGTATTAGCTTTTAGAGTTGTCAATTTTTGACCCAACAAATTGAATATTTCGATTAAAATTTGTCTGTCTTGTGTTTCTTCAAATTTAATATTCACAGTAGATTTCACAGGGTTTGGAAAAATCGAAAATGAATTTGCATCATTGGTAAAGTTCGGGTTTGATAGTGTGTTTTGGTATTCATAACACCCAATATCAACAGCATTATCTAAGGGTCTACTATTGCCATCTCTATCTATACTAGGCGCATTGCTCAAGGTTCCGTTATTGATGGCTCCACTTGTTGACTGCAAATGGAAGTCAGCCAATGAAGGATTTGAAGAAGCAAAAACAAAATTGGCTGCCGTTATTATGCTATTATTTCCAAATGGATTTGCAATTCCAGAATTTGTTGCCCACAAATTATAATCAACTAAAATAGTAGTAGCATTATAAACATCTATTGGAGGGATTGTGGTGTCGGGCATTGAAATATTGTTTAAAAATGAAATAGTACCCGAGCTATAGGCCGTTAATTCTCCGTCAGTAATTGCAGGTGATTGGTTGTTTTTATAACAAGTGTTATTTACTATGGTTACGTTATCCACTAAATAGCAATGAATCCCTCTGCCTCCATTATCATAAACAAGATTGTTAGCAATATATGTTCCGCCAAAATAAACTCCTAGCGTTGATCCATTTTGTGTATTTCTTCCATCGTCAATAATAATTCCATTTCCATCTGTAATGCTTCCTACAGCAAAAAAAGGTATGTAGTTTTCGTTGCGATAACATGTGTTGCCTGTGACAAAATTCTTCGTTATATCAGACGAATCGGAGTTCCAGCATTGGTACAAAGATATTCCACTGTTACCATATGGTGCATACCAACCACATTCTGAAACGATATTGTTTTCAATTGTAATATAGTCGGCTTTACTGGTATAGATTCCACCACCCGGACATTTAGAAACTTTACAGTTTTTAATTGTAATATGATGGCTTCTGTTGGATGGATTGCCAAATTGTGCAGCACAACCAATTCCATTCCCAGAAGTGAGTGGATTGTTTAAGTTTGTTTGTTGCGATTGGGCATACGCAAAAGTAATCGAGTCTGCATTGCCTATAATTTCAAATCCATTAATCTCAATGTAATCAGCTCCTTGTATTTGAATTGCTGCCCAATTTTGTGATTGAATAATTGGATTGTGTCCAGGAAAATTTTTATAGGTAATCCAATTCGAAGCGGTGCCGGAATTATATATATTAACAACATTTGAGTTAGGATTGGCCCAAGTATAGGTTCCGTTCATTACAAAAACGGTATCGCCAGGTGCTGTTAACAGTCCCGCATCTTCGATGTCGTCTTTTGCTGTTGCTGGTGTCAGTCCGTTATTACTAGCATTTCCTGCCGGACTTACATAATAGTTAGTTGCAATTGATTTTAAGTTAACCAATAGCAAAATTGAAAATAGTAGGTTTTTCATTTTTTATATTTTTAATGGTTCCTAGAATTCATACTCCACTTGAAAGGATTTGGTCTAACAGTGAGTACTTTACGAAGTTCGTAAAAATAGTTGATAATAAAATTTTATTTTTAATAAAAGTAAATGTGATGACTATAACCTGTAAAGGAAGCCATTAATGCTAACTAGAAGTTCTAAAGTATAATTTTTGCCACTTTCATACTTTTTTGATTTAGAAAGCTTGTCCAATACCAAAATGAAATAAAGTATCTTCTTTTGAAACCCCATAATCGAAAGTGCGTATTGTTGATTGATTCCAAGTAATTCTTAAACCACCACCGTAGGAGGTTTTAATTTTGGTAAAGTTTAAATTTTGTCATTGGTTTCTAACGGTTCCCGCGTCAAAAAAGCGAGCTATACCGAAGGCGAATTGTTGTCTTCCTAATCGTATTTCGGTACTTCTGATACGCAATTCAAAATTAGCAAAAGCTAACGAAAGGTGCTCGGCCAACGTGCTTCTAGAAACCACTCGATTTTTATTTCCTATGAAAAAAAGCAACAAATCTAGTTCTGTTTTTGAGAGGTCGATATGTTCAATGTCAACAAAGACTGTTTTTGCAATCAAGTCAACTTTTAGCTCATTTTGTTCTAAAATAGTGGCGTTGTCAAATTGCTTACGTCTAATTACTTAAAATATTCTAGCAGCTAATTCCGAAAAATGAAACGGTTTGGTTAAGTAATCCTCTGCGCCCAGATGCAAGCCTTGAATTTTATCATCCAAAGCATTTTTGGACGATATAATAATTACACCTTCTTGTTTATTTTATTTTTTAAGTTCTTGCAAAAGTTGCAGACCATTGCCATCGGGCAGCATAATATAAAGTAAAATGCAGTCATAGCAATAGGTTTCAATTTTCTCTAAAGCATCTTAAAAAGTTAAAGCAAATTCACATAAATAATTTTCTCCTGCTAAATATTTTGCACTATCACGGCCAAGCTCTTTTTCGTCTTCAATTATAATAATTTCATTTTACCTGCTCTAATAGCCACAAGGTCATAGCATTTAAAGCTGATGGTGAGATGGTTTGTTCTATTTCGGCATATTCATTTAGCGCTCCAGTTTTACATTCCTGAAACAGGTGGTTGAGGTTATCTAATTCGAGTATTTTTACTTTGGTATTCCCATTACTTTCTACAGCACTCTTTATTGCTGCCAAATTATCTTTAGCCGGCACCTGAAAATCCTTACTGCCATTGATTGCTAATACTGGGCATTTTACTTTGCTTAAAAATACGGAAGGTTTTGATTTCAACAAACTTAAAACTTCTTCACTTGTAATTTGATTTGTTATCGCTATTAATTGAGATTCTGGAATTTGGTCACCTAATTTTTCTTTGAAATAAGCGGTTACTGCTGCTTTAATTCCGGCTTGATCTGAATTTGAATTTACAACCACATCATAAACACCACCAAAAAGTACTTGTCCTTGCTGTATTTGCGCTTCAGGAACTCCGAGTAGTCTTTCAGAAGCTGCTTTTTGTGACAGCATTAGTTTATCACCGTCAAGTCCGGGACCTGCCATCATAACGATGTAACTTACCTCTTTAGTTTCTACCGCAACTTTGGGAGCTACAATACCGCCAATACTGTGTCCAATTAATCCTATTTTAGAACTATTGACCTCTTTTCTTGTTTTTAGATACGAAATGGCACCTTTAATGTCTGCTGCATTGATTGTAATATTGGTGTCGTCTTTATTTCCCTCTGATTCTCCGACACCTCTGTCGTCAAAACGCAACACGCCAATACCATTTTTGGTCATTTGGTCTGCAATCACCCAATAGAGTTTGTGACCAAACATGTCTCCGTTCCGGTCTTGTGGCCCACTTCCGCTAATGATGATTACCACTGGATACTTCCCTTCTTTTTTGGGCAACGTTAAGGTTCCTTTCAAATTGGTTTTATCCGCAAGACTCTTAAATGTTACGTTTTCTGAATAATAACTAAAAGGCGGTTTAGGTTCCTGTGGTCTATTAAGTTCTATTTTTCCTTTTTTTAAATTCAGTGCTAATGGTTGTCCTGATTTGCTGATGTTGCCTATGAATTCATTTTGCTTATTCAAACGACCTGAATAATCGAGTTTAAAACCCGTCATGTTCATTGTTAGGATAGAGTCTGCATAAGTGGTGATTTCGACTTTGGAATTGCTTAGTCCTTGTTTTGGAATATCCATTGTAGCCGTGTATCCGTTTGCTTCTTTGTTGAAGTGGAAAACAAATCCAAGTTTGCCTGAAGGTATTTCAACTTCACCAGTCCAATCACCCGAAATATCTTGAGCGGAAGTCAGTACTGAAAACAATAAAAAAAAGACAAGAGTAAAGAGTTTGTTCATTTGGTTTGTGTTTAAAATACTAATATATAAAAAGAAATCCGCTAATCATATTTTTAAGTGTTTTGCAAATACTTTGAACTTGGGAGTTAGTCCATAAGGACTGGGTTTGGCTGTAGCAAAATTAAAATATGGAGCTTTTCCATTCCCGTCAAAACCAATTGTAAACAAGCGTATACAACCTGTATTTATGAAATAGTATTTAGCCATGGTTCAGAAAATTTCATTTCTATTTGATTATAGCTATCGAAGGGAACAACAGATTTTCTTTAATGTTGCAGCATCAATTTCCATTTTGCTTTTAAGAAATTTTTAGAGGACTGAATGCAATATTTTAGGAAGTTTAATAAGTTAAGTTTAAAGATTTGTATCACATCTAATACAACACTTTAGGAAACTTTTGCATCTGATTTTATTTTACTATAGCTATTCTGAGTAATCTTTCCGGTGGTTACCCATGCTAAAAGATCTATATATTTAAAGGAGCATTTATATAGTTGAAGGCCATCAGGAACCGTTTTGTTGTTTTCATTTTCTGTAATATGAAAGTGATTTTCGGGACTTAAGGAGTTGATTCCAAATGAAATTTTATTCTTAAATGGTAAATCATGAAACTTTAAAATAATATCGGAGTTTGTTAAATCTCTATCGCAAATTTTATAGAAATAGTCATTCCTGTCTTTAACAGCATTCATTCTTTCTAATCTTCTGGTCCAATTAGATTTTGCTTGTTGATCATCTTTGTAGTGCATGAAATGTATTTCTATATCATCTAAAAGGCCAATAGGATACTTCACAGCATGCGAGATCCAGTTAGATTCTTTCTTAAAAGTCAGTTCAAAATTCAAGTAGTGTTCTAAATTTTCTAACAATTTTATATAATCTGGACCAAAGATAAAAAGTCCTACAAAAGGCGTATTATAAGGTACTCCTAGTCGTTGATATATTTCGGCACCCCAACAATTATTGGATATTATCACAAATTGATTCTTCTTGTAAAGTAGTCGATCTAACCCTCTAACTATTTTGCTTAAATAGTGAATAAGTCTTTTTTTCATTTTTTCTTTATTTTGAATTTGTCACAAAGGTGAATTTAAATACCAAAAAGGAACACAAAACGAGTGCAATCACTTCTAGAAATTATTTTCACCTGCTTTTTCAAATCTAAATTAGTTGGTGTACCAATGTTCTTTTGTAAAGTTATGAAAACTAATAAAACTTCACTACTTCACAATAAAATTTGTGGAGAACCAGATTTAAATCAGCAGGCTTGTACCTAAACAAAACCCTCTCATCACTGAAAGGGTTTCTACTTTATCTCGTTATCGTTTGTTTTCTATCCGGTCCAACAGACACAATTTTTATGGGCACTTCTAGTTGTTGTTCTATAAACTCAATATATTCTTTTAGTGTTGCAGGTAAACTTTCATAAGTCGTTAATCCTGTCAAATCGGCTTGCCAACCTTTGAATTCGGTGTAAACAGGCGTGACGTTTTCGGGTTCAATGTTATAAGGCAAATGTGAAATCACCGTTCCTTTATAATTGTACGACGTACACACTTTCAAGGTTTCAAAACCTGAGAGTACATCCCCTTTCATCATCATCAATTGGGTTACGCCATTAATTTGCACAGCATATTTCAAGGCAACCAAATCTAACCAACCGCAACGTCTTTTTCTACCCGTTACTGAGCCAAATTCGTTACCAACACTTGCCATTACATCGCCAGCTTCTTCAAAATCTTCAGTTGGAAATGGTCCAGAACCAACTCGAGTCGTGTATGCTTTGAAAATACCGTACACTTCTTTGATTTTGTTTGGAGCAATGCCTAAACCGGTACAAGCGCCAGCAGCAGTAGTGTTTGATGAGGTTACAAATGGATAGGTTCCAAAATCCACATCGAGTAGCGAACCTTGTGCGCCTTCACAAAGAATAGATTTTCCAGCTTTTTGAGCTTGTGCCAAATATTCTTCGCTATCCACGAAATCTAATTTTTGCAAATCGGCTATAGCATCAAAAAATTCTTTTTCTAGTTCGGGTAAATTGTACTGAATGTCAACATTGTAAAACGCAATCATGGCTTCGTGTTTGTCAGCCAAAGCTCGGTAACGTTCTTTAAAATCTGATAATTCAATATCGCCTACACGCAATCCGTTTCTTCCGGTTTTATCCATATAAGTTGGTCCAATTCCTTTTAGCGTAGAACCAATTTTTGCTTTTCCTTTAGAGGCTTCTGATGCGGCATCCAATAATCTGTGCGTTGGTAAAATTAAATGAGCTTTTCTTGAAATGATCAGTTTGGATTTTAAATCAAGGTTGAATTTTGCCAAACCGTCTATTTCACTTTTGAAAACTACAGGGTCAATCACGACGCCGTTCCCAATAATGTTGATGTTATTGTTATGAAAAATTCCGGACGGAATAGTTCGCAACACGTGTTTTATTCCGTCAAATTCCAGAGTATGACCAGCATTTGGTCCGCCTTGAAAACGCGCAATAATGTCGTATTTTGAAGTAAGAACATCAACGATTTTTCCTTTTCCTTCGTCGCCCCATTGTAATCCAAGTAGTAAATCTACAGTCATTTTGTGTTGTGTTGTTGTGTTTTGTTATAATGTACTATGCTGAAAAGTAAATATTCTAGGAATAATTTACTTTTTATTGATTTCTTTTTCCTGTGAAAAAATTAAACTTAGTATAATAATTTATCAATCCCAAAACAGTTGCTACAACAAAACCAATAGCTACTGTTTTTAAGATATAATCGATGTTTATAATTTCATAATCAACCAAAAATTGGGTAACTAAATTATAAAAGGTATAGAATACAATTACGAATACAAATGTTCTAACAAAATATTGTTTACTTGTCATATTGTTATTCCGTTTTCTTAGTTGCATAAAAATACAACGAATGGTTGTGAATATCAATACCAAATATCTCTTCTATAGTCTGTTTAATAGTTTGAATTCGTGGGTCACAAAACTCAATTACTTCGCCGCTGTCAGTCATAATGATGTGGTCGTGTTGCTTGTCGAAGTAAGACTTTTCATAATGCGCTTGGTTTTGTCCAAATTGATGTTTCCGAACCAAACCGCAATCCAATAAAAGCTCAATAGTGTTGTACAAGGTAGCACGCGATACGCGGTAGTTTTTGTTTTTCATTTTGATATACAAATTCTCAATATCAAAATGCTCTTCGCTATCATAAATCTCTTGAAGTATAGCATAACGTTCAGGCGTTTTGCGGTGTCCTTTGTTTTCAAGATATAAAGTAAAAACGTTCTTTACAGTCTCTTGATTTTTACTGTTATCTGTAGCAATTAATGTCATGTGGCAAAGATAGATTTTTATTTTTTTTAATTAAAACTTATGAGATGTTTATAAAAGATTAAGCGGTTTATGATGGGTGTTCCTTTAACTAAAAAACCTTAATTCGTATAAACTCTGGTAACCTTATCAATTCCGTCGATTTTTTTAATATTCTCGATTAGTTTTTTCAAAATGGCATTATTTTGTACAACAACAGCAACTTGTCCATTAAAAATCCCAGCGTCTCCATTAAGCGAAATACTTTGAATGTTTACGTGCATGTTGTTCGAAATCACTTTGGTTAACTCATTAGTTAAACCCATACTGTCCATTCCAGTAATTTTTAGAATCGCTCTAAATTCCTGTTGGGATGAGTCTATCCATTTGGCTTGCATGATTCGGTAAGCGTAATTCGATTGCAAGGTTATAGCGTTTGGGCAGTCTTTTTTGTGGACTTTAATTCCTTCGTTAATCGTAATAAAACCAAATACTTCGTCACCTGGAATTGGGTTGCAGCAAGATGATAATTTATAATCTAACTTGTCTTGTTCCGAGCCAAAAACCAACATGTCGTAATTGCTATTGAGCACTTGTTTGTGAATGTCTTCAGCCTGTGTAGTTGGCGACCGCTTCATTTTATTTTTGAAGAAGTTCATCAATGTATTGCTCTTTTGAGCGGCAAAATCCTTCAGCTGTTGATTTTCAATAGAGCCAATTCCAACCCGGTAATACAAATCTAAACTGGTCTTCAGTTTGAAAAAATTCACCAATTCGTTGGTCACACCCTCATTCATGGTGATTTTTAAATGCTTTAGTTTTCGAGTCAAAAGCTCTTTTCCATCCTCGGCAATTTTCTTGGTATTTTCGTTAAGAACGTTTCTGATTTTATTTTTGGCTCTAGATGTTGTCACATAATCCAACCAGTTAATTGTGGGTTTTTGATGTACAGAAGTAATGATTTCTATTTGGTCACCACTTTTTAGTTCCCGATTCAGAGGCACTAATTTTCCGTTTACACGCGTTCCTCTTGTTTTAATTCCAATTTCAGAGTGAATGCTAAAAGCAAAATCAAGCGAAGTGGCGCCTTTTGGTAAGGATTTGATTTCTCCTTTGGGTGTAAATACAAAGATTTCTTTGGCATACAAATTCATTTTGAAATCTTCTACAAAGTCGACTGCATTGGTTTCTGAACTTTCCAACGCTTCTTTCAGCAGGTTCAACCATGTGTCTAGACCGCTTTCTTCAGTAGCACCGTTTTTATATTTGTAGTGTGCTGCATATCCTTTTTCGGCAATTTCATCCATACGTTCACTGCGCACTTGAATTTCAACCCAACGGCCTTTTGGTCCCATCACGGTGATGTGCAACGCTTCGTAACCAGTTGATTTTGGCGATGAAATCCAATCACGTAACCTACTTGGACTCGGACGGTAGTGATCGGTTACAATAGAATAGATTTTCCACGCCAAAAACTTCTCATCATGTAAATTGGATTTATAGATGATTCGGAGCGCGAACTTGTCGTATACTTCATCGAAAGTCACATTTTGTGCAGCCATTTTTCTGCGAATAGAATAAATGGATTTCGGGCGGCCTTTTAAAGTATATTCAACACCTTCTTCGTCTAATGATTTTTTTAATACATCTGAAATGGTTTTGATATACTCATCCTGCTCTTCTTTTGTTTCTTTAATTTTGCCGACAATGTCTTTAAAAACATCGGGTTCAGTATATTTTAATCCTAAATCTTCGAGTTTGGTTTTGATGTTGTACAATCCCAATCGATGTGCCAATGGAGCATAGATGTACAGTGTTTCAGAAGCAATTTTAACTTGTTTGTGATCGGGCATAGCATCCATGGTCTGCATGTTATGCAAACGGTCGGCTATTTTGATTAGAATCACGCGAACATCATCATTCAAAGTCAAAAGCATTTTACGGAAATTTTCCGCTTGCATCGAGATGTTCATGTCTTTTTTAACCTGTGCGATTTTGGTCAAACCTTCTACCAAATGTGCGATTTTCGGATTGAACATTTTCTCAATATCTTCTACAGTTACATCGGTATCTTCAACTACATCGTGCATTAAAGCTGCAGCAATGCTTGTTGCACCGAGACCAATTTCGGAAGCTACAATTTTGGCCACGCCAATGGGATGAAAAATATAGGCCTCTCCTGATTTGCGTCTTTGATCTTTGTGCGCTTCAACAGCAACATCAAATGCTTTTCGGATGAGTTTTTTATCAGAATCGGTCAGTGTATGATAACTGATACGAAGTAATTCTTTGTATTCTCGGGCAATCGCTTTTTTTTCTCCCTCTAAATCTATTTCAATCATAGCCTATTCAATCAATTCCTAAAATTAGAAATAACAAACGAGATGTGCAAATGAATTGTCTTATCGGTTTATAACTTTATGATCCAAGCTATAATTACCAGGACCAGTTAATAAAAGTCCAAAATAGATAAGAAAATAAACAAATGCTGTGTTCATTTCAATTCCGTTATCGCCAGCATAAATCACATCATATTTGGCAATACAAGCAATTATGTACCCCATACAAATTAGTAACGGAATCAATGCCAATCGCGTAAACAAGCCTAAAATTAATAGTAAGCTACAGCATAACTCAGCAAAAACGGTTAATGCTAAAGGAATTTTTCCGGTCATACCAAGAAAACTCACTTCCTTTGCCCAAAAATCGGATGCAGCCATAGTTTCGAAATTCATTAATTTTTGATAGCCATAAAATGCCATAAGAACTCCAATAGTAATTCTGATTAATAAAATTCCCATTGACAAATTGATCGGTTGAAACGAGGTAAACAAATTATTTTTCATATTATTTGGTTTTATTGGTTGCTTAATAAATTGAAGTTAATGAAATCCTCTTTGACGTTTGGCCTCAAAAATCAAAATCGCTGCAGCAACAGAAACGTTCATACTGTCGATTTCGCCTTGCATCGGAATGATGATGTTTTGCGTTGCTTTTTCGCGCCAAAGCTCGGTTAATCCAGTAGCTTCAGTGCCCACGACTAAAGCTGTTGGTGTAGTATAATTTTGGGTGTGGTAAGCCGTTGAATTCTGTAGTGTTGCACTATAGAAATTGATGTTGTTTTTTAGTAAAAATGCGATTATTTCTTCAGTTGTTCCAGTTGCGATTTGGTTGGTGAACAAACAGCCAACACTAGAACGCACTATATTCGGATTGTATAAATCGGTTTTCGGATTAGCAAGCAGAACGGCATCAACTTTGGCCGCATCACAAGTTCTTAAAATGGCTCCAATATTTCCAGGTTTTTCAATTGCCTCCAGTACGAGAATCAGTGGGTTTATTGGAAGTTTTAATTCGGATAAATCTAATGACTTGGTTTTGGCAACAGCCAGAATGCCTTCCGTTGTATCGCGGTAGGCAAGTTTTTGATAGACTTCTTTAGAGATTTCTATTAAAGAGATTTGAAAATTTGAAAATTTAGAAATGATTTGTGCATCTACAATTTCTGGCACAAACAAAAGGGTTTCTATTTTGTATTTCCCTTTGATGGCTAGCTCAATTTCGCGCATTCCTTCTATTAAAAAAGTGCCCGTTTGCTTCCGAGCTTTTGCTTTTTCTTGTAGTTGAATTAGCGATTTTATAAACGGATTTTGAGAAGAAGAGATTTGTTTCATGCTACCATTTGAAAAGTCAAAGTTACAGTGTTTTTTTAATGATTTAAATATAAAAATCCTTTGAGCGGTTCTGGATAATCGATGTCATTTAAAAAAAGCAAATAAAAATAGGTGCCATCGGTAGCATTTTTACTGCCAAGCCCTTCTTTTACATATCCGTCCCAGTTTTCAGTAGTGTTGTTTCCCGTCCACACTAATCTTCCCCAACGGTTGTAAATTTCAAGTTTAAAATCCAGAAAAATATCGCGCAAACCGTCGATGGTAAAAGTCTCGTTATACGTATCATTATTTGCCGATACATAGTTGTAAACTGTGGGCGGACAGTTGTTGCTTACTAAAATAAAAGAAGAGATTACAAAGCAATTTTCATTAGAAACTCTGACAAAAATTTCTCTCGGAGTAGTTGTTGCAACATAGTTTGTGGTATTTAGAATTGCATTTACAGCAGCGGTTGCATCATCTATTGATTCAAAAAAGCGCACCAAATCAGCCGGGTTTGTTTTAACTAAATCTTCATAAGCAGAAAAGTCAAAAGTTGCTCTACCAAAGCCTTCATTGCACGCTTGTAGAGGTTCTAAAGTGTTGAATGTTGGACTTACCCAAAATGAAACGGATGTTGAAGCAGTATTGTTGTTTTCAATCAACTCAGTAACAATTCCGCTGCCGTTTCCGGTGTCATCTACCACGATAGTCAATTGAAAATTCAATGGGACTGCTGTTGGAATTGTCATAGTTAACTGAAAGCTCACGCTGTCACCAACAGCAATAGGTAAAATGGTTTCATCATAGGCAGTAAAAACTCCGTCGATATAAATAGCGATTGGCGTTCCAGGTGGCAATGGATTGGTGGCATTTAAGTTGGAAACGGTATAGTTTACATTGAGGATTCTAGAATCACATTCCTGATCAATCGAATCTAAAGTTACCGTCGCGTCAGGCAATTGACTATTCAGTTTTGTAACAATGGTATTGATTAAAACAAAATCTTGCGCCGTTGTCATGGTTATTGTTGCCGATGTGTTTCCGATGGCAATGCTGTTTTGAATGTCGTAAATATCCAAATCCATATTGTATAAATCACTGCTTCCAATGATGTTATTTGTGCCGTTAAAAGCATTATTTACCGGATTGAACGCATCGCTCAAAGGGATGCCATTAATCAACAAGGATTCTTGATTTGCTATTGTGGCATCACCTTCCCAAGCTATGAAACCTAATTTAGCACCCGAATTATCTAAAACGTATAAATTTGTTAAATTAATGACCAACTGATCTACCACAATGCCAGGATTTGGACTAGATAAAGTTTCTAATCCGTCATAAATATTGATTTGGTTTAAAGGTAAAGTATTGTTTTTATAGACAATTACAATGGCCCATCCGGCAAAATTAGTTCCGTTATTGCAATAAGTTTCTGCATTAAAAAATGGAGTTACATCCAAGTCAGAAAACGTGTAGAGTCCATTTCCTATAGTTTGTACGAGCTGAGTAACATCTGCGAAAGCGCTAAAAAATGGAATTGGATTTGGATTGGCATTTATAATTTGCACAGCTGAAAAATTGCGTTGCGAAGTAATAGCAATCCCATTTAATTTAACATTAAAATCGCCTGAACCGGAACCTGCCCAATACAAATATGCATTTTCGATGACGTCAGTAGCAGTCAAATTTAGAGTGGCATCAGAACTTGTGAGCAATAAGCAAGGATCGTTAGCTCCGTTGGGTTGTACATTTAGCGTATTTCCAATAAAAGTAAAATCAAAACGCCCACTAAATTGATTAAATAGCGATACATTTTGTCCATTCGTTGTAAAAATGAAGCAAAAAAATAAAATTAAAAAAGCAAAAAATGGTTTTAATCTCAAAGCCTTATATTGAAGTTTTAAAGTTAGACAATTTTTTTTGAAAACGGATTTTTTAATAAGTCTGATATTTTTAAAAATAAATGTTTACTTTTCCAATTCTTAAAGAATACTTGTGAAAAACTATACTGTTAGACGCTATGTTTCGGAAGATTTTGTGCAATGGAATGCTTTTGTCAGCAGTGCCAAAAATGCAACATTTTTATTCCATCGTAATTTTATGGAATACCATAAAGACCGTTTTGAAGATTTTTCCTTACTGGTTTTTGAAAACGAAAAATTGGTTTCTGTAATTCCGGCAAATAGGGTTGGAGCTACACTTTATTCGCATCAGGGCTTAACTTATGGCGGATTTGTTTTTGAGGCTACAATTAAATTGGGTGAAGTTTTAGAAATTGCAAAATCGGTTTTGGAATTTTTACAGCAAAATGAGATTAGCAGTTTCCAATTAAAATTAGTTCCGTCCATATACAATCAATTTTTTACTGAAGAAATTGAATATGCTTTGTTTTTGACGAATGCCAAACTGATTCGCAGAGATTGTCTTTCGGTACTTGATTTGTCAAAACCTTTTTCGATTGCAAAAACCCGAAAAGAAAGCATTCGGCGTGGTCTTAAAAATGATTTAGTCATAAAAGAAGAAGTACAGTTTGAGCTATTTTGGGACGAGATTTTGATTCCGAATTTAACCAAGAAGCACGATTCAAAACCAGTACATACCGCAGCTGAAATGATTAGTTTACAGCAAAAATTTCCCAACAACATCCGTCATTTTAATGTATACCATCAAGATAAAATTGTTGCAGGAACTACTGTTTTTATAACGGATACTGTAGCCCATCCGCAGTACATCTCTGGAAATCAGCAGAAGAACGAATTGGGAAGTTTGGACTATCTTTACCATCATTTGATCACAGAAGTTTTTAAGGAAAAAAAATTTTTCGATTTTGGTCCATCGCATGAAGAAAACGGGAAAAAAATCAAAGAAGGCATACTCTTTTGGAAAGAAAGTTTTGGATCCAAAACGGTGGTTCAGGATTATTATGAGCTTCCAACTTCAAATTATCCTCTTTTGGAAAATATTATGGTCTAAAAGCATTCCCCATTTGTATTTGTTAATTTTGTTTAACCTAATTTTTGAATAAGTAATAAGTAATGACCGATACTAAGTCGTCATACCGCCAAATTATCAAATCAACTTCAATCTTTGGAGGAGTTCAGGTTTTCAATATGATCATTTCTTTAGTCAGGTCAAAAGTGATTGCAATATTGATTGGCCCAGCTGGGATTGGCCTGATCGGATTGTTTAATTCGGCATTAAATCTGATTGCAAGTTGTACCAATTCTGGTATTGAAATTAGTGGCGTAAAAGCAGTTGCCACAGCCGAAAATAATGCCACAACTTTAGCTAAAGAAGTTGCTATTTTACGTAGACTAATTTATTTTACCGGAATTTTAGGAGCAGTTGTAGTACTCCTGTTTGCACCGGTATTGAGTCGGATTACTTTCGGAAACACTAGTCAAACCTTGTCCTTTGTTTTACTATCAGTTACTTTATTATTCAAACAATTGACAAATGGAAATTTACTTGTTTTGCAAGGCTTGAGTAAAGTTAAATATTTGGCGAAAGCCAATTTTTATGGGAATCTATTAGGTTTATTGGTTTCTTTGCCGCTCTATTATTTTTTTAAGATTGACGGAATTATTCCTGCTATTGTTTTTTCCTCAGTTGTCGCTATGATTGCCGCTTTTTTCTTTAGAAATAAGATTAAGATTGATGCTGTTGCGTTGACCAATAAAGAAGTTTTTACAGAAGGAAAACAACTAATCATACTCGGTTTTTCGTTGAGCTTGATTGGTTTACTTACTACTTTATCTTCCTACTTACTTCAAATTTTCATAAGCAATTTTAAAGGAGTTGGAGAGGTTGGTTTATACAGCGCTGGGTTTACAATAATCAATACTTATGTTGGCGTTATTTTTACTGCTATGGCAACCGATTATTATCCAAGGTTAGCCAAAGTTTGTGATGATAATTTTCAGATTAAGAAATTGGTAAAAGAACAATCTGTAATCGCAATCCTATTGTTAACTCCTATTATTGTTGTGTTTTTGATTTTTGCACCTACAGTTATTAGGTTGTTATATTCTAAAGAATTTTTACCGATAGTTCCGCTAGTTTGTTGGGGGATTTTAGGAATGATTGTTAAAGCTGTTTCTTGGTCAATGGGCTATGTTTTGATTGCCAAAGGAGATTCCAAAGTTTTTGTCAGAACTTCAATTGGTTTTAATTTGGCCTTTCTGATTATAAACATGATAGGCTTTTATTTTTATGGCCTTCAAGGATTGGGTATTACTTTTTTAGTTAACTACATCATCCATTTTTTTGTATTGAAATTGATTCTTTCTAAAAAATATGCTTTTACATTTGACACTGAGTTTTACAAATTATTTTTATATTGTATCAGTATTTGCATACTAACTTTTCTTAGTTTGAAGATTGAATTGGTTGTTTTAAAGTATATATTGCTGCCTTTATTGGTGTTGATATCAATTTATTTCTCATGGATTCAATTAAATCAACGTTTGCATTTTAAAGATTTTCTTTCAAGAAAAAATGACTAATATGGGGCTTCTTAGAGACTTTTATCAAAAATTAAAATTCTATTATTCTGTTAATTGGAGTAAAACACTTTATTTTAATTTTATGAAATTCCCATTTTCAACTGCTCAAAAACTTCCAGTATATTTTTATGGTAGCGTTAAACTTAAAAATATTTCAGGTACAATAACCATAAATGCTCCTATAAAAGCGGGTATGATTGGTTTCGGACAGTCTTATGAAATCATAACTTGTTCAAAGGGCACTGCTGAGTTTTATCTTGAAGGGAAAATGATTTTTAATGGATATGTCCAATTTGGTAAAGACTATCTCATTCACGTAGCCCAAAATGCTACTCTTGAAATGGGCAATATGTCTTCCTTGGGAAACAGCGGGAAAATTATTTGTTTCCACAAAATTACTTTAGGCGATTTTGCTCGAATTGGTTATGAATCTCAGCTTTCAGACACAACCGTTCATCAAATGATTAATACCGTTACTAAAGAAAAACTTCCGCTTACAGCACCGATACGCATTGGAAATTATAACTACATCAGCAATCGAGTGACAATTTTATCTAATACTAGTACACCTGATTTTTGCACCATTGCTTCTAATAGCTTGTGTACTAAAGACTACTGTTCATTAGGGAATCATATACTTATTGGTGGTGTTCCCGCACAATTCTTAAAAGACAATATATCAAGAGATTGGGAGGGAGAAATGAAGCAACTTGAAAATTGGTTGCAAGTGTAGTTAGTGATTCCATTTTGCCAAATAGCGCTCCCCAATCTTTACGTAATCATGTTCCTTTTCGATAAAAGCTCTAGCGCGTTTTCCCATGGCTTTTAGTTCTTCGGGATTTTCTATTAAAAAGGATAATTCAGTTACCAAATAGTCTACATCAGGCACTGCGTGAATTGCTATTTTTTCGCTCAAATTATACTGTTTTTTAAACAGTTCACTGGCATTTGTGAAAACAACTTTTCCTTTTGCCATAGCTTCTAAAGCATTATATCCTTGGTCGTGACCATGCATTTGGTCTAAAACAATATGAGCTTTTTCGTAAAGATTGATGTACGTTGCATACGGTACATTTTGAACTGTAAGAACTTCAACTTTGTCTGCGAATTTTTCTTTGATGCTACGCAAAGCTTTTTCAAAATACTCAATTCCTTTTTGATGGTAACTCCATTGATTTATCCCCAGAAATAATACTATTTTGGTGTCAGTTTTTAATTCTGTAACAGAAAATTTACTCAAATTTATTGGATTTGGAATAAGACCTAAAAACTTTGCATTGCCTTGCAAGGGTATCAAATAGTCAACATCAGTTGCAATAATACCATCACAATGTTGGTATACAAAATCATGCAGGTTTTGGTGCGATTTGGTCCGGTATTCTAAAATATAACGATACTCTTTTTCTAATGACGGGTTTTTAAAATAAGGCTGTAAAATAGAGGGTGCTTCTTTATTTTCAAACCAAAATTTCACATTTAAATAATCAACTCCGGTGGACAAAACAAATAGTTTTTTATTGTTTTTGACCAGTTTTTTTAATAATGATTTTTCAATAGAGTTGATGGTTTGAATCGGACTTTCATTAATGAGTTGCACCACGTCAAATCCTTTTAGTTTATCGGATAACAAATAAAATCGAATCCCAATTTCAATCTTAGCAAAATCAAATTTAAACAGTTTGAAAACCAATTGCCTTGGAATGTTCAACAACTTACCGTGACACCATTTGGCGTTAATGGAATAATCTACTGGATAATTTTTAAAACCGTCGCCATTGCCCACAAGAATCACTTCATGTCCTAAGGCAATCAAGGCTTCTTTTAAAGTGTTGTGCAACCGACTGTATTCACCAACAAGTAGTATTCGCATGGGTATTTTATTTTTCAAAAATTCAGTTTCGCCTGTAAAAAAGTAAAGGAAAGGCAATTTTTAATTATTTTGAATGGTAAAAATAAAAAAATTAACGAGGTTTGCTAGGAAATGGGACAGGCAATAATGATAAACCAAGACAGAAAATTCAAAATAGCACTAATAGGCGATTGTCTGGCAAATGGTGGTGCCGAAAAAGTACATGCATTAGTATCTGTTTATTTGCAAAAAGCGGGTTTAGAAGTGCACAATTGTATTTTTGTAGATTGGATTCAGTATGAATATTCGGGTTCCTTATTCAATTTGGGAGCTATCAATCCGGAAGCGAATTCAATAAAACGAAAAATCACTCGATTTTTAGAATTTCGGAAATTTATCAAAGACACAAATTTTGATGCTGTAATCGATTTTAGAATCCGAACCGGATTCCTTCAGGAGTTGGTAATTTCAAAATACTGTTATCCACACAACACGTATTACACTGTCCATAGCGGGATTTTAGATTTTTACTTTCCAAAATCATCTTCTTTGTCCAAACTTATTTATGGCAACAAAAATTGTGTAGCGGTTTCCAAAGCCATCCAATCTGAAATAGTTTCCAAAGGTTTGGCAGCAAAAGTTTTTCAGATTTACAATCCCATCGACTTGCTTGCAATATCCACTTTAAAAAATGATTACGAAATTGCGGATGGAAAATATATCTTGGCAGTTGGGCGGATGAACGAAGGTGTAAAACAATTTGACAAGCTAATTGAAGCCTATTCCAAATCAGTTTTACCAAATAAAAACATCAAGTTGGTTTTGCTTGGAGCAGGACAAAATCGGCCAAAATATGAAGCAATTGCAAAGCGATTAAACCTTGAAGATAAAATCATATTTAAAGGGTTTCTAGAGAATCCGTTTCCGTATTATCAAAGTGCATTATTTACTGTTTTGGCGAGTAAAAATGAAGGATTTCCCAATGTGATTTTAGAATCGTTTGCAGTTGGAACGCCAGTAATTTCCTTTGATTGTTTTAGCGGACCAAATGAAATTATTGTGGATCGGCAGAACGGACTTTTAGTTTCCAATCAAGATTTTGGTCAGCTTGTAGTTGCTATGAATTTGTTTTTTTCTGATTCCGAATTACTTGAACATTGTAAACAAAACACAAAAACAAGCATTCAACCTTTTGCTATTGAAACAATAGGGAAACAATGGTTAGAATTGTTAAAAATAAAGTAAGTTAGCACCATGAATATTGAGATTATAGACATACCAAAAATTCACGATACCAGAGGCAACATTGCCGTAATTGAAAAAGACTTACTTCCTTTTCCGATGAAGCGAGTGTATTATCTTTTTGATGTACCCAGCACTGCCAGACGCGGCGGACACGCGCACAAAGAGCAATTTGAATTGTTAATTCCGCTTTCCGGTAGTTTTGATGTAGTGTTAAATGATGGCCAAGAAATCCAAAAAGTAACCTTAAACAAACCTGATAAAGGATTGCTAATTAAGTCGAATATTTGGCGTGAATTAGATAATTTTTCTTCTGGATCGATTTGTTTGGTAATTTCTTCAGGTGAATTTTTAGAGGAAGATTACCTCCGAGATTTCAAGGAATATCTAGTTTACTTAGAGTCTAATCGTAAGTAGTAAACCGAACGCCTTTATTTAGCATAAAGAGTTTTACTTTTTGAACCAAGAGAAGTAAAGATGTCGGCGCATTCAGAAGTAGGCGTTGCTTGAAGTTTAAATTTTTAGAGTCAATCCCTTTTTTCATTTTATCAAATTCCACTTGATTATTTTCGGCCTTGTAATGTTTGGCCATAATGTACCGGTGAAAATCTAAGAATTTTTTTAATGATTTTGAAACGCCAGGTTTGTCAAAAAAATCGAAATCTGTGATGATTTTTCCACTTATAACACTCTGGGTAATTTGATTTTCGGATACCATCGTATATTTTACCAATGGTTTTTTGGAGTATGCCAATTGATAAGCTGAATTGGCTCTGATATTAAAATCAACATCTTCCCCAAATCGTATCCTTTCGTTGTAAAAACCAATAGTATTAAAAACTGATTTATCAACACAAAAACTCGACGGGCAATACAACGGCTGGGCTAAACTGATTTCAAAAAAATTTGGAATTATCGATTTTTCCGGTAAGTTTTCAGTGTTATTTTTAGGCAATAGAATGCTGTCGTTTTGAAAAAGTTCCTCGTAATTGGTAGCAAATAATTTTGCTTCTGGAAAACTTTTTATTAGCGAATAAAGTTCCTCTAAATACCTTTGTTTCCATACGTCATCTGCATCTAAAAAGGCAATGTGACTGCCTCTAGCATTCTTTATTCCAGTATTTCTGGCAGCTGAAAGCCCTTTATTCGTATCGTGTTTAATAACCTTAATTTTTTCGGATTTTAAAGTTGAAACGAACTCTAGACTTTTATCCGTAGAAGCATCTTCAACGATTATCACTTCAAAATTATCAAAAGTTTGATTCAGTACACTCTGCAATGCGGCAAGCACAAATTTTTCTTTGTTGTATAACGGAATTACGATGGAAAAGAAAGGACTCATTGGCTGTTGATTTTACAAAAATAGGCCAACTTGTATATATCAAGCAGCAGTAAATTTGGATGATTCGATAGTAAATTGGCCTCCATGGTTTTGTGAAATGTAGTATAGATAAAACCAAAAAAAGCGTTCAAGCCAATATCGGAAACGGATTTGTGGGTGCGAAGTATCCTATTGTCAGCAGTGGTAATCAGTCCTAAATTTGAAATTAAACGAAGATTTTGCAATGATTCGTGAATTTTTTTCAAATAGATTTCAGAAGTTTCCAAGTTCAGATGAAAAGTCGGATTGTCAACATGCGTTATTTCAATTGATTTCTCTTTTATTTTTTTTATCCAAACCACATCTTCATACCCATATTTGGTAATATTTTCATCAAACAAATTGGATAAAAAAACTTCTTTTTTAAATATAATATTGGAGGTTAATGTGGCAAAATAAGGATTTTTACTTCGGTGTGCAACGGGTAAAGCTTCTCTGTTTTGTCCATAGATCCAGCGCAATAAATTTTCCTTTTTTGGTTTTTCTGTTTGATAAATGATGCCTCCAAAAACAACTAGTTTTCCTTTTTGGATTTCGGTGATGTACGTTTCTATAAAAGTAGCTTTGGCGGGTACTGTATCACAATCCATTAGTAACAGATATTCCTGCGTAGCTTTTAAAGCCATGGCATTGATATTTCTTCCTCGACCAAGATTAACGGAATTCGAGTAGAAATGGCAATTTGGCAGTAAGTTAATCTTTTGATTTTCGGTATTTAATGCTGATTTTGAGGCATCGTCTTGGCAAATAATTTCAAAAACAATTCCAGCTTCAATACATTGCTTGTAAATGACTTCAACCAAAGGCAAAGCATTATAATGGAAAGTTGGAATTAAAACCGTTAGCATTACACCGTTTTTTGAACTACTTCAAAAATAGTATTGTCTTCGCATTTCAATGTCTTGGCGGGGAATTTCATAATCACAGCATAATCATGAGTTGCCATAATCACTGTTTTGCCATTGTCGTTAATTTTTTTCAAAACGCCTAAGATTTCAGCACTAGTTTGTGGGTCTAAATTTCCGGTTGGTTCATCTGCCAAAATAAGTTCAGGATCATTCAATAGTGCTCTGGCAATTGCTACTCGTTGTTGTTCGCCGCCCGAAAGTTGGTGGGGCATTTTATTGGTCAAACCAATCATTCCAACACGCTGCAATACATCATCTATTTTAACTTGCATTTCGGTTTTATCTGTCCATCCTGTTGCTCGCAGCACAAACAGCATGTTTTCGTTAACATTTCGGTCTGGAAGCAATTGAAAATCCTGAAAAACAATTCCAATTTTTCTTCTTAAAAACGGAATATCATCTTCTTTCAGCTGAGCCAAATCGTAGCCTACAATGGTTCCTTCGCCAACAGTTAGTTGTAAATCACCATAAAGTGTTTTCATAAAACTACTTTTTCCTGTTCCGGTTTTACCAATGATGTAAAGGAATTCACCTTCTTTTACCTCAAGATTAATTTGGGATAAAATCACTCGGTTTTCCTGATAAATGGTTACGTTTTTTAGAGATAAAACAGTTGCTGACATCGATAATGTGTTTAAGGGGTAAATGTAATAAATAATAAACCCAAAATCAAATTCTAAAAATGGCCTGCCGATAAATAAGTACGGTATTCGCTCTGTTTCTCTTTAATCACTTCATCTCATTGTCGAATTGTCGCTTTTCTGTTCTCTAAAATAAAATTGTTTACAAGAATGTTTATAATAAATCCTTTTGTTTTTACGTTATAGGTTATAGGATACTATTTTTGGATAAATTAAAATAAAAATCATGCGCAACGTTTCACTATTATTTTTTGTGTTATTTATGGCTGTAATTCCCCAAGTTTCAGGGCAACAATCCGCCATTTATACTAATAAATTGTCGGAATTTGACAATGCGGTTTTCTTGTTTAAAGACAAACAATACCAATCGGCCCAAATTCTATTCGAAAAGGTAAAACAAAACAACAATTCACTTGATATTCAGGCAGATTGTGCTTATTATATTGGGATTTGTGCCATTCATTTGAATCAGAATAATGCAGATGAATTGATTGAGAAATTTATTAAAGACTATCCGACAAGTTCAAAACAAAACCAAGCTTACACCGAAGTAGCACAATATTATTTTGAACAAGGAAAGTTCCCGCAAGCTTTAGAGTATTTTGAAAAAGTGGATGAAAACACTTTGTCTTACGAGCAACAAGATAAGTTCACGTTCCAAAAAGGCTATGCCTATTTCACGGCTGGAAATAAAAAAGAAGCACAATCGTATTTGATAAAAGCGGAAAGCTCTAAAGAATATGGCACACAAGCCAAATATTATCTCGGTTTTATGCAATACGAAGGAAATAATTATAAAGAAGCCAACAAGTATTTCCAACAAGTTGAAGGCGAAGAAAAGTATTCAGAAAAATTGTCTTACTTCAAAGCTGATATGAATTTTAAATCGGGCGATTTCCAAAAGGCAATTGATGCCGGATTGGTAGCCATGCCCAAGTCGAATGCTCTTGAGAAATCAGAATTAAACAAAATCATTGGTGAAAGTTATTTCAACTTGCAACAATATGACAAAGCATTGCCTTATTTAAAAGACTACAAAGGCAAAAAAGGAAAATGGAACAATACCGATTTCTACCAATTAGGGTATGCCTATTACAAACAAAAAGACTATGAAAATGCCATTTTGCAGTTCAATAAAATTATTGACGGGAAAGATGCTGTAGCGCAAAATGGCTACTACCATTTAGGGGAATGTTATTTCAAAACCGATAAAAAACAACAAGCACTTAATGCTTTTAAAAGTGCTTCGGAAATGGATTTTGACAAAAAAATTCAAGAAGATGCCAATCTGAATTATGCTAAATTGAGTTACGAAATTGGGAACTCCTATCAAAGCGTTCCAGATGTTTTAGCTGCTTTTGTCGATAAATATCCGAACTCGACTGCCAAAATTGAAATCGAAAACTTGCTAATTAACTCCTACATTACATCTAAAAATTACAAAGCTGCTTTATCATTATTAGAAAAAAACAAGACACCTGAAAATAAAACGGCTTACCAAAAAGTGTTATTCTACAGAGGTATTGAATTGTTTACGGATGGCATTTATCAAGAAGCTATGAGCATGTTTAACAAAGCAATAGCCAATCCAAGAAACGAGAAAATTACCGCACGTGCCAATTTTTGGAAAGGTGAGACAGAATATGTATTAAATAATTTTAGCGATGCTACTTCGAGTTTCAAACAATTTGAGGCATCGGCTGAAGCCAAAAACTGTCCAGAAGCCAAAAACATCAGCTACAATATTGCTTATGCTTATTTCAAGCAAAAAGAATATGATCAAGCCGCAAACTATTTCCAAAAATATGTAGACGGACCAAAAGACGACAGGACGCGATTGAATGATGCTTACCTTCGATTAGGCGACAGTCGTTTCGTGACTTCTAAATATTGGCCAGCAATGGATGCTTACAACAAAGCAATCGATATGAAAGGTATTGATACTGATTATGCTGCTTTTCAAAAAGCACTGAGCTACGGATTTGTGGGTAAAAACGACAAGAAAATTGAGGATTTCAATTCGTTCCTAACAAAATTTAAAACCTCTCAATACCGTGATGATGCCCTTTTCGAATTGGGGAATACTTATGTTACCGAAAACAAAGGAGATTTAGCATTAAGAACTTATGACCAATTGTTGAGTGAATTCAAAAATGGGTTACTCGCTTCTAAAGCAATTTTGCGTCAAGGATTGGTATATTACAACAGTCAACGAAATGAGCAAGCGATTGCCAAATTTAAAGAAGTGGTTGCTAAATATCCAAGAACGCCTGAAGCTACAGAAGCAGTAGCAACCGCAAGATTAGTTTATATGGATCTCGGAAAAGTAAATGAATATGCCGCATGGGTAAGAACATTAGATTTTGTTGCAGTTACGGATGCCGATTTAGATAACGATACCTATGAAGCTGCAGAAAAACAATATTTGCAAAACAACACTAAACAGGCCATTACTAGTTTAGGGGGTTATGTTGCACAATTCCCCAACGGACTTCACTCGTTAAAAGCTAATTTTTATTTGGCCCAATCGCTATATGCTGACGCAAAAGAAGCCAGTGCGGTTCCGAATTATGAATTTGTAATAGGCAAATCTAGAAGCGAATTTACAGAACAAGCTCTTGCGCGTTTGGCTGAGATTCATTTGAAAAAGGAGGACTATATCAAAGCACTTCCGGTATTACAACGTCTTGAAACTGAAGCCGATTTTCCGCAGAACATCACCTTTGCACAAGCTAATTTGATGCGAGCTTATTACGACCAAAAAGACTATACTAATGCGGTGGTTTATGCAGATAAAGTTTTAGCAAATCCAAAAACAGATAATAAGATTAAAAGTGACGCTCAAATTATTGTAGCTCGAGCGGCTATCAAAGTGAATGACGAAGCAAAAGCTAGAGTAGCTTATGCCAAATTATTGACCATTGCCAAAGGAGAATTAGCCGCTGAAGCCCTATATTATGATGCTTATTTTAAAAACAAAGACGGGAAATACGAAGATTCTAATAAAACTGTTCAAAAGCTAGCTAAAGAGTACTCAGGGTACAAATATTTTGGCGCCAAAGGGTTAATTGTTATGGCTAAAAATTACTATCAGATGAAAGATAATTTCAGTGCCACTTCTATCTTGGACAGTGTGATAAAAAATTTCAAAGAATTTGATGATGTCATGGCTGAAGCCCAAACGGAACTAAAAATTATCAAAGGCGAAGCGGCCAAAACGAATTCATCTTTAACCGAATAAAAATGTCATACTGCGCAATCAATGTGCCAATAAAAAAACAGATATGAAAATCAATTTTCAAAATAAAATAACACTTGCAGCGGTTCTTTTTACACTACAATTCTCTTTTTCCCAAAAGAAAGACGATAACATTGGAACAGAAGTAGTAAATGTGGTAAAACCGTATTCGCCCTCTATTTCGGATGCTTTTAAAGTGAAGGAAACACCTACGCTTGATGATGAGAATACTTCTAAAAAAGAGAACATTCAGTACAATATTTTTTCTTTTCCTGTAGCTTCAACTTTTGCGCCGGCAAAAGGAAAGGCAGCTAGTGTAGATAAAAGCGCCCAAGAAAAAATATTCAGCAATTACTTAACCTTGGCAGCTGGAAATTTTGGTACTGTTGGCGCCGAACTTTTTGTAACACAAAACGTGAGCAATACGGATTATTTTGGAGGCATGTTGCGCCATAATTCTACACAAGGTGGAATAAAAGATGTGGTATTAGACGATAAAATGTTCAATACTGCGTTGGATTTAACCTACGGAAGTAGCGCTAAAGGATTAACGTGGAATGCCGATTTGGGCTACCAACATCAAGTTTACAATTGGTACGGAATATACCCAAATACTTTAAGTCAAGCAACCATTGACGGAATTGATGAACAGCAAACTTATCACACGTTGTATGTTGGTGGTAGGTTAGGTTTGGACACTGTCTTAAATGAAAGTTCGGTAAAGTTTACTCGTTTTTGGGATGCTTATGGCTCAGCCGAAAATCGGTTTGTAGTCAAACCATCACTCGAATTTGACCTCGTAGAGCAAAAAATTAAAGCCGATTTTGTGGTCGATTACATCAGTGGTACATTTGATCAAACTTTTATTGGTGGTGCCGCTTACAAATATGGTTTTACCAATTTCGGATTTCAACCCAGCTTCAGAATCAATAAAAATGACTTGTCCGTAAATATTGGTGCTGGTTTCTTTTACAGCGCAGCACAAGAAGGCGGTGAAAGTAAATTCTTTATCTATCCGCAAGTTACGGGTTCTTATAAAGTAGTGGGCGATTTGATGGTTTTCTATGCAGGTTTAGAAGGAACGTTACAGCAAAATTCCTATCATGATTTTGTACAAGATAATTTCTTCGTGTCACCAACTTTGGGCGTTGCGCCAACAGATCAAAAATACGATGTTTACGCTGGGTTAAAGGGTAAACTAGCCAGCAGCGTGAGTTATAACATTAGAGGTTCTTACCGAAATGAAGATGGAAAAGCGCTATTCAAAAGCAATGGTTATGAAGAAGGTGTAGCGTTTGAAGGCTTTAATTATGGAAACTCGTTTAATGTTGCTTATGATAAGGTAAAAACGATTAGTTTCTTCGGAGAGTTGAAAGCTGATTTCTCTCGAAATATTGCCTTTGGAATCAACGGAACATTCAGCAGTTACAGTACAGATGTTGAAAAAGAAGCTTGGAATTTACCGGCTATAAAATTGGCTACTACTTTAGAGGTAACTATTACGCCAAAATGGTATGCCGGAACAAGCCTATTCTTTGTGGGTGAACGAAAAGACTTTGTGCATTTTGCTTCATTATCTAATCCAATTACACTTGACGAAGTGGTTACACTTAAAAGCTATTTTGATTTGAATGCACATGTCGGATACAAATTCAGTGAGCGTTTGACGTTCTTCTTAAAAGGTAACAATTTAGCCAATCAAAATTACCAAAGATGGTTGAATTTTCCGGTGCAAGGGCTACAAGTTTTAGGTGGAGCGAGTTATAAATTTGATTTTTAAATTAAGATAATAGATGATAGACAAAAAGAGAATAGACAAATTTTTTAACTGAAAATAGCTAACATTTATCTGTCTATTATCTTTCTTCTCCTATGAAACAACAAATTCTCTTTCGCTATAAAGAAATGCTTCAAGACCGAATTGATGTTTTTCAAGACATGATATCGGGTTTAACTAGTGATGCGCAAAACGATGCCAAAGGTTCCGCCGGAGACAAACACGAAACCGCTTTGTCGATGATGCATTTGGAACAAGAAAAACTGAATTACAAGCTTAAAGAAATTCTGGAGCAGAAAGCCATTCTCGATAAAATTGACGCATCACAAACACATAAAAAAGTTGCGTTAGGAAGTTTGGTACAAGCAAATGGTATGCTGCTGTTTATAAGTACAGCTTTACCCAAATTACTCCTTGATGACAAAACCATTTTTGCAATTTCGCCACAATCCCCTTTAGGAAGTAAAGTGATGGGGAATGCGGTTGGATTTGTATTTGATATGAATGGCAAACAGTATACTGTTGAAAGCGTTTCGTAACAAATTTCAATTCAAAATATATTTTTTTGATTCGACAACTTTCATAAATCATTTTTATCTTATATTTTAGTTATAAATTATAACTAAATAGCGGTATTGGTTTTTCATTTATAACTATTAGTTCATCTTTGCCCTATCAAAATAAAATAATAAGAATATGTGCGGAATTGTATGTGCTTTTGATTTAAAACAAAAAGCAGAAGTCTTAAGACCAAAAGTATTAGAAATGTCAAAAATCATTAGACATCGTGGTCCGGATTGGAGCGGGATTTTTAGTAACGATAAGGCAATTTTATCTCATGAACGATTGGCAATCGTAGACCCTGCATCCGGGAAACAACCTCTGTTTAGCGAAGATAAAAGTTTGGTTTTAGCGGCCAATGGCGAAATATACAACCACAGAGAATTGCGCAAACAATTTGAAGGAAAATACAATTTTCAAACCGAAAGTGACTGCGAAGTTATCCTAGCTTTATACAAAGAAAAAGGCGTTCACTTTTTAGATGAAATGAACGGTATTTTCGGTTTTGCGATTTATGATGTAGAAAAAGACGAATATTTCATCGCACGAGATCATGTTGGAATTATTCCTTTATACATTGGTTGGGATGAAAACGGAACGTTCTATGTGGCCTCCGAATTAAAAGCCTTAGAAGGCTATTGTACCAAAATTCAGTTGTTTCCTCCCGGACATTATATGTTGAGTAAAGATGGTGAGTTTGTGCAATGGTATAAAAGAGAATGGACGGATTTTGATGCCGTAAAAGATAATGCAACCAGCATTGCAGCAATTAAAACTGCCTTAGAAGCTGCGGTTCACAGACAATTGATGAGTGATGTTCCCTACGGAGTATTACTTTCTGGCGGTTTGGATTCTTCAATTACATCGGCTGTTGCCAAAAAATATGCACAAAAGCGTATCGAATCAGGAGACACTGTTGATGCTTGGTATCCGCAATTGCATTCGTTTGCAGTAGGATTAGAAGGTTCGCCAGATTTGGCTGCAGCTCAAAAAGTTGCTGACCATTTAAAAACCATACATCACGAAATTAAATTCACCATTCAAGAAGGATTAGATGCGGTTCGCGATGTGATTTATAATATAGAAACATACGATGTAACTACGATAAGAGCCTCAACGCCAATGTATTTGATGGCGCGAGTTATCAAATCTATGGGAATAAAAATGGTGTTGTCAGGCGAAGGTTCTGATGAGTTGTTTGGTGGATATTTATATTTTCATAAAGCTCCAAATGCCAGAGAATTTCACGAAGAAACCGTCCGTAAATTAAGCAAACTTCACATGTATGATTGTTTGCGCGCCAACAAAAGTTTAGCCGCTTGGGGCATTGAAGGACGCGTTCCATTTTTGGATAAAGAATTCATGGATGTTGCAATGCGAATTAATCCCCAAGACAAAATGATTAACGGAGAAAGAATGGAAAAATGGGTGCTTCGTAAAGCTTTTGAAGATATGCTGCCGGCAAGTGTAGCGTGGAGACAAAAAGAGCAGTTTAGTGATGGTGTGGGTTACAGCTGGATTGATACTTTGAAAGAAGTTGTTGCTGAGGCTGTTTCGGACGAGCAATTAGCTAATGCCAAATTCAAGTTTCCGATTCAAACGCCAACTTCCAAAGAAGAGTATTATTACCGTTCCATTTTTCACGAACATTTTCCGAGTGATGCAGCTGCTTTAAGTGTGCCTCAGGAAGCAAGTGTGGCTTGTAGTACCAAAATCGCTTTAGAGTGGGATGAAGCATTTAAAAACATGAATGACCCGTCTGGTAGAGCAGTGGCAAGTGTTCATGATGACGCCTATGTCAAAGCGTAAATAAATCCGTTAGGATTAATTATAAAGTAGTTTGATAAAAAACAGATTTTTAGTCTATTTTGATTTCAATTAAATACCTAAATGTCAGTCTGAGTTTGTCGAAGACCTTAATACAAAGCACTTCGACAAGCTCAGTGTGACGAACTAAAAAAATTGCCCTGAATATATAATTGCAGCTCCAACGGGTGAAGTAAAAGGTTTAAAAAGTAAAGGTTCGCCTTAAAAATAAAGCTCATTTGTAAAGTAGTGAGTTGATATTGAAGTTTAGTTGTTTGTTTAATCTGAATTTACTTCAGATTCTAAAACGCCTCTCTTTTTGATGGGCGTTTTTTTGTTGAAATAATGCCAAAAATGTTAATAACTTAAGGGTTTTAAAGCCGATTTTCCATAGGAAATCCTTCGTGTTTTTATATATTTGCTCGTTAGACAAAAAATATATTTTTTACGATAAAATAATATGAGCGACGAGATTAAAAAGAACAGTTATTCGGCCGATAGTATTCAGGCATTAGAAGGAATGGAGCACGTAAGAATGCGTCCTTCCATGTACATTGGAGACACTGGCGTTAGAGGTTTGCACCACTTGGTTTATGAGGTAGTGGACAACTCTATTGATGAGGCTTTAGCTGGACATTGTGATACGATATCCGTTTTTATAAATGAAGATAATTCTGTTTCTGTTGAAGATAACGGTCGTGGAATTCCGGTTGACATGCACAAAAAAGAAGGCGTTTCGGCGCTGGAAGTGGTAATGACTAAAATTGGTGCCGGTGGAAAATTCGATAAAGACTCTTATAAAGTTTCCGGAGGTTTACACGGTGTTGGAGTTTCTTGTGTGAATGCCTTATCGGATCATTTGAAAGCTACCGTTTTCAGAGACGGAAAAGTCTATGAGCAAGAATACGAAAAAGGAAAAGCAATGTATCCTGTGAAGCAAGTTGGTGAAACTGCTAAAAGAGGAACAATGGTTACTTTTCATCCTGATAAAACCATTTTTACTCAAACTATAGAGTATTCGTATGACACTATTGCAGGCCGTATGCGTGAGTTGTCGTTTTTAAATAAAGGAATCACAATTACGCTTACCGATAAAAGAGATGTTAACGAAAAAGGTGAATTTGCCTCTGAAGTTTTTCATTCAAAAGAAGGGTTAAAAGAATTCGTTCGCTTTTTAGACAAAGGAAGAGAAGCCATTATCTCCCATGTGATTAGCATGGAACATGAAAAAGGAGAAGTTCCAGTTGAGGTGGCTTTGGTTTACAATACTAGTTACTCAGAAAATATATTTTCGTATGTAAACAATATCAATACGCACGAAGGTGGAACGCATTTGCAAGGGTTCCGAATGGGATTAACGCGTACGTTGAAAAAATATGCTGACTCTTCAGGATTGTTAGATAAATTAAAATTTGAAATTACTGGAGACGATTTCCGTGAAGGATTAACCGCTATTATTTCGGTAAAAGTACAAGAACCTCAGTTCGAAGGACAAACCAAAACTAAATTGGGTAACAGAGAAGTAGTTTCTCCGGTTTCTCAAGCGGTTGCTGAAATGTT
Source organism: Flavobacteriales bacterium (assembly GCA_038202695.1). Taxonomy (GTDB): domain Bacteria; phylum Bacteroidota; class Bacteroidia; order Flavobacteriales; family Flavobacteriaceae; genus Flavobacterium. The sequence continues at coordinate 127,501 of JBBRET010000003.1, forward strand.
AGAAAATTATTTAGAAGAAAATCCAAATGACGCTCGAATCATTGTTCAAAAAGTAATTCTAGCTGCACAAGCGCGTCATGCTGCTAAGAAAGCACGTGAAATGGTACAACGTAAAACCGTTCTTGGCGGTGGCGGTTTACCCGGAAAACTATCTGATTGTTCAGAGCAAGATCCAGCAAAATGTGAAGTTTACTTAGTCGAGGGAGATTCGGCAGGTGGAACGGCAAAACAAGGTCGTGATAGAAATTTTCAAGCAATTTTGCCTTTGAGAGGTAAGATTTTGAATGTAGAAAAAGCAATGCACCACAAAGTTTTTGAAAACGAAGAGATTCGAAATATTTTTACAGCTTTAGGAGTAACTATTGGGACAGAAGAAGATAGTAAAGCTTTGAACCTTGAAAAATTGCGGTACCATAAAGTAATTATTATGTGTGATGCCGATGTTGATGGTAGTCACATTTCTACCTTAATATTAACGTTCTTCTTCCGATTTATGCGGGAACTTATCGAAGCGGGTCATATTTATATTGCAGCACCACCTTTATATTTAGTTAAAAAAGGGAACAAGAAAGAATATGCATGGAATGATGACCAACGTGATGTAGCCAATGCAAAAATGGGAGGAAGTGCCGCTATTCAACGTTATAAAGGTCTTGGAGAGATGAACGCGGAACAATTGTGGGAAACCACAATGGATCCAAGTTACAGAACCTTACGTCGTGTAACAATTGATAGTTTGGCCGAAGCCGACAGAGTTTTCTCAATGTTGATGGGCGATGAAGTACCACCACGTAGAGAATTTATTGAGAAGAATGCAGTTTATGCTAAAATAGACGCGTAATTAGCCCCGATAGGAGCGAGCTACCATGTAGCGCGGATAGCGGGATTAGCTACTCAAACCAGCGCGGCGAACTGATATAAGTAAATTAACTCAGGATGAATTCAAAAAAAGAGACAACAACAATAAATATAAAAAAATGAAAGTTACAATTGTAGGAGCAGGAAACGTTGGTGCAACATGTGCGGATGCTATTGCTTACAGAAGAATTGCCAGCGAAATTGTGTTGGTAGATATTAGAGAAGGTTTTGCAGAAGGAAAAGCGTTAGACATAACGCAAACGCAAACTACTTTAGGTTTTAACACTAAAGTTACAGGAAGTACCAATGATTATACTAAAACCGCGAATAGCGATGTAGTAGTAATTACCTCTGGAATTCCAAGAAAACCAGGAATGACTCGTGAAGAACTAATAGGTATTAATGCTGGAATTGTAAAATCGGTAGCCGAAAGTTTATTGCAACATTCCCCTAAAGCAATTTTCGTTATTGTTTCAAATCCAATGGATACAATGACTTATTTGACATTCAAATCTTTAGGGTTGCCAAAAAACAGAATCATCGGAATGGGCGGAACACTAGACAGTTCTCGTTTTAAAACCTACTTGTCCTTAGCTTTAGACAAACCTGCAAACGATATTCAAGGAATGGTAATTGGCGGTCACGGCGATACTACTATGATTCCGTTGACACGATTGGCTTCTTATAACGGTGTTCCGGTTTCTGAGTTTTTAGCAGCAGCGGAATTAGAAAAAGTCGCTGCAGATACTATGGTTGGAGGAGCTACTTTAACAGGTTTATTAGGAACTTCCGCTTGGTATGCACCTGGAGCTTCTGTAGCTTATTTAGTAGATAGTATTTTGAATGACCAAAAGAAATTAATTCCATGTTCAGTCTATCTTGAAGGTGAATATGGTCAAAGTGATATCTGCATTGGAGTACCTTGTATTATAGGGAGTACTGGTGTTGAAAAAATTGTTGACATTACTCTTAATGCCGATGAAAAAGCAAAATTTGCTAAGAGTGCTGATGCCGTTAGAGCTATGAATGGCGATTTGAAATCGATTTTGGGATAGTATTTTATACTACTGATTCGATTTAACTGTGGTTTAAAACCTCTTACAAAAACGTTACATCCGACACTGATTTACAACAATAAACCCTATCAAATTTTTGATGGGGTTTCTTGTTTTTTTTAAAATACAACATAAAAAGGTTTGGTTTTTTATGTTGTCAGATATCAAATTTTTTAATATTTTTTTTAGTGATGCAGTACCGATACGTCTAAATTTATACTAAATTCATATTTTTCCGCTTTTTATAATTACATAGGAAAGTGAAATTACCTATACATTAACGCAACATATGACCTTCTGTTTTAGTATTGACTTCATACTAAATCAGCAATCAAGGGCATGTAATTTATAGAAACCTCTAGTATTTGTAACAATTTACCAAATTATTTTAATTTAAAAATTTCGTATAGTTATTATATAGTAGTTTGTGAAATTAGATACAACAGACTTGCTTATATTAGAAACTTCGAATCGTTGGACAAAATAATTCGAATTTTAAATAGACCTATATCACACAAACATATTTTTATCATGAAATCACTTTTATTTTTAGCGTCACTTTTATTTCTTACATTTCATGTGAATGGACAAGTTGGAATTGGAACAACTCTTCCCGATGCTGCATTAGATGTTTTCTCTGCGAATGATGGTTTTTTAGTTCCTAGAATACGTTTGTTAATTGGAGCAAATTCATCACTACCACTTGCAGCTCCCACTAATTCTGAGATTATATACAACACAGCAACTATTGCAGGTGTCAATGCTGTAACACCGGGTTTCTATTTTTGGAATGCCACTCGATGGGAACGATTTGTTACTGGTGCCACAACAGGATGGCTAACGACCGGGAATACTGGAATAATAGATGGTACAAATTTTATAGGAACAGCAGCAGCTACAAATGTTGATGTCGCTTTTAGAAGAAATAATCTTGCTTCAGGAAAAATTGCAGCAACCAGTACTTCTTTTGGACTAAATTCATTAACGCTTGGTGCTACTTCCAATGGAACAGCATTTGGACTAAATGCTTTAGCTGCCAATACAGGTTCAAACAATACTGCTTTTGGTACTGGTGCCTTAGCAGCAAATACTACCTCTGCAAACAATACGGCTGTCGGATTTAATACATTGGCTATCAATACACCAAATGCAGACACTGGTGCTCAGAATACGGCTGTTGGTAGTGGTGCATTAGCATCACTTAACGGAGGAAATAATAATACTGCTGTAGGTTTTAATGCATTAACAGCATGTAGTGGTCTTTCTCTTTTCAATACAGCTGTTGGGTCTAATGCTTTAAAAAATATAAGTGCTCAAGCTTCTCGTGACAATGTAGCTGTGGGTTATAATGCTTTGGGATCTACAGGAGTAACAATTACAAATTCTGTAGCTGTTGGATCCAATGCTTTACTAAATGCGAATGACAATACTACAAGGAATACGGCAATTGGTAATGCCGCTGGATCTAATATTACTTCAGGAAATGATAATGTTGTAATAGGAGCCAATGCTCAAGTTGTGGCAACCACAGGTAATCAAATTGCAATTGGGTCTGCTGCTAATGCGACAGGTACTTATCAAATTGTTATTGGTGGTGGCGCTGCTGTTAGTGGTGCATTTATAAACGCTCCGAGTTGGTCTACTTCATCTGATAGAAGATTAAAATCAGACATAAAAGACTCTCCATTAGGATTGGATTTTCTAAAAACATTACATCCAGTATCCTATTTTCGTAACGATGATGTAAATAAAAAAACTGAGTATGGTTTTATAGCCCAAGAATTAGAAATTGCACTTAACAATGCTGGTTCAACCAATAGTGGGATTCTTGGTAAAACTTCTAACGGTATGTTTGCAGTTCGATATAATGACTTTCTTCCAATAACTGTAAAAGCAGTGCAAGAGCAACAAGTGCAAATTGAGGAATTGAAAAAAGCAAATGCAGAACTCTTAAAAATGAATACAGCGATATTAAAACGTTTAGAAGCATTAGAGAAAAAATAGAAACTTCACTAGGTTCATAAAATATAATGCCTAAAAGATTTAGAAATAGTTTGAATGGTTTTTTAAACTAACCTGCAACTATAATTATTTATAAAAGTGTGTAAAAAGAATTCCTTTTTACACACTTTTTTATTTACTTTATAAGTAGACTTTTCTTAAGTAAAGATCAAAAGGCCGGAACTCTATATAACATTTCTACTATTTCTAATGTTAGGTGTTGTGGTAAAAAGAAGCTTCACCGCTAACGCTAAGTTTATCGACGATTCTTTTATGTAAAGAAGTGTTTAGTATATTAATAAAAAATTAATATATTTTTTACACATTTTCTTTTTTTAATACAAAATATTTCGAATTTGATTGGTTTTTTTAGCCAAGGGATGTTGATGTAACTATCTAATAACAATAAAATAACACATCAATACTACAACATTCCAATTTATAACTGAGAATACACTTAAATAAACTAGTGTTGCTTTTCAGCTCTTTAGCACTATAACGTTTGCGAATTACGGATTTACAGTCATTGAGCCACAGTATTCAATATTGTATAGTTTTTATATAGTGTAGATTGAATTGTAAAAGCCATGAACTCCTTTAAATTTGATAACCCAAAAAATCTGATCAACCTAAAAAAAACTATTTAAAATGAATCAAAACTATTTAACATGAAAAAAATCTTTTTATTGTTTTTTCTAATGACTATTTCATTGGGACAATCACAGACCGCTGCACCTGGTGATCCCGGCAGAAATTCTTGGGATGTTATTTCCCTATTTTCGGTAGCTTACACCGATGTTGCGGGAACCAACTTCAACCCAAATTGGGGACAATCTTCCAACTATCCTAGCAATCTAACTACTCCATCATATGGTGGTGATGATGTAAAACAGTATCAAAATACTGGAAATTATCAAGGAACAGAAACGGCATCTGATATTGACGTTTCTGCGATGACTCGATTTCACATTGAGATATATTCTTCGACCTTAACCTCTATTAGATTAAGTCTTATAAAAACTACTTCTGGAACTGTTGAAGTTCCAACGACTTTACCACTTGTTCCTGGACAATGGAACGTTTTTAATATTGATATATCAGGTGTTTCATTCAATGCTGTTCGTCCTGCTTTTCGTCAAATTAAGTATGATCAACCGGCGGGAGCAGGTAACATTCAGAACTTAATTGTAGACAATATGTTTTTCTGGAGACCTGCTACAACGCAGCCACCGACAATAGGAACTTTTACTGTGCCTGCAAAATTAACTACTGATGCTCCATTTCTACTTACGAATCCAACTTCTAATAGTAGTGGTGCTTGGTCTTATACCATTAGCCCTACTACTGGTATTGCAACAATTAGTGGTAATACCGTAACTATTACAGGAGCCGGTACTGCTACAATAACAGCAACTCAAGCTGCGAGTGCACCTTATGGTTCGATTTCAACTACAGCTTCATTAGTAGTCTCCATTCCTCCTCCTGCCACTGCAGCTCCAGTTCCGCCAGCTAGGAATGCTTGGGATGTAGTTTCTTTGTACAGTGGTTCTTACACTCCAACTACGGGAGCAACTTGGCAAAATGGTGCTGATGTTTCTATATCAGGAAATAATGCCAGATTTTTTAACGGTTTTACTCTAGCTAGATTGGCTTTTGGTGCCAGAAGTATAGTAGGAATGACCACATTGCACATTGATGTTTATACTGTGAATCAAAATCAACTTTGGTTTGAAATAAATGGTAACAGAAAAGTTGTTTCTAGCATTCCTCTAAACGGTTGGGCTAGTTTTGATATTCCATTATCAGATTACGTTGGTTTAAATTTAGCAAACGTTAGTTTCTTTGATTTAAACAATCCTACTGGAGCAGCTGCTCCAGTAAAAGTAGTTTATTTAGATAATATTTATTTTTACAGACCTGCAACCGATCAACCTCCAACAATTGGTGCGTTAACCGTTCCTAGTCCTAAAACAGTTGGTGATGCACCATTTGTATTAACGAATCCTACCTCTAACAGTGGTGGAGCTTGGACATACAGTGCAAGTCCAGCAGGTATTGTAACATTTAGTGGAAATACAGTGACTATAGTAAGTGGTGGTACCGCTACCATTACCGCAACTCAGGCTGCTGTTCCAGGTGTTTATGGTTCAGGAAGCGCAACCGCATCATTGGTTGTTAATTTTCCAGCACCAGGACCATCACCAATTCCTCCGGTCAGAAATGCAATTGATGTAGTTTCAATGTACACAGGTACACCGACAACATATGCAAATGGAACAACAGCTATACAAGCTAGTTGGTCAACTGGTTCTACTAGCTCTAATTTCAATTTTGCTAATGGTACAAATACGTGTATTCAAGTTAACAATTTAGGTTTCTTTGGTTTAGTCACTAATGGGGCTAATTTTAGTGTAGTAGGAATGAACAATCTGCACGTAGACATTTATGTGAACACACCAATGCCATCCATGATACTGAATCTTTTGGCGCCGAGCGACCGTAATTTCACAATAGGACCGTTAGCTACTGGTTGGAATTCATTAGACATACCATTAACAACCTATCCAGGTGCGTTGAATAACATTAACGGAATTAAATTTGAACAAAGTGGTGGTATACCGCGTCAAATTTATATTGATAACGTTTATTTTTTCAATGGTCTTGCAAATCCTATTATTTCAGCATTTTCAGTGCCTACCAAAGTGCCAGGAGCTGCTACTTTTACTATAACACCACCAACTTCGAATAGTCCTGGTGCTTGGAGTTATACTAGTAGCGATGATGCTATTGGGACTATTGTAAGCGGAAATCAAATTCAAGTAGGAATCGGTGGTTCATGCACCATTACTGCAACGCAAGCGGCTACAGGAAGTTTTAATAGCGGTAGTATTACAGCTACTTTTAATGTACTATTATCACCTACATTAGGTGCGTTTACTGTCCCAGCAAAAGTTACTGGCGATGCTCCATTTGCATTGACAGCACCAAGTTCTGATAGTCCGGGTGCATTTACCTATACTATTTTACCAACAGGGGTAGCCTCAATTAGCGGAAGTACTGTTACTATTTTGGGTCCAGGAACCGCTACTATTACAGCATCGCAAGCGGCTAGTGGTTTATACAATTCTGCATCTACAACGGCATCCTTAGTGGTGAGTTTAGGAACTGCAGCACCGATACCTCCTGCAAGAAATGTTTGGGATGTGGTTTCTTTATATAGTGATTCTTATACTTCTACAGCAGGAGCTACATGGCAAGCCGGATCAAATGTTAGTATATCTGGAAATAACGCAAGGTTTTTTAACGGTTTTACTTTAGCACGATTGGCATTTGCTCCAGCTAGTATTGCTGCAATGACAACTTTGCATATAGATGTTTATACTGTAAACCAAAATCAACTTTGGTTTGAAATACAAGGTAACCGAAAAGTAGTATCAAGCATCCCGCTAAATGGTTGGGCAAGTTTTGATATTCCATTAGCAGATTACGTTGGTTTAAATTTAGCAAACGTTAGCTTTTTTGATTTAAACAACCCTACTGGAGCTGTAGCGCCTGTTAAAGTAGTTTATTTAGATAATATTTATTTTTATAGAGCAGCAACTTTAGAACCACCTACCGTAGGTACCTTCTCAGTGCCAACAAAAGTAGTAGGGGATGCTCCATTTACTTTAACTCCTCCAACTTCAAATAATGCAAGTGCATTTACCTATACTATATCTCCTGCTTCTGGTATTGCATCAATCAGCGGAAGTACAGTAACAGTTACTGGTGGAGGAACAGCAACAATCACTGCTTTACAAGTTAGTGATGGAACTTATGGACCTTCAAGTACTCCTGCAACTTTTGTAGTTACGTTCCCTGATCCGGGAGCTTCTCCAAGTCTGCCTGCTAGAGATCCAAGTAGAGTAATATCTTTATTTACAGGAACTCCAGCAACTTATGCCAATGTACCTAATTTTAGATTGGGTCAATCATCTTGGTCAACTGGAGGAGGTAGAGTTTTAACAACAGTTCCTAACGGTACCAATACTGCTTTACGAGTAGATGGTCTTGGTTTTATGGGATTGGTTGATTTAGGTGAAGTTGGACCTCCAGCTATTACTGGCGAAAGACGTTTAAACCTTGCTGGAAGTGGAATGTCACATCTTAATATAGATTTGTATCTAGATTCACCTATATCCAATTTATTCATAGTTCTTTTAGCGCCAACTGACCGACTTGTTAATTCAGGTCCTCTTACAGCGGGTTGGAATAGAATAAGAATTCCATTAACTTCTTACGGTGGTGTTGCTTCTATAACTAATTTTTACGGATTAAAATTGGAGCAAAACCTTGAGGGTGCTAGACGTATATTTGTAGATAACTTCTACTTCAGTAATGATTTATTTACCTTCTATGCTGATACTGATGGCGATGGATTTGGAAACGCAGCATCTTCAGTATTAGCTGAAACGCAACCTGTTGGTTTTGTAACTAACAGCACGGACTGTGATGATAATGATATTACCGTTTGGCAAACTGGAAACTTCTATATTGATTTTGATGAGGATGGTTATAGTTATGACGAAACTTTATATCCTGTTTGTTACGGTGCAACTGTAGAAACCTTTTATAACTTAACTTCATTAGGACTTGATTGTGATGATTTTAATGCTACAGTCTATCGTTCAGGAATATTCTATGCTGATGCTGATGGAGATGGTTATTCTCCAGCACCACTTTCTACTGAAACAATTTGTTATGGTGCTACGCTTCCAACAACAGGAGTTTCAGGACCTATAAGTCCAGCTGTTCATTCCCAAGTTGATTGTAACGATGCCGTAGCTGCTATTAATCCGGGAGCTGCAGAGATTTGTTATAACAACATTGATGACAATTGTAACACTACTTTATCTGAAGGATGTGCTCCAGTGGTTGTAAACATGACACCATCTTACAATGGTACTACGTTAGCATCATTATCAACAGCAATTCCAGCGGTTGGTTATGCTTACTCAGGAGCTACTAATATTAAGTATCGTTTCTCAATTACCAATACTACCACTGGAGTAACGGCAGCAGACATCATTCAGACGTCTCGTTTTGTAACTATTCCAGGATCGATTCATTCTTATCCAGGTGTTTACACTATTAGAGCTTCAGCGGTTATCAATGAAGAAATTGTTGCTTTTGCAGGAAATACTATTACTGTAAGCGCGCCAACGGTTCAATTGATTGCGTTGAATACTGCAACTTGTGGATCTACATTAGCTACATTGTCTTCGACACTTACAGCTAATGCCGGACCAAATGCAACAGGGTATACGTTCCGTATTCGTTTGAATGACTCTAACCCAACACCAACGTATGCTACTTCACAGTCGGCTTCTCGTTTTGTTGGTGCGAACACCTTTACAGGGTTCCCATTACAGTACAGTTCTAGCTACTTAGTATCGGTTCGTTATACGTACACCGATCCTGTAACTAGCTTGCCTGTTGAATCTCCTTATGGAGCAGAGTGTGTGGTAAACACCGCTGGTATTCCGTTGACTGGTTTGGCTTCACCAACATGTGGTACACGAGTTGGAGCATTGAATGCTAACATTTCAGCTTCAGCAGCACCTTTGGCTACCGGTTACCAATTCCGTATTAGATTATTGAATAGTCCAACATACTACCAAACCCTAGTAAGCCCGAGTCGTTTCTCATCCCTTACTGCATTCCAAGGTATTGCGTTAGCATTTAATACAGATTATTACATCTCAGTACAGTATAGTGTTCTTAACGGCGCTACAACGGTATGGTCAGGTTACGGTTCAGAATGTAAAGTTAGTACTCCATTCTTCCCAGTGACTAGTTTGGTTCCATCACAATGTGGACAACCA
>JBBRET010000004.1:0-121999 GCA_038202695.1 Flavobacteriales bacterium
CGACAAAGACTTACTCGAAGCACAAGAAATGGCTGAAAAAATAACGGACGCACTTGGTGGAGCTGGACTTTTTGGTGTTGAATTTTTCCTGACAGACGAAGGTGTTTACTTTTCAGAACTATCGCCAAGACCTCATGATACCGGAATGGTAACCTTGGCTGGAACCCAAAACTTCAACGAATTTGAACTACATTTACGGGCAATTTTAAGTTTGCCAATTTTTGAAATTACTTTGGAAAAAGCCGGAGCTAGTGCAGTTTTTCTAGCTTCAGAAAACTCCAACAACCCAACGTATAACGGAATTGAGAAAATCTCAGCTTTACCTAAAACAGATTTTCGTATATTTGGAAAACCAACGTCTCGTCCGTTCCGAAGAATGGGTGTTGCTTTAACAAGTGATTCTTTAAACACACCAATTGAATTAATTGTTGAAAGAGCCAAAGAGGCTGCAAAATTAGTAACCATAAATTCATAAAAAAATGAAGAAAATTATAGCTTTAGTAGTCCTTTTTACTTGCATTTCTTTAAGTGCGCAAGAAAAACCAAAAACCCAAACCGTAGAAGCGGCGTGCGGTCAATGCCAATTTGGAATGAAAAGCAAGAGTGGTTGTGATTTAGCTGTTCGTATCGACGGGAAATCTTATTTTGTAGACGGAACTGACATCAACAAACACGGTGATGCTCACGCTGCTGATGGATTTTGTTCAGCGGTTAGAAAAGCCGAAGTAGTAGGTGAAATTAAAAACGACCGATTTGTGGCGAGTTCATTTAAATTACTCCCATCAGGAAGTCATGATGAACACGAAGGTCACAAACATTAAAAATTTATAGCGGACTGAGTTCCGCTTTTTTTTTGGTATTCGTTTAAACAAATTGTGTGATGAAAATATGAGCTTGATAATCCAAAACATTTCAAAACACATTTCGCTGACTCCAGAAGAAGAGTTGCTTTTTTTATCCAAAACCAAAACTCTAAAATTCAAAGCCAAAACCATTCTTCAAAATGCGGGTCAAGTTTGTAAAGAAGGATATTTTGTGAACTCGGGTTTGCTAAGAAGTTTTAATATTAATGACAATATCGTCGAACACGTATTAAGTTTTGCCTGCGAAGGCTGGTGGATTAGCGACATGTACAGTTTACTTTCACAAAAACCTGGCAATCTTTTTATCGAAGTCTTAGAAGATGCTGAAGTAGTCATTTTAACCAAAGAAAATCAAGAACAATTGTATCTTGAAATTCCAAAATTGGAGCGTTTTTTTCGCATCTTAACCGAAAACTCGTTAGTTGCCAATCAAGAACGTTTGATGGACAATCTGAGTTTAACTGCCGAAGAACGATTTGAAAAATTCTGCAAAAAATATCCAACACTTATTCAAAAAGTACCTCAAAAACAAATCGCTTCCTTTATTGGAGTTACACCTGAATTCTTCAGTAAAATGAAAGGTAAATTATTGCGGAAATAATTGTTTACAATAGCAAATATTAAATTTTTTATTACCAATTTGCAAAAGACACCCCTAATCCAATTGTTGTTTGACTTATATTATAGTCTATCAATGTCTCTCCGTAACCATGAAAAAACTGGGCATGTCCTCTTAAATGTCCTCTAATTGGGAATACATAGTTTAGTTGAATATTTCCTTTTTCAAATGTAGAAAAGGAATGCGACATAATAGAATAAAACTCATGTCGACCAAAACTAGCTCCAATTTCTAACTCACCGTCACCAATAAACTTTGTAATATTTGGGTTTTCATCTTCCGTGTCTGGTAAGCGATACCAAGGTCTAAAATTTACAGACCAATTATTATATTCATAACCAATATTCAACATAATTCTATTCCAACTTCTTGAGGTTCCAATATCTTTACCATTAGATTGATGATTCAAAATGATACCAAAAGTTCTAATATGTCCCGAAAATAAATCGACTTTTAAAGGAAAATTTAATAGTATCTCTGGTTCGTAATTCAATTCTCTGAAAGCTCTAGATAATTTTTTATTATAGACCTGCCAATGTGCTCGTTGAGAATAAGCTACCCATAAATCACATTTTCCATAAATTATTCCTTGCAGCACTTTACTTTTAAAACTTATTTGAAATTTTGCTTCAATGTTATCTAAAAAATTTTTTCCTTCACTGACAAATTCTCCACCTTCACTAAATGGCTCTTCGTTTTTTTTACTAGACCAACGTGCCGCAGCAAAGTAAATTGGCCGATAAAAAACCAGTCTAAAAGTTCCCATTTTATCAATGCTGTCCAATTCCCATTGTTGTGACATATTTTTTTTAATAATTTCGTTCTCAGAATTAACTTGAGAAAAAGAAGTATGACTAACAAATAGTAAAAAAACAAATGCTCTATATAATTGCTTCATTAAAAAAACCCCATTTAAGTAGCCACGAAAGTATCAAATATAAAATCGTTTGACGTTATATAAATTTTAAGTATGCTTATATAATTATGCTTTTTAGATTACTACAAGTATTTATTACTAAAAAAATCAACTGATAACATCTACTTCAAAATGTACAGTTTCTTAATCTAAGTTAAGTTCTTACACGGTTTAGCTATCGTAAATTTGTATCCTAATAATCAGTAAATTTAAACATTATGAAAAATACAGTTTTACACAAAGCTAACACACGCGGTCACGCCGACCACGGCTGGTTAAACGCACATCATACCTTTAGTTTCGCAAGTTACTACGATCCTGAAAGAGTTCAATTTGGAGTTTTAAGAGTTTTAAATGACGATATCGTGGCATCCGGAATGGGTTTCGGAACACATCCACACGATAATATGGAAATTATTACCATTCCCTTAGAAGGCGATTTGGCGCACAAAGACAGTATGGGAAATACTGAAATAATCAAATTTGGTGACGTTCAGGTAATGAGTGCTGGAACTGGAATTCAACATTCAGAGTTTAATCCAAATCACGATAAAAGAACAAACTTGTTACAGATTTGGGTATTCCCGAAAACAAGAAATGTAGCGCCTAGGTATCAACAAATTTCTTTAGACACGACTGATAGACACAATAAATTGCAACAAATACTGTCGCCAAATGCTGATGATGCAGGCGTTTGGATTCATCAAGATGCTTGGTTCCACATGAGCAATTTAGATAAAGGAACTGTTATCGATTACGATAGAAAACTGGAAGGTAATGGTTTATATATTTTTGTGATTAAAGGTAGCATAAAAGTGGATGGTCAAGAATTAGAACAACGTGATGGATTAGGAATTACCGATTTCGACAAAGTAAATTTTGAAGCTACCACAGCTGCCGAAATATTACTGATGGAAGTTCCGATGCACCAATAAATAGAACAATTATGAGCGAAGTAAAATTAAAAATTGATGGCAACAAAGGCTTTTTTTACATAGACGTTAACGACAAACACGAAGCGATGATGACATTTGTTTTTGCAGGAGAAGATAAAATCATCATTAATCATACAGAAGTAAATGCCGGAAATGAAGGCAAGGGTTTTGGCAAACAAATGGTTTCCATGGCTGTCGAATATGCTCGAGAAAATAATATTAAAATAATTCCGCTTTGTCCATTTGCAAAAAGCATTTTTGATAAAGTTGCTGCGTTTAGAGATGTTTTATAATTAAAAATCAGTTAAATCATATAAACGAACAAAATGGTACAAAAAACACTTAGATACCATTTTTGAGTAGATTGCAAATTTCAGATGTGCTAATGCAGATGTATTGATGGTAATAATCAGGGTCCAAATCTGATTTCAAATTATTAACAAAAACCTAATTAATCGACACAACCCAATAAACAATGGATTCGAAAGACCTAACAAAAGAGTACACAAATGGCGAAGTAACCATAGTGTGGCAATCAGGAAAATGCATTCATTCTGCCAATTGTGTAAAAAATAATCCCGCTGTTTTTAAACCAATAGAAAAACCATGGATAACTCCAGAAGATTCTTCGACAGAAAAAATAATTGAAACCGTAAATAAATGTCCTTCGGGAGCTTTAACCTATTATTTAAATAAGAAATGAAAAGAATCATCGCTTTTGGCGGTTCGTCAAGCAAAAGTTCCATAAATAAACAATTGGCAATCTATACTGCTAATTTGTTTCAAAATGCAGAAGTCGAAATTTTAGATTTAAACGACTATGAAATGCCGGTTTTTTCGGTAGACAAAGAGAAAGAACAAGGAATTCATTCTTTGGCTCATGATTTTTACAATAAAATTGGAACTGCTGATTTGATTGTGATTTCTTTAGCCGAACATAATGGTGCTTATTCTGCAGCTTTCAAAAATATTTTGGATTGGGCTTCGAGAATCAATGCAAAAACATTCCAGCAAAAACCCATGTTACTTTTAGCAACTTCGCCGGGAGCAAGAGGAGGAAGTTCTGTTTTGGATATTGCGCGTAACCGTTTTCCATTTCAAGGTGCTGAAGTGAAAGGTACTTTTTCGTTGCCAACTTTTTATGAAAATTTTGATATTGTTAATGGCATCATCAATACAGAATTAAAAAAACAGCTGATGGACATCATTGATTCGGTTGAAATATAAATAAAAAAAGCGTCTAGAAATTCTAGACGCTTTTACTTTTTTAAATACGTTAATTACTTTTCTTTTTTAGGTTTAAATTTTCAAAACTAGCAACATCAATTACTTCTTCTAAATCTAAATCAAACGAAACTTTAATGCTGTCTCCAACAATAGTCACTGGCAATTGATTGGAAAGTTGTGAAGAACCCACAAAAATATTTGGGTAATCTTTGACTGTAAAATAGTAAAAACTGTTTCCGTTTTTAACATCATTCTGAATTCGAGTTACAATTGATTTCAATTGCTTTTTATTATTTTCACTATTCGGGTTGATTTTGTTTCCGGCCATATTATAAACATTTTTATACGACATCAATGTTTCGCGCATTGTATTTCCAACTCCTACAATCGTATAATCACTAATAGCAACCATAGCATACATTTTTACCAATCCTCCATCATCTTTTAAGGTCATTACATAAGTTGGAATGTTATTTATGTTATACGGAATAGGCAATGAGGTCTTATACCCTTTTTCTTGTACTTTTCCTTCAGCTGAACTTTGTGCTGCATATTCAGTAGCACCACTTTGTTTGTAAAACGTTGTTTCTTTAGTTCTGGTATCTACTAAAACAAAACCAACAGCAGACTCGTCTTTTCCAACCGAAGTTAATCCGGTATACCAATAAGAACGGTTATTATGTCCGTAAACTAATGTTAATCCTTCTGTAATTTGTAATTTATTAGCATTAGAAAAATTCCAATATCCGTGAACATATTCGCCCCAATCGTTTAATTGTTCTTCAATAAAACTTATAGGCTGAATTCTGTCAATCCAGCTAGGCGCAGTTGCAATTGAATACTCTTGCATACCGCCTGTTTGCACATCAACTACTAAAATTCCTGTAGCATCATTTCCGCTGAAGCCTATTTTTTTATCAAATAAAGTTACCACCCAAAACGGATTTCCAGCATCATCAATTTCAAAGGTATAATCTTCTAAACCAACCGTTGTATATCCATTCATATAAATATGTCGCGCAATTTCACTTTGAAAAAAGGCTTCGGGTTGGTATTTGATTTTTACAGGTTTTCCGTTAACGCTTTCAACTAGTTTTACATCTCGTTCATTGGTAGCCGAAACCATTACATAGCCTGGAGTACCTTCACTATTATTCCACCATTTGAAAAATCCAGAATGCAATAACGGAGCTACCCAATATAAATCATGACCTACTTTTTGGATGCAAAAATCACCCAATTCAACCTGACTCCCTAACGCTGGTTGCGAACCTAGAATTTTTTCGCCTAATAAATGAGCTAAATCTTCATCAACCACTCGAATTTCATCAATAGATATTGGCGCTATGTGTTTAGAAATTTTCTTTCCGTCAACCACATTTCCAATCAAATTTTTATATGATTCGCTTCTGAACATTGGCAAACTTGTGAATACCGGAAAAACAAGCATATAAATCAATATGAATCCAGTTAGGATTAAAAAGATACTTTTAGGTTTTTCTAATAACTGGATTTTTTTGTTAGCTCCGAGTTCAAGCTTTGTGAACAATACCATTACTAAAACAGAAAGCACTAAAAGAATTACTGGAAATCCTAAGAACCCATAATTGATCACCGGTAAATTGAAGTAGAATAATAAAAAAGCAACTAGGACTAAAAGAATAATTTTTTTCATGGTTAAGATTTGTTTATCGGCTATTATACGGCGGAAGATAATTATAGTTACAATAATTAAATAAAATACTATTTTTGCTACTACATAAAACTAACATTCGGCATTGATGAGATGCTGAAATAAATTCAGCATCAATGAAAGCATATGTTTTTCCTGGACAAGGAGCACAGTTTACCGGAATGGGTAAAGATTTATATGAGAATTCGGCATTAGCAAAAGAGCTTTTCGAAAAAGCCAACGAGATTTTAGGTTTCCGAATCACAGACATCATGTTTGAAGGCACTCCTGAAGAATTAAAAGAAACCAAAGTAACGCAACCGGCTGTTTTTTTACATTCCGTAATTTTGGCAAAAACCTTAAATATTATACCTGATATGGTTGCAGGACATTCTTTAGGCGAATTTTCAGCATTGGTTGTCAACGGATCGTTGTCTTTTCAAGACGGATTGAAATTAGTTTCACAACGTGCTTTGGCCATGCAGAAAGCTTGCGAAATTACACCAAGTACAATGGCTGCAGTTTTGAATTTGGATGACAAAATTGTAGAAGATATCTGCGCTGCTATTGATGGAGTTGTTGTTGCTGCAAATTATAACTGTCCGGGACAATTAGTAATTTCAGGAGAATATAAAGCGGTAGAATTAGCTTGTGAAAAAATGAAAGAAGCTGGGGCAAAACGCGCTTTGATTTTACCTGTTGGCGGCGCATTTCATTCACCTATGATGGAACCCGCGAGAGAAGAATTGGCTGCAGCCATTGAAGCAACTACTTTTTCAACGCCAAGTTGTCCCGTTTATCAAAACGTAACAGCAACTGCCGTTTCGGATCCAAATGAAATTAAGAAAAACTTAATCATTCAATTGACTGCTCCGGTACGATGGACACAATCGGTACAACAAATGATAACAGACGGTGCGACTAGTTTTACTGAAGTTGGCCCCGGAAAAGTTTTGGTTGGATTGGTTAACAAAATTGATAAAGAGGTAGAAACAATTTCGGCATAATGAAAGACATAATCGAAATCTTATGTAAAATCGAACCGGCGAAAGTCATTTCAAAAGAAATCGATTATTCTGATTATATCAAACTAGATTTATCAGAATCAAATACTTTTCTGAAAAGTGAAAAACTTGAAACCGCAAAAGATTACGAACATTACATTCAAAAATATCTAGATTTAAACAATGCTAAAATCGCTTATGGCGGATATCAGGAACATCGGAATCTGTACCAAAGGAGTACTGTTTTCAAAAATGATTCAAGCGATGAGCGCAACATTCATATTGGTTTAGATTTATGGATAAATGAAAAAGCGCCTGTTTATGCAGCTCTAGATGGTAGAATTCATAGTTTTCAAAACAATGATTCGCTTGGCGATTATGGTCCAACAATTATTTTGGAACACGAAATAGAAGGATTCACTTTTCATACTTTATATGGTCATTTGAGCTTGGACAGTTTGAATACTAAAAATGTGGGGGATTTTGTTTCAAAAGGAGTACAAATCGCTAACTTAGGCCTGTTTCCGATAAATGGTGATTATGCTCCACATTTGCATTTCCAGATTATTATTGATTTGAGAGATCAAACTGGTGATTACCCTGGAGTTTGCAGTTCAAAAACATTGGCATTCTATTTGAAAAATTGTCCAGATCCGAATTTGTTATTAAAAATTAAAAACTAAAATTATGAAGAAATTAATCTTATCACTCGTCCTAATTGCTTTATTATCCGCTTGTAAAGACGAAACCAAAGAAAAACTAGATGAAGCTAAAGATGCTTTAACCGAAGAAGTGACATCGAGTATAGATTCGGCTAAAATGAAGGCCGCTGCGGAATTGGACACTTTAAAAGACAAAACCAAATCTAAGATAGACAGCGTGAAATTGAAAACTGCTGATAAAATGGAAGAATCGGCAAAAAAATTAAAAGAATCGGTTAAGAAATAAGTACAAAAAAGTCCCAAATTTGGGACTTTTTTTATAATTAACTTCTAACCTTTTGTTCCCATTTCCAAGCGGATACCAGCGCATCTTCAAGAGTAAGTTTTGCCTTCCAACCCAAAACATCGTTTGCTTTATCGGTATTAGCATAGGCAGAAATGACATCACCGGCTCTTCTATCTACAATCTTATAAGATAATTTTTGCCCCGAAACTTTTTCAAAAGCGTGGATAACTTCTAAAACTGAACTTCCCGTTCCGGTTCCCAAATTAAAAATTTCTACTTTTTGAGCATTTTGATTGTTCAACAAACGCTGCAAAGCTACAACGTGTGCTTTGGCAATATCGACCACGTGAATATAATCTCGTATGCAAGTTCCATCATGTGTTGGATAATCATTTCCATAAACCGATAGTTCTTTTCGCAAACCAAGAGCCGTTTGTGTAATAAAAGGCACTAAGTTCTGAGGAACTCCAAGTGGTAGCTCTCCAATTTCAGCACTAAAATGCGCTCCAATCGGATTGAAATAACGCAACAAAATCGAATTAAGATTCGTCACATTGGCCACATCAAAAATAATTTCTTCTCCAATTTGTTTAGTATTGCCATAGGGTGAAATCGCGGGTTGAATAGAAGCGTCCTCAGTAATAGGCATCTTTTCGGCTTGACCATAAACCGTACAGGAAGAGCTAAAAATAAAATGTGCCTTAGGCAACTTGATTAGTTCCTGTAAAATGTAAACCAATGCATTAAGATTGTTTTCATAATACAGTAAGGGATTTTCAACACTTTCACCAACGGCCTTTGAAGCGGCGAAATGAATTACACCCGAAACATCATGGTGCTTTTTAAAGAAGTTTTGAACCGCTACTTTATCACGCAAATCCATTTTCTCAAATGTTGGTTTTTTGCCTGTAATTCGTTCAATTCCGTCAAGAACATCAAGTGACGAATTAGAAAGATTATCGATAGCAATTACTTCAAAACCTTCATTTTGCAATTCAACAACAGTATGTGAACCTATAAATCCTAAACCGCCAGTTACGAGTATTTTCATATTTTGATTTGATTATAGATGATAGATAAATAAAAGTATTCGATTTATTGCTAAAAACCTTTCAACTCTTTGTCTATTATCTCTTATCTATTTGTCTACTATCTCCTAAAAATTCTAAAACGCTATCCGTGATATATTTGATTTGATCGTCTTCCAACTCGGTATGCATTGGCAATGAAATTACTTCTTTAACCAATTGGTTCGTTATTGGAAAATCTGCTTCTTTATATCTTGAATCTTTGTATGCTTTTTGGGAATGTAACGGAATTGGATAATAAATTGCACATGGAATTCCTTTATCTAATAAATGTTGCATTAAAGCATCTCTATCTGCATCAATAATTCTAAGTGTATATTGGTGAAAAACATGGCAATCACAAATATCACATATGCTTGGTGCAATTATGTTTTTATGCCCTTCAAAAGCAGTTGAATATTTTCGTGCAGCATTTTGTCTTGTTGCGTTATAGGTATCTAATAATGGCAATTTAGCATTTAACACCGCTGCTTGAATACTATCTAAACGTGAATTTACTCCAACTACATCATGGTGGTATCGAACGTACATTCCGTGATTTACAATACCTCGAATAGTATGTGCTAAAGCATCATCATTAGTGAAAATTGCTCCACCGTCGCCATAACAACCTAAATTTTTAGAAGGGAAAAACGATGTTGACGACACATGACCAATCGTTCCCGCTTTCTTTTTTGTTCCGTCTGAGAAGCTGCAATTTGCACCAATGGCTTGTGCATTATCTTCAATTACATATAAATTATGCTCTTTGGCAATTCTCATGATGGCTTCCATATTGGCAGCTCTACCAAATAAATGTACTGGCACAATAGCTTTAGTTTTTGGGGTAATGGCTTTCTTGATAGCTTCTATAGAAATATTCATATTCACTATATCAACATCTACTAAAACTGGCGTTAATTGTAATAAAGCAATCACCTCTACTGTAGCTGCAAACGTAAAATCTGCAGTAATAACTTCATCTCCTGGTTGTAAACCCAATCCCATCATTGCGATTTGTAAAGCATCTGTTCCGTTTGCACATGGAATCACATGTTTTACGTCTAAATATTGTTCAAGACTTTTTTGGAATTCGTGAACTTTTGGACCATTGATGTAAGTTGTTGTGTCTAAAACTTCCTGGATAGAAGCATCAACCGTAGTTTTTATTTTTTCGTATTGCCTTTTTAGGTCAACCATTTGTATTTTTTCCATAATTCTGAAATTTGTGATGCAAAAGTAAGAAATTCTGAAGTAGCATTTCCTATTCCGTAAAAGAAACGTACTTTAGCGCAACAAATTTTCCAAGATGCTTTTCCTATACAATTTATTGGTGATTTTGGCTTCCCAAATAGTGAAATTATTGGCACTTTTTAGTCCAAAAATAAAGCTGTTTGTTAATGGAAGGAAAAATGTTTTTCAAACTTTAGAAAGTAAAATCGGCGCTTCTGATAAAACAATTTGGTTTCACGCAGCTTCTTTAGGCGAATACGAACAAGGTTTACCCGTAATAGAAAAAATTAAAATTCAGTTTCCGAACCATAAAATTGTGGTTACTTTTTTTTCGCCATCGGGTTATGAAGTCAGAAAAAATAATACTATTGCTGATGTTACGGTTTACTTACCTTTAGACATTAAATCTAACGCCCAGAAATTCATAAGAATACTGCATCCTGATTTGGTTTTCTTTATCAAATATGAATATTGGCCGAATTATTTGAATGAATTGAAGAAGGCAAATTGTAAAACCTTTTTAATTTCTGGAATTTTTAGGGAAAACCAAGCTTTTTTCAAATGGTATGGTAAATTTTATAGAAACGCTTTAAAAACTTTTGACTACTTTTTTGTACAAAATGAAAGTTCAAAACAACTGTTACAGAATCTAGGATATTTTAATGTTAAAATCTCTGGCGACACCCGTTTTGACCGTGTAGTTACTATTCTGGGAAGAGACAACTCTTTGGACTTTATAGCGCAATTCAAAAATAATACAACAACAATCGTTATTGGAAGTTCTTGGCCAAAAGACGAATCTTTACTTGTAAATTACATCAACCAAACGAATGAAAATGTGAAGTTCATTATTGCACCTCACACAATAAAAGCAGAGCAAATTCAAGAATTGAAGAATTCCATTTCCAAGAAAACAATTTTGTTTTCTGAAAAAGAAAATACTACTCTATCCGATTATGATGTTTTAATTGTAGACACCATTGGCATCCTAACCAAAATCTACAGTTATGCGGACATTGCTTATGTTGGTGGCGGTTTTGGAAATTTGGGTTTACATAATATTTTAGAACCAGCAACTTTTGGAATTCCGATTGTAATAGGACCTAACTTTTCAAGTTTTAATGAAGCCGTTGCATTGGTGCATCAAAAAGGATGCATTTCTATATCGAATCAAAATGAACTCAACGAAGCACTTTCCAATTTGATTTCGAATGAAGATATTCGACATGAAAAAGGACATATTTGTTACACTTTTGTTCAAATGAGTAAAGGCGCAACGGATAGTATTCTGAAACATATTAGTAAACAATAAAACAAAATTAAATCATAAATTCAACATCTATTTTCTATGAAATTATTAAGACTCCTTCTATTATTTGTTTTCGTTCAAGTTTCTGCCCAACAAGGTGGTATGTGGATTCCTTCATTATTAAAAGGGATGAATGAAGACGAAATGAAAAGCCTTGGCATGAAAATAACAGCCGAGCAAATTTATTCAATGAACAAGTCTAGCATCAAAGATGCTGTGCCTCAGTTTAATGGCGGCTGTACCTCTGAAGTGATTTCACCACAAGGCTTGATTTTAACCAATCATCATTGTGGTTTTGACGCCATTCAAAATCATTCTTCGGTGGAACACGATTACATTACAGATGGTTTTTGGGCTTATAAAATGGAAGATGAATTGCTCAATAAAGGCATGGTAGTTTCATTTGTGATTAAAATCGATGATGTTACTACAACAGTTTTACAGGGTATTACTTCTGAAACTTCTGAAGTAGAAAAGCAGAAGAAAATTCAAGAAAATATTGCAAATCTTACCAAAACATCATTAAAAGAAACTTGGCAAGAAAATACGATTAAGACTTTTTATTACGGAAACCAATACTTGCTGTTTGTAACTGAAACTTATAAAGACATTCGATTAGTTGGTGCCCCACCAAGTTCGATTGGAAAATTTGGAGATGTTACCGATAACTGGGTTTGGCCAAGACATACTGGTGATTTTTCGCTATTCCGAATTTATGCCGATAAAAACAATCGTCCTGCTGAATATGCTACTGATAATGTACCCTACAAACCAAAATATTATTTCCCTATTTCATTAAAAGGTTTGAAAGAGAATGATTTTACAATGGTTATGGGTTATCCAGGAACGACTCAAGAGTATTTACCAGCAATCGCCGTTGAACAAATTGTGACCCTAATCGATCCAACTAAAGTGGCGCTTCGTGATGCGACTTTGAAAGTTCAAGATGGCTTTATGCGTAAAGATAACGCTATTAAAATTCAATATGCTGCGAAGAATGCCACTATTGCCAACGCATGGAAAAAATGGCAAGGTGAAATCAAGGGATTGAAAAAAGCAAATGCGGTTGCCGCAAAACAAAAATTTGAAAAAGAATTTCAAGAAAAAGTCATAAAAACAGGAAAAGTGCCGGAATACGGTAATTTGCTAACTGATTTTGAAAAGAATTATACTGAAATTAAAGACTATGCTTTAGCCAAAGCTTTTTTTGATGAGACCGTAATTAGAAATGCTGAAATTCTTTCAGTTGGCTACAAACTATATCAATTAGAACAATTGTATTTAATAAAAGGGGAACAAGCTTTCAATGATCGAAGAAACACGTTAGTTAGTGGTTGGGGTGAATTTTATCAGGAATTTAATCCTGCTTTGGATCAAAAAGTATTTGAACAATTAATTGGTATTTACAGCCAAAAATACCCAAAACAATTTTTACCAAGTTCATTAGTAAATAGTAACGCTGAAGGATTAGCAAATGAAATTTTTTCAAAATCGCAATTGGTAAGCTATGAGAAGGTGAAAGAATTGTTGACTGGCGAAGCCAAAATTGTTTTAGAAAAACTGAATAATGATAAAGGTTTTCAGGTTGCAAAAGCAATGGCTGATGCGCATTTAAAAAATGTAGCACCAAAATATGATGAAATTAATTTAAAAATTACAGCTACTCAACGAATATATATGAAAGCTATTCTGGAATTATTTCCGAAGAATAGAATTTTTCCAGATGCCAATAGCACTTTACGAGTAACTTATGGAAAAATAAAAGGATACAGTCCAAATGATGGAATAATCTATAAACCATTCACTTATCTTGATGGCGTTATGGAAAAATACATTCCAGGAGATTATGAATACGATGTTTCTAAAAAACTAATTGATTTATACAATACCAAAGATTACGGAATTTATGGCGTGAATGGCCGTATGCCTTTAGATTTTATAGCTACTAACCATACTACAGGAGGAAATTCTGGAAGTCCAGCACTAGACGCTAATGGAAATTTAATTGGTTTGAATTTTGATAGAGTATGGGAAGGAACCATGAGTGATCTTTACTATTCGCCAGAGATTTGCAGGAATATTATGGTAGATATTCGTTATGTTTTGTTTATAATAGACAAGTTTGCCGGAGCGGAAAATATAATTAAAGAACTAAAAATCATTACTTCACACAATAAAAAGTAAATTTTTAACATTAATTTATGTTTTGGCATGATTTTTGTAAAATGAAAACCGAGAAAAAATATGAGTTTTTTAAAAAAAATTAAAAATTTATTTTAACCTATTAAAAAATTTATATCTTTGCCTCGAATTAATAATTAACCTTTTATAATTAAGTAAGATGAAAAAAGTATTTTTAAGTTTAGCTGTTATTGCTGCATTAACTGTAGTATCTTGTAAACAAGCTGATGCTAACGCTGAAGCTGCTGTTGATTCAACTGCTACTGAAGCTGTTGACACTGCTGCTACTGTAGTTGATTCTGCTGCTAAAGTTGTTGATTCTGCTGCTACTGCAGTTGAAGGAGCTGCTGATGCTGTTAAAGACGCTGCAACAGAAATGAAAAAATAATTAGTACAAACTAATCGTTTTTAAAGATTTAAAGCCATGCTCTGCGTGGCTTTCTTTTTTTTATAGATTTAAAGAGCATCAAAAATAGCTTCACCATTTGAGAAGTCCAATGTCTCAGATTTGGAAATATATTTAATTATTTCGTCAATCCCTTTTTGCATCATCAGTTCCGTAGCATACTTTCGGCTCGTTGCAAAACTCTTCTCTTCTAATACAATTTTGAAAAAATAGTTCCCTTTTGAAGTCTTAAATTTAAAGTAACTAAAAAAAATTGCAGAGATTTTCAACAATTCAATTTCTTCTTCACACTCAAATTTCAATTCATAACTATTACTTGTGAAAATAGTTTTCCCTTTACGGGAAACAAATTCAAACTTATAGTAGTCATTTACTCTTTTACTAATAACAAAAGTTCCCATACGAAGTTTAACTAATTATAAACAAAAAAGCTCCAAACATAGTTTGAAGCTTTTGTACTCAGAGCGGGACTTGAACCCGCACGAACATTGCTGTTCACTGGATTTTAAGTCCAGCGTGTCTACCAATTTCACCATCCGAGCAGAATGATATTTTGATGGTTTAATTTTCAGAAAAAATTAATTAAATACACTCCCCATCCGAGCTTTATATTTTATGATGATTATCATCACAATAAGAACTTTTAAATTTTTGAGCGAAAAACGGGGCTCGAACCCGCGACCTCGACCTTGGCAAGGTCGCGCTCTACCAACTGAGCTATTTTCGCATTCACAATATTTGATAGAACTGCAATACTTATCTCATATTGCGGATGCAAATGTACTATTTAAATTGAATAATACAAACGTTTTTTTTGAAAAAAAGTTTGAAGACACCTAATCAATTGATTTACAAAATTATTGTTGAAATTTATTTTTTTTGCAGCATTCTTTTTAATTCATTCAGCTTCATCAATGCTTCTATAGGTGTCAAAGTATTGATGTCTAAATTCATTATATCTTCTCTAATTTCTTCTAATAACGGATCATCCAAATTAAAAATATTCAATTGCATCTCATCTTTTGCAGATTTGATTCCGTTAAGTGATTCGCTAGAATGATTTTTTTCTAATTTCTTTAATAATTTTTGAGCTTTTTGAATTACTGTTTGAGGCATTCCGGCCATTTTTGCCACATGAATACCAAAACTATGAGCGCTTCCTCCCGCAACTAGCTTTCTGATGAAAAGAACCGTGTCTTTTAACTCTTTAACGGAAACATTATAATTCTTAATTCTCGGCAAAAGTTCGCTCATTTCGTTCAACTCGTGATAGTGCGTAGCAAATAAGGTTTTTGCTTTTGCTGGATTATCATGTAAAAACTCAGCAATTGCCCATGCAATTGAAATCCCGTCATAAGTACTAGTTCCGCGGCCGATTTCATCTAACAAAACCAAACTTCTTTCAGAAATATTATTTAAAATCAAAGCGGTCTCGTTCATTTCTACCATAAAAGTAGATTCACCCATCGAGATATTATCACTTGCTCCTACTCTAGTAAAAATCTTATCGACGATGCCCATTCTCACTTTTTCAGCCGGAACAAAACTTCCCATCTGAGCTAATAAAACAATCAAAGCTGTTTGCCTTAAAATAGCGGACTTACCAGACATATTTGGACCCGTAATCATAATAATTTGCTGTGATTCTCGATCTAAAAATACATCATTAGACACGTACGGAACATCAACTGGAAGCTGCTTCTCAATTACCGGATGACGTCCGTTTGTGATTTCCAAGTCAAAGGTTTCGTCTAGAACTGGACACACATAATTATTATTTTTCGCTAGTTGCGCAAAAGACAGTAAGCAATCTAATTGTGCAATTAAACTGGCATTAAGCTGTACTTGCTTTATGTAGGTAGAAATCCAACTTACTAATTGTTCGAATAATTGACTTTCTATTTGATGAATCTTTTCTTCGGCACCCAGAATTTTAGTTTCGTACTCTTTCAATTCCGCTGTAATGTATCTTTCGGCGTTTACCAAAGTCTGTTTTCTTATCCATTCTAAAGGAACTTTCTCTTTATGGGCGTTTCGAACTTCAATATAATAACCAAAAACATTATTAAATGATATCTTTAGTGAAGAAATTCCAGTTGCCTCAGATTCTCTTTTTTCAATTCCATCTAAATATTCTTTTCCAGAAAACGCAATATTCCGCAACTCATCTAATTCGGAGTGAATACCAAAAGCAATGGCATTTCCTTTAGTAATGGCAACAGGAGCATCTTGATTTAAGGTTGTTTTAATTTTTTCGCGAAGCAAATCACATGCGTGCAAACTGTCTCCAATGCTACGAACTGCTTCTTGCGAACTTTCTAATGCAATAGTTTTTATCGGAATAATAGCATCTAAAGATTCTTTCAAATAAATCACTTCTCTTGGCGAAATTTTTCCTGTCGCTACTTTAGAAATTAATCGTTCTAAATCGGAAATCTGCTTAATTTGGTATTGCATTTTCTGAAAAACTTCCACATTGTCATTCAAATAAGACACTACTTCATGACGACTTCGTATTTTATGAATATCTTTTAAGGGCAAAGCCAACCATCGTTTCAACAAACGGGAACCCATTGGCGAAAGTGTTTTATCAATTACATCTAAAAGCGTTACCGCGTTTTGAGAAGTACTGTGATACAATTCTAAATTCCGAATCGTAAATCGGTCCATCCAAACATAAGCGTCTTCGGCGATGCGCTGAATATTGGTGATGTGCTGAACTCTATTGTGTTGTGTTTCAGATAAATAAAATAAAATAGCTCCGGATGCAATAATACCATCTGGCAATTCTTCTATACCAAACCCTTTCATAGAATTGGTTTGAAAATGATTCATTAAAGTTTCCTGAGCATAATCTTCTTTGTAAACCCAATCTTCAAGATAAAACACATTGAATCGTGCTCCGAAAGTTTCTTTAAATTGGTTCCGATTATTCTTCTGAATCAAAACCTCACTCGGACTAAAATTCTGAAGTAGTTTATCAATATATTCATCATTACCTTGAGAGGTAAGAAATTCACCCGTTGAAACATCCAAAAATGAAACACCTACTTGTTTTTTTCCAAAATAAACAGATGCTAAAAAGTTATTAGACCTAGCTTGTAAAACCTCATCATTCATAGAAACTCCTGGGGTAATCAATTCGGTCACACCTCGTTTTACAATAGTTTTAGTCATTTTTGGATCTTCGAGCTGGTCGCAAATCGCTACCCGAAGTCCGGCTTTCACTAATTTTGGCAAATAAGTATTTAAAGAATGATGTGGAAAACCCGCTAATGCCGTTTCGGTTTCACTTCCTGCTCCACGTTTGGTTAAAACAATTCCAAGAATTTTAGAAGCACGGATGGCATCTTCTCCAAAGGTTTCGTAAAAATCTCCTACTCTAAACAACAAGCACGCATCGGGATACTTTCTTTTTATCTCGTTGTATTGCTTCATTAAAGGGGTTTCTTTTGTAGAATTTTCTTTGGCTGCCAATGGATTCTAATTTAATTTTAGTGAAAGCGAATTTAAATATTTACAGTGATTAAAACATCTTAAAAAAAATTAATTTAACCTTAAGACAAAAAAAGAAAACCCATTATAAATTTTGAATAAATTTGCATTAGAAACTTAAACATTAAATAGAAATGAAAAAAATTATTTTATTAGCTGCAATTACTGTATTTAGTTTTGCAACTAGCAACGCTCAAACAAAAAAAGCTGTTAAAAAAGCAGATACTTCAGTAAAAACTGAAACACCAAAAGTAGATGGTCCTGGAATGGTTTTTGAAAATGAAACTATAGATTATGGAACAATCCCTCACAACGCTGACGGAAAAAGAGAATTCGTATTCGTAAACAACGGAAACAAACCTCTTACAATAGAAAGCACTCAAGGTTCATGCGGTTGTACTGTGCCATCTAAACCAGAAAGCGCAATTGCTCCGGGAGCAAAAGGTGTTATTGGAGTAAAATATGCTACTGATAGAGTTGGTGCCTTTACAAAAACGGTAACTGTTAAATCAAACGCTACAGGTCAAGAAACTAAAGTTCTTACAATTAAAGGAACTATTTTGCCAGATGCTCCAACTGAAAGTGCAACCCCAATAAAAAGCTAATATCCCTTAATTATAATTCATTAAAAACCCGTCTCGTTTTAAAAACAAGACGGGTTTTTTTTTGAATATATTTGCAAAAAAAATATGCGCAAGCTTGAAAACAAAGAACTGGATAGAAAAACGGTTGATGATTTTAAAACAGCCCAAAAAACTCCATTGATAATTGTACTAGACGATATTAGAAGTTTGCATAATATTGGATCTGTTTTCCGGACATCTGATGCTTTTTTAATTGAGAAAATATATTTATGTGGCATTACTGCTATTCCGCCCAACAAGGAAATTCACAAAACTGCACTTGGCGCTACTGAAACCGTAGCTTGGGAATATCATAAAGATGTTTTAGTTGTAATCGAAAAATTAAAACAAGATAACATTTCAGTTTTTGCTATTGAACAAGTAGAAAACTCCATCTCACTCGAGGATTTTAAAACAGAAGAAAACAAAAAGTATGCTTTGGTTTTTGGAAACGAAGTCTTTGGAGTATCTCAAAAGGCTATTGAAATCTGCGATGGAACTATCGAAATTCCACAATTGGGAACTAAGCATTCCCTCAACATTTCTGTAAGTGCCGGAATTGTAATTTGGGATTTTTTAAAAAAAATGTTGTCTTAATTTAACATAATTTAGGATTTTTTTTTGAAGTATTACTTTTCATTTTCTTTAACTTTAGTGCATGAAAAAGAAATTTTGTTGTGTTGGGTTATGTCTCATCATGCTGCACAGCTTTCAAATGGTGTGGGGAAAAGAATGGGCTCACTCAGACCCGAATCACCCTAAACCCATAACAAACGCCTCGAAAGTTAAAAAGAACAGTTTTACAAATATTGCTCCTTATTTAACAGCAACAGGAAGTCAGATTTATTGTCCAGGCAGTTCTATTAAAATAGTTACGGACATGACCATTACCGATCCGGATGACACTGGGATTGATGCTATCTATATTCAAATTTCATCCGGATATGATAGAGGACAAGATTTGCTAACACTAACAGGAAGTCATCCAAACATAACTACTAGTTGGAACGCCATAACAGGAATCTTAACTTTAACTGGATTCTCAGCCCAACCTACATACATTGATCTCATTGCCGCCATTAAAGATATATCTTATTCGTCTTCAGCAACTAATCCGTCTGGAATCCGTAATTTTTCAATCTCTGTAGGTCAAGCCAATTATTTACCCTCTAATGGTCATTATTATTTGTTTGTTCCAAATATTGGTATTCGATGGACTGATGCAAAAATTGCTGCCGAAAACAATACATATTATGGATTACAAGGTTATTTAGCAACAATTACATCTGCAGAAGAAGCGCAAATTGCTGGTGAACAAACCATTGGTGCGGGTTGGATTGGCGGAAGTGACTCTCAGTCGGAAGGAACCTGGAAATGGATGACCGGACCAGAAATTGGAAGCGTTTTTTGGACTGGAAATTTCACTGGATTTACTTCAACTTTTGCCTTTTGGAATACTGGTGAACCAAATAATCAAGATGATGAAGATTATGCTCATGTTACCGCTCCTGGAGTGGGTATTACAGGCTCTTGGAATGATTTATCTGATACTGGTGAAGCAAGTGGTAACTATCAACCAAAAGGATATATAGTTGAATTTGGTGGCATGCCTGGAGATCCTATTTTGAACATCTCAACCAGTACCTCATTGACCATAACTGCTATAACAACTTCAACTAATGCTACTCGTTGCGGCACTGGAACTGTAAATTTAAATGCTATCTCAAATACTGGAATTGTAAATTGGTATGATGTTCCCATGGGAGGTTCGCCAATTGCCACGGGATCTAATTTTATGACTCCTAGCATTGCGTCTACAACACTATATTACGCCGCAGCGAGCTATAATGGCTGTGTTGACATTTCAAGAACTCCAATTACAGCTTCTGTTACACCAAAACCGCAATTAACAGTAAATTCACCGTATTATATGTGTGATGAAACATATACGTTAATTGATGTACAAACAAGCTTCGGATTAATGTTTTGGTATGACAGCCTAACAAGTACCAATCCAATATTT
Source organism: Flavobacteriales bacterium (assembly GCA_038202695.1). Classification (GTDB taxonomy): domain Bacteria; phylum Bacteroidota; class Bacteroidia; order Flavobacteriales; family Flavobacteriaceae; genus Flavobacterium. The sequence goes on from JBBRET010000004.1 coordinate 20,522, forward strand.
TTGGGGACCAATTTTGTTGTTCCAAACATTCATCAAAATACAGTTTACTACGCTGAATCCAATAATAACAATTGCCTTTCCGATAGAGAACCCGTTTTAATAAATGTATATAGCGCTCCTCTAGTAACCGACGAAACTTATGAATTGTGTGAAAGTGACCAAATTACTCTTGATGCTGGAAATCCTGGCTTAACTTATCAGTGGTCAACTGGTGAAACTTCCCAATCAATTAGTTCTAATGGTCTTACTAATTACTCCGTAATTGTTACTACTCTTGCTCCAGAAAATTGTTCTAAAACAAAAAACTTCACAATAACTTACAATGTAAAGCCGGTAATTTCGAATGTTGCTGTTGATGGTTTAAACGTAACAATCAACACAATCCAAAGTAGCGCTTTTGAATATTCTTTAAACGGTCAAGATTTTCAAGATTCTAACACATTTAACGTAGCTGAAGGTGGCGTTTTCACTGCTTATGTAAGAGAAAAAAATCAGTGTGGATCCGATCAAAAACCTTTTATTGTCATTTCGTATCCTGACTTTTTTTCACCAAATGGCGATACGATTAACGACACGTGGTACATTAAAGGCGCCTCTAATTTCACAAAAGCTCAAGTCACTATTTTTGACAGATTTGGCAAATTGATTACGGTTTTAAATGCAGAAAATCCCTTTTGGGACGGATCATTCAACAGGAAATTAATGCCTGCTACCGATTATTGGTTTGTGGCGAAAATTGATGCGGCTTTCCCAGAAATCACAGGGCATTTTGCTTTAAAAAGATAAACTTAATTGGATATTTTTTTCTGGATTTCATTTAAAATAAAGACATAATCTTTCTGATTGTTCTGAAAATCTCTGTGGGTTACATCAATGATTAATACATTCAAATTGGTTTGTGATTTGATGTAATCTAAATAACCATTATTGATTTTCTCTAGATATTCAGCCGGAATTTCCTGTTCGTAACTTCTTCCCCTTTCTTTAATATTGCTCAATAGGCGCTCCGTGGTTTGGTACAAATAGATATACAAATCGGGTTTGGGCATTTCTTTATAAATAATATCAAACATGGTTTTGTACAAACGAAACTCATCTTCAGCCAAGGTGACTTTAGCAAATATCAAGGATTTGAATATATGATAGTCAGCAACAATAAAATCCTTAAACAAATCAAATTGAGCCAAATCATCTGAAATTTGCTGGTATCTATCAGCTAAAAATGACATCTCCAACGGAAAAGCATACCGACTCTGATCCTCATAAAATTTAGGCAAAAACGGATTGTCAGCAAATCGTTCCAAAACGGATTTTGCATTGAAATCTTCAGCTAATTTATTGGTCAATGTAGTTTTTCCGGCTCCAATATTCCCTTCAATCGCAATGTAATTAAAATGATCAAGTTTTAATTTGGTTAACGGAATTTCGAGATTTTGAATTACTTTGCAATTGCTCTTGTCTTCTGAAAGTACTAATAATTCATGTAAATATTTTTGTAAAATAGGATGACGCCAATCCAAATTTAAATCCTTCATCGGCAACAAAACAAACAATCGGTTCTGCATTTCAGGATGTGGCACTTGTAGTTTATCTGTCGCAATAATTTCCTCGTCAAAAGCAATCACATCTATATCGATAACCCGAGCTTGGTATCCTTCATTTTCAGCACGAACTCTGCCTAAAGCTTCTTCGAGCAATAAACATTCATCTAAAACTTGGTGCGCTGCTTTGTGCGTATTCATAATCACTGCACAATTATAGAATTTTTCACTTTCAAAACCCCAAGATGGCGTTTCATATAACTTAGAAACTTTAATAATGGTGCCTATTTCATTGTGTAAAGCCTCAATGCAACGTCCAATGTTTTCATGACGATTCCCTTGATTTGTACCTAATGATAAAATGACCTGATGCTGCTTTTTCATGGAAGCACAAATTAACTAAAACTATTTTAGAATAATTGCAAAAAACAACCGACTGTTAATAACATTTTCTCAACAATTAAATCATAAAACTTCCCTAATTAATAACCGTATTCTCACTGAAAGAGATTATTTTTGTTAAAATAAATCGTAACTAAATCTGCCGTACCATGTTAAAGAAAATCCTAAAAATTGTTGGAATAGTTTTACTCTTGTTGGTAATTTCAGCATTTGCTATTCCGTACTTCTTTAAAGATCAGATTAAAGCTCGAATTCTAACTGCAATCAATGAGAAAGTGGATGCCAAAGTGGCTTTCGCCGATGCCGATTTGAGTTTGTTTAGAAACTTTCCTAATGCTAGTGTTTCTATAGAAAAGTTGACAATAATTAACAAAGCGCCTTTTGAAGGGGATACTTTGGTTTCTTTAGGTGAATTGAATCTGAAAATGTCTATCAAAGAGTTGTTCAATGGCGAAAATGAGTCCATGAATATTGATGGGATTTCCTCCAAAAATGGCTTAATCAATATTATTATAGACAAAAATGGTATTGGTAATTATGATATTGCTTTAAAAGACGATAAAAAAGGCGATGATGGAAAAGGAAAACCACTTTCACTTAAAATAAAAGAATATGCTGTTGAAAACTTCAAGTTCAAATATACTGATGAAAAGTCGAAAATGCGAGTGGTATTAGACAGCATTAACCATGAAGGCACAGGGGATTTTGAGGCATCCAAACTAGATTTAGTCACCAAAACTACCACAAAAATATCCTTGGACATGGACAAAGTGAATTACATGAAGAATGTTTCGCTTTCGCTAGATGCTCTAATCGGAATTGATTTAGGAAACAGCAAATACACTTTCAAGGAAAACAAAGCCAAAATCAACGAATTACCTCTAGAATTTGATGGTTTTATTCAAATGGTAGAAGCTGGTCAACAATATGATTTGAAATTCAAAACACCAACTTCTTCTTTTAAAAACTTCTTGGGATTAATTCCGTCTCAATATTCCTCAAACCTAAAAGAGGTCAAAACTACCGGCGATTTTACTGTTGTCGGATTTGCCAAAGGATTATTTTCAGATACTACGATTCCAAAATTCAACATCGAAATTACTTCTAGTAATGCTTCTTTTCAATATCCGAATTTGCCAAAATCAGTTCAAAAAATCATCATCGACACCAAGATTATCAATGAGACTGGCGTAATGAATGACACTTATGTGAACTTAGATAAATTATCTTTCCAAATTGATCAAGATGTTTTTAATGCAAAAGCAAATATTCGAAACATTTCTGAAAACGCATTAGTAAATGCTGCTTTAAAAGGAACAATTAATTTGGCAAACCTCACTAAAGCCTATCCAATAAAACTTGACAAACCTTTAACCGGAATATTAAAAGCAGATGTCACAACTGAATTTGACATGCAATCGGTAGAAAAAAGTGATTATGCCCGAATTAAAAATGCAGGGACAATTGATTTAACTGGGTTTAATTACACGGATGAAAATGGGAAAACTATGAACATCAGTAGGGCTTTAGTAACTTTTGATCCAAGTAAAGTTAATTTGAAACAATTCAATGCTACAACCGGAAAAACCGATTTGGCGGTAAACGGTGTTTTAGAAAATTTCTACGGATTTTTATTTAAAAATCAGGAACTAAAAGGAAACTTTAATTTGAATTCCAATCAATTAGCCGTTAGCGATTTTATGACTTCTGAAACTGAGGCAAAAAAAACAGCTGCAAAACCAGCAGAAGCTATGAAGATTCCAGCATTTTTAAATTGTACATTGACCGCTAAGGCAACTACCGTATTATATGATAATTTAGTGCTGAAAAATGTTTCTGGAAAAATCATTATTAAAGACCAAAAGGCAACTTTAGAGAATGGTAAAACCGATATTTTTGGTGGTTCGATTGCTTTTAACGGTGCGGTATCTACCAAAGAAAAAGTGTCGAGATTCAATATGGATTTAGGATTAAAAGGTGTCGACATTGCACAAACATTTACCCAATTAGACATGATGAAAAAAATTGCTCCAATAGCAGGCGTAATTAATGGGAAATTGAACTCAAACATTAAACTTTCTGGCAACTTAAAAGACAAAGAAATCACACCCGATTTAACGAGTCTGAGCGGAGATTTATTGGGACAATTACTTTCAACAACAGTAAATTCAAGCAACTCGGCTTTGCTAACCGCTTTAGACAACAATTTAGGTTTCGTAGATTTAAAAAAATTAAATTTAAATGATTTAAAAGCTGCCCTGACGTTCAAGGACGGAAAAGTAACTGTTAAACCATTTGTTATCAAATATCAAGATATTGATGCCACTATTGGTGGAACTCACGGTTTTGACCAAGTGATGAATTATACTGTAAAACTAGATGTACCCGCAAAATATTTAGGTACAGAAATCAATAATTTAATTGGAAAGTTAACTCCAACTGATGCTAAAAAATTTGAATACATCCCTATAAATGCATTGTTAGGCGGTAATTTTAGTAATCCAAAAATAACAACTGATATTAAACAAGCCACAACAACTTTAGTTACCAATTTGGTCAAACAACAAAAAGACAAATTAATCAGCGGTGGAAGAGATGCTTTGAGCACCATCATCTCAAACGCTACCAAACCAAAAACAGACAGTACTAAAACGGATGTTAAGACGGATGTAAAAGATAAAGCAAAAGATTTACTTAATGGTTTGTTTAGCAAAAAGAAAAAAGAAGAACCTAAGAAAACAGAAACGCCAACGCCAACAAAATAAAAACAGAACCCTTTCCCACCGAAAGGGTTTTTTTATTACATTCCGTTAAAAGAAAACCCCTAAAAATTTCCTTTTTAAATTCAGTCTTCTACCTTTGTAGCTATCAAAATCAATACCATGCATAAAGATAGTAAACGACGAGAAGCTCTTTTATACCACGCCAAACCAACACCAGGAAAAATTCAAGTGGTGCCCACCAAAAAATATGCTACACAAAGAGATTTGTCATTAGCATATTCACCAGGTGTTGCCGAGCCTTGTTTAGAAATTGCCAAAGACGTAAATAATGTTTATAAATATACTTCCAAAGGAAATTTAGTTGCTGTAATAACGAATGGCACTGCCGTTTTAGGTCTTGGAGATATTGGTCCAGAAGCCTCTAAACCCGTTATGGAAGGAAAAGCTTTGCTCTTTAAAATATTTGCTGATATAGATGTGTTTGATATTGAAATTGGCACCAAAGACATTGATGCTTTTATCGAAACCGTTAAAAATATCGCCCCAACTTTTGGCGGAATCAATCTTGAAGACATCAAAGCCCCAGAATCTTTTGAAATAGAAAGACGTTTGGTAGAAGAACTGAATATTCCTGTAATGCATGATGACCAGCATGGAACCGCAATTATTTCTGCAGCCGCATTATTAAATGCAGTTGAATTGGCTGGAAAGAAAATGGACGAAATAAAAATGGTGATTTCTGGAGCAGGTTCAGCAGCTATTGCTTGTGCAAATCTCTATGTTTCTTTTGGGGTAAAACAAAACAACATTGTAATGTTTAATAGCAAAGGAGCGCTAAAAAAAGACGATCCTAAAATTTCTGATGAACAAAGAAAGTATGCCACTGATGAAAACTTTCCTTCCTTATTAGAAGCCATGGTTGGCACTGATGTTTTTGTCGGATTGTCAACTGGGGATATAGTAACTCCGGATATGCTCTTGGGAATGGCGAAAAATCCAATTGTTTTTGCCATGGCGAATCCAAATCCGGAAATAAAATACGATGTGGCAGTTAAAACGAGACGAGACATTATCATGGCAACAGGTCGTTCAGACCATCCTAATCAAGTGAATAATGTACTTGGTTTTCCTTATATTTTCCGTGGCGCTCTTGATGTGAGAGCTACAAAGATAAATGAAGAAATGAAGAAAGCAGCTGTTATTGCTTTATCAGAATTAGCCAAAGAATCGGTTCCAGAGCAAGTAAATATTGCTTACGGTGAAACCAAGCTGGTTTTTGGCAAAGAGTATATCATTCCGAAACCTTTTGATCCACGATTGATTGCTAGAGTTCCACCTGCCGTAGCCAAAGCTGCTATTGAATCTGGTGTGGCCTTGCATCCGATAACCGATTGGGAGAAATACGAAGAAGAATTATTAGAGCGTTTGGGTTCTGACAATAAAATGGTTCGATTGCTTACCAACAGAGCCAAAACTGATCCAAAACGTGTTGTTTTTGCAGAAGCTGATCATCTAGACGTATTAAAAGCAGCCCAAATTGCTTACGAAGAAGGGATTGCGATTCCTATATTATTAGGTAATAAAGAATTGATTTTAGAACTCAAAGAAGAATTGGGTTTTGATGCTGACGTGCCAATTTTTGACCCAAAAGACAAAGAAGAGGATAAACGCCGTTTAAAGTATGCCAATCACTATTGGGAAACAAGAAAGCGCCGGGGAATTTCATTACTTGATGCTCAAAAATGGATGCGAGAACGTAATTATTTTGCTGCAATGATGGTCAATGAAGGTGATGCCGATGCGATGGTTTCTGGATATTCAAGAAGTTATCCATCTGTTGTGAAGCCATTGATGCAATTAATTGGTAAAGCTCCAGGAATCACGTTAATTGCTACTGCAAATATGATGATGACCAATAGAGGTCCCATGTTTTTATCCGATACGGCAATTAATCCAAATCCGACCGCAGATGAATTGGCTAAAATAGCTTTGATGACCGCTAAAACCGCTCGAATGTTCGGAATAGAACCCGTAATTGCTATGGTGTCGTTCTCAAATTTTGGTTCCTCATCCAATGAATCAGCTAACAAAATTCGTGAGGCAGTTGCCTATTTACATAATTATTACCCCGATTTAATTGTAGATGGAGAAATTCAAACTGATTTTGCTTTGAATGCCGAATTGCTAAAAGACAAATTTCCGTTTTCTAAATTGGCAGGAAAAAAAGTAAACACATTGATTTTTCCGAACTTAGATGCTGCAAACATTACCTATAAACTTCTGAAAGAATTATACAAAGTAGATTCTATTGGTCCGATTATGTTAGGTATGGAAAAAGCTGTTCATATTTTCCAACTAGGTGCTAGTGTAGAAGAAATGGTTAATATGGTTTCGGTTGCAGTGGTTGATGCACAAGAAAAAGAAAAGAGAAAAAGGATGTCTGCCAAATAGTTTTTGTATTATTGTACCGATATTATGCGTAGAATTCTCTGATTAAAGAATTTTGCTATATTTGGAACTAGATTTAGTAAAAAATGATCGCACACATTCAAGGAAAATTAGTTGAAAAAACGCCTACTGAAGTTGTTATAGACTGCAATGGTGTTGGTTATCATATTAATATTTCATTACATACTTTTTCCTTACTTCCCAATGCTGATTTTATTAAATTGTTTACACATCTTCAAATTAAAGAAGATGCACATACTTTGTTCGGGTTTGTCGAAAAATCGGAGCGAGAATTATTTAAATTATTACTGTCAGTTTCTGGAATTGGAGCTAGTATTGCCAGAACGATGCTTTCTTCATTAGACCCAAAACAAATCATTCATGCTATTGGCAATGGCGATGTGGGAACTATTCAATCTATAAAAGGAATCGGAACTAAAACCGCACAACGGGTTATCTTAGATTTGAGAGAAAAAGTGTTAAAAATCTATGATTTAGAGGAAATATCCATGACACAGCACAATATTTCCCGAGAAGAATCGTTATCTGCTTTGGAGGTTTTAGGCTACATTAGAAAAAATGCTGAAAAAGTAGTAGATAAAATCCTCAAAGAAAATCCGGAAGCCGGAGTTGAAACTATAATTAAACAAGCATTAAAAAATTTATAATTCTTGGAAACACAATACTATAAAAAACCCTATTCCCACTTTAAAAAGCTACTCTTTGGGTTAGTTTTGTTGCTAAGCACTTTTGCTTTTGGGCAACCAAACACCACCGTTGTTGACAGTACCGGTTATGCTACTGGCAGGGTAGATATTAAAAACCCAAACAGTATTGTTAATGCCTACACCTATGACCCAGCAACTAATAGGTATATTTATACCAGCACTATGGATGGTTTTAATATCAATTATCCAATTATATTAACGCCCAAAGAATATGAAGAGTTGGTGCTTCGCGAATCGATGCGCGAGTATTTCAAAAAAAAATCGGATGCTATTGACGGTAAAAAAGACGGAAGTGAAGCTGCTAAAAAAGATTTATTACCCCGATATTATGTCAACTCCAATTTTTTTGAAACTATTTTTGGCTCGAATACCATTGACGTAAAGCCGACCGGTTCGGTTGAAATGGATTTGGGAATGCGATATACCAAGCAAGACAACCCTTCGTTTTCACCTAGAAACAGATCCCTTCTTTCGTTTGACTTCGACCAGAGAATCAGTATGAGTTTGAACGGAAAAGTTGGAACTCGATTGAGTGTCAATGCGAACTATGATACCGAATCGACCTTTGCTTTCCAGAATCTTATCAAACTAGAATATGCTCCTACTGAAGACGACATTATTCAAAAAATTGAAGTCGGTAACGTAAGCATGCCCTTGTCTAATTCATTGATTCGAGGTGCTCAAAGTTTATTTGGAGTAAAAGCCCAATTACAATTTGGGAAAACTACAGTAACGGGGGTTTTCTCTGAACAAAAATCACAAACCAGATCGGTGACCGCACAAGGTGGTGGTACTATTCAGGATTTTGAACTGTTTGCTTTAGACTATGACAACGACAGACACTTTTTCCTATCGCAGTATTTTAGAGAGAAATATGACAAATCTTTAGAAATCTATCCTTTAATTCAAAGTAGAGTTCAAATTACTAGAATTGAGGTTTGGGTAACCAACAGGCAAAATCGGGTAAGTACCACCAGCAATAATCTCAGAAATATTATTGCAATACAGGATTTGGGAGAATCTCAATTAACTAATTTAACTGATGGACAAGTAGTTGCTGTAGATCCTACTCAGTACACTCCGGCATCTAATTTCTTTGTGGCTCCAACAGACTCACCATCAGACAACAACAACAATAGATACGATCCTGAATTAATCACAGCCGGTGGTGGATTATTAAATAGCAATATTAGAGATGTAGTTACCGCAAGTGCCGGTTTCAACAATACGATTCCAGTAGATGAAGGAACCGATTATTCTAAATTAGAAAATGCTCGAAAGTTAGCTGCAAACGAATATACGTTCCACCCACAACTAGGTTACATCTCCTTACAACAAAGATTGTCTAACGATGAAGTTTTAGCCGTTGCGTACCAATATACCATTGGTGATCAAGTGTATCAAGTTGGAGAATTTGGTACGGATGGTGTGGATTCAACCGTAATTACTGACGAAGGTTCTTCTACACAAACAATATCCACACAAAGTTTGATTTTAAAAATGCTGAAAAGTAATTTAACTAATGTTCAAAAACCTATTTGGAATTTGATGATGAAGAATATTTATCAAATTCAAGGTGGATATCAGTTACAGCAAGAAGATTTTAGATTCAATATTTTATACACCGACCCTTCGCCACTGAATTATATAACGCCGGCAAATACAAGTTCTCCTTTACCCGCAGATGTTGCTGAAACGACCTTGTTAAAAGTATTTAACGTTGATAAATTAAACTATAACAACGACCCACAAGCAGGCGGTGATGGTTTTTTTGACTTTTTACCAGGTTTAACGGTTGATCAACAAAACGGACGTTTAATTTTCACCACAGTTGAACCTTTTGGTAAGCACTTGTTTGAAAAATTGAGAACGGTTCCGACCGAAAATTATTTTGGAGATCCAACCAACACAGCCAACTATAATGCTAACCAAGCGAAATATGTTTTCCGAAGTATGTATGCTGGCACTCCTGCTGCTGCTTTACAAGATGCTGAGAAAAATAAATTTCAATTAAAAGGAAGATACAAATCTTCAGGTGGAGACGGTATTCCGATTGGCGCCTACAATGTACCTAGAGGTTCTGTTGTGGTTACTGCAGGTGGAAGAGTGTTGCAAGAAGGTATTGACTATAGTGTAAACTACCAAGCAGGAAGAGTACAAATTTTAGATCCATCGCTTCAAGCATCTAATACACCTATTCAGGTTTCAGTAGAAAACAATTCTACATTCGGACAACAAACTAGAAGATTCATGGGAGTTAACGTTGAACACAAATTCTCTGATAAATTATTAGTTGGTGCTACCTTGATAAAAATGACCGAAAGACCACTTACCACTAAATCCAACTATGGTCAAGAATCGGTTAACAATACTATTTTCGGTTTCAATGCAAACTACTCTACAGAAGTTCCCTTCTTAACGCGTTTGGTTAACAAATTACCTAATATTGATACTGACGTTCCTTCTAATTTCTCTTTACGTGGAGAAATGGCGTTTTTAAAACCAAGTGCTTCTAAAAATGACAGTTTTCAGGGAGAGTCTACTGTTTATGTAGATGATTTTGAAGGATCTCAAACTACGATAGATATGCGTTCAGCCTTATCATGGACATTATCTTCAACGCCAAAACGACCAACAATTGGAACCCCACCAAGCTATGATGATTTTGGCTCTGCCGCCATTGATTTAAGTTATGGGTACAAAAGAGCTCGACTGAATTGGTATAGTGTTGACCCTACTATTTATCAAAGTCCAGGAGATATTGGAGCGGACGGAATTTCAACAAACAGTACCCGTAGAATCTATAACAGAGAGTTATTCCCGCTTACTAATATTCAGATTGGACAAACTCAAGTCATTAATACGTTTGACTTATCCTATTTTCCAGAAGAAAGAGGTCCTTATAATTACAATCCGTTAGCTTTGAGTCCGGGTGGCTTTTCGGAAGCAGATGCAACAGACAATTTTGGTGGAATCACCCGCGCCATCAATTCAACCAATTTTGAACAAAGTAATGTAGAATACATTCAGTTTTGGGTTTTAGATCCGTATTTTGATCCCGGAAATTTGACTTCAGCTGCAGATGCAACCAATATCGGAAAATTATACTTCAACCTTGGTGAAATATCCGAAGACATTCTAAAAGATTCCAGAAAACAATATGAAAATGGTTTGCCGGCAACAAATTCGACTGCTAACACAACCAATCCAACAGTTTGGGGTAAAGTGCCCTCTTCACAATCATTAATTTATGCATTTGATGTAGATGGAGCAAATAGAAGCGCACAAGATGTTGGACTTGATGGAGTAAATGACGCGGCTGAAAAAACGCTCACCGGAATTGCTCCAGGTTTTGCAGCTTTAGATGATCCTGCAAATGATAATTACCAATACTTTCTAAATTCTACTGGGACTACAGTCTTTGACCGTTACAGCAAATACAACGGAACTGAAGGAAACTCGCCCGTAAATGTCTCAGATACTAATAGAGGTTCTACTACTGTTCCTGATGTAGAAGATATCAATAGAGATAATACGATGAATGAGGCAAATGCGTATTATGAGTATGCCATTGATATGAGACCTAACTTGACGGTAGGTACTAACTTTGTTACTGATATTGTAGAGACCAGCCTTTCAGAAAATGAAGTTCCAAATGGCAATGTTACAAGAGCAAGATGGATTCAATTCAAGGTACCAGTATCACAACCTACCAATGTTATTGGAAGCATTTCAGATTTCCGTTCCATACGTTTTATGAGAATGTTCATGACTGGATTTAAAAAACCCGTTACCCTCAGATTTGGAACCTTAGATTTGGTTCGCGGAGAATGGAGACGTTATGAAAACTCGTTTCAAACAACCGATAGTAATCCGGCAGATGACAATACAAATTTTGATGTTCTTGCAGTAAATATTGAGGAAAATACACAACGTTTGCCTCTTCCCTATTTATCACCTCCTGGAGTTGTTAGAGAGCAATTACAAAACGGACAACAAGTACTGAATCAAAACGAGCAATCACTTTCTTTAAGGGTTAACGGAACTCCAACAGGTACTGGCGGTTTGGAAGTAGGCGATTCAAGAGCGGTATTTAAAAATGTGGATATTGACATGCGCCAATATAACAAATTAAAAATGTTTTTGCATGCAGAAGCATTGCCTTCGCCAACAGATCCAACTCCGCTGCAAAACGACCAAATGAGTGCGTTTATTCGTTTTGGAAATGACTTTACCAATAACTATTATCAAGTAGAAATTCCCTTAAAAATAACTCCTGAAGGAGGAAATCCAAAACCGGAAGATATTTGGCCTGAACTCAACGAAATTAACTTACCAACAAAATTATTAACCCAATTAAAAATTTTGTACATGAGTGCAACGCCAACAGATTTAGTGGAAGGCGTGTTGTATAAAAATGATTTTGAATTAGATCCATCATTGGCCGGAAATACAAATCGGGGTTCACTCAGATTGGGAGTAAAAGGAAATCCAAATTTCGGATTAGTTCGAACTTTAATGGTAGGTGTTAAAAACAATTCTAGTGATCCGGTTCGAGGAGAAGTTTGGTTTAACGAATTGCGCCTCGCCGACATGGACAATAGAGGTGGAATGGCGGCTGTCTTAAACATGGATAGCAATTTGGCCGACTTTGCAACTATTTCAGCAACAGGAAGAATGAGCACTATTGGTTTTGGGGCTTTAGAACAAAGTCCACAAGAAAGAAGTCGAGAAGATGTGCAACAATACAATATAGTAACCAATCTTAGTTTAGGGAAATTACTACCCAAAAAATGGGGAATCAATTTGCCGTTCAATTATGCTGTTGGAGAAGAAACCATAACACCAGAATATGACCCGTTCAATCAGGATATTCGTTTAGAACAATTGTTAAACAACACTTCAAGCGCAGCTGAAAGAGCCAATATCAGAAACAGAGCAATTGATTTTACAAAGAGACAAAGTATCAACTTTATTGGGGTTAAAAAAGAAAGAGGTGCTGAACAAAAACCACACGTTTATGATCCAGAAAACATAACCCTTTCGTATTCGTACAATCAAGTAGAAAAACACAATTACGAAATTGAAAATTATATCGATCAACAAGTAAACACCACCGTTGATTACACTTATTCTTTCCAAAACAAAGCGGTTGAACCGTTTAAGAAGACCAAAATGTTTAAGAAAAGTTCGTATTGGAAATTGTTGAGTGATTTCAACTTTAATTATCTTCCATCGAGCATTTCATTTAGCAGTAATATCATCAGACAGTTTAACAAACAACAGTTCCGACAAGTCGATGTAGCCGGAATTGAATTAGATCCATTGTACAGAAGAAACTATTTGTTTAATTACCAATACGGATTTAATTACAACATTACCAAAGCCTTAAAAGTTAACTTTACGGCGGCGTCTAACAATATTGTTCGAACTTATATGAGTGAAGACAATGTGCCAGACAATAGCAATACCATTTGGACCGATTTCTGGAATATTGGATTACCAAACCAACACAATCAACAATTGGTAGTTAATTATGAATTACCAATCAATAAGATTCCGTTTTTGGCATTTGTAAAATCTACGTATACTTACACAGGAGATTATAATTGGCAAAGAGCACCGTTAGGATTTGCTAATGTACCCGACTCCAATAGCCCAACAGGTTTTACTAATTTAGGAAATACCATACAGAACGCTGCATCACAACGTTTGAATACAGCGTTGAATATGGAAACCTTCTACAAATACATTGGATTAGGTAAAAAAACAACAGCAAATGCTCCTAAACCAACTGCATTACCTAAACCAGGCGAAAAAATAGTCAACACAAAACCACAAGCAGCCAAATCAAGCAATGTGTTTTTAGACGGTTTGAAAGGTGTTTTAACTAGTGTCAAAAATATTCAGGTCAATTATGTTCGTAATGAAGGAACTTTGCTGCCCGGTTATTTACCAGGCTTAGGGTTCTTTGGCACCTCAAAACCAACGATAGGATTCGTCTTTGGCTCACAAGAGGATGTTCGTTATGAAGCTGCTAAAAGAGGTTGGTTGACTAATTATCAAGACTTCAATCAAAGTTATACACACACAATCACACAAACCTTAGATTACACTGCTAATGTAGATTTGTTTCCTGATTTTAAAATTGATATCGCGGGTAACCGAACGTTTGCCAATAATTTTTCAGAACAGTACGTAGTAGACACCGCTAACGACAATCAATATACTCCACAATCACCTTACAATTTTGGAAACTTCTCTATATCTACTGTGATGCTTAAAACATCGTTTAGAACAAGTGATGAGAATAGCTCTGGCGCTTTTCAAGATTTCAGAGACAACCGACTTACTGTAGCAGACCGTTTGGCATCACAATATTATAATGGTGCGCCAATTCCTAGATATGGTGATGGAGGAAATCCAATTCCGGCTCCAACAGACCCTAACTATAATTTTTATGTAGCCAACCAAGGATATCCTATTGGTTATGGGAAAAATAGTCAAGCTGTTTTGATTCCGTCTCTTTTAGCAGCCTACACTGGTTTGTATACTACTAAAGGTGGTGAAGCGGCTAAAGGAATTTCATTGGATGCCTTTAGAAATATTCCGATTCCAAACTGGACCATTAAATACAACGGATTAATGCGTTACAGCTTCTTCAAAGAAAAATTCAGACGTTTCTCTATACAACATGCATACAGAGCTTCTTATACCATCAATTCTTTCCGTTCAAATCTTGATTATGACCCGAGAGTTTCGGTTCAACAACAAGACAATGGTGGTGTTGGTAATTTTTTCAATAAAACAATTATCGGAAACATCAACTTGGTGGAGCAATTTAACCCGTTAGTTCGTATTGATTTTGAATTGAAAAACGCCTTCAAGTTCTTAGCAGAAATCAAAAAAGACCGAAGTTTGTCAATGAGTTTCGACAATAATTTGTTGACTGAAGTGCAAGGAAAAGAATTTATTATAGGTTTAGGATATCGTTTCAAAGATGTAATTCTATCTTCACAATTGGCAGATAACCCCACTGGTATTATTAAAAGTGACATCAACTTGAAAATTGATTTCTCTTATAGAAACAATAAAACTATTGTTCGTTATTTAGATTATGACAACAACCAATTGGGTGGTGGACAAAATATTTGGTCCGCTAAATTAACTGCTGATTATTCGTTTAGCAAAAACCTAACGGCCATTTTCTTCTACGACCATTCGTTCTCAAAACCAGTGATTTCGACTTCGTTCCCATTAACGAATATTAGATCTGGATTTACAATGCGATATAATTTCGGAAACTAAGCTTTATTTCAATAAAAATTACAATATCAAATCTTATCTTTACAGTCTAAAATTTATACCAAATGAATATACCAAGCAATTTAAAGTATACAAAAGATCACGAATGGGTTTTAATTGAAGGCGATGTTGCTACTGTTGGCATCACCGACTTTGCTCAAAAAGAATTAGGTGACATCGTGTATGTTGAAGTAGAAACTTTAGACCAATCGCTAGATAAAGATGAAGTTTTTGGAACTGTTGAAGCAGTAAAAACTGTTTCGGATTTATTTTTGCCATTGTCAGGAGAAATCATCGAATTCAACGAGGCGCTAGAAAACAATCCGGAAGCTGTAAATACAGATCCTTACGGACAAGGTTGGATGGTTAAAGTAAAAATTGCAAATGATTCAGAAATTGCTGAATTACTTTCAAGTGATGCTTACAAAGAACTTATTGGTGCTTAAAAAAACACTTTTGGGGTTGGCTGTTGGCTGGACTATTTTACTTGCTGTTCTGTGTTTGATTAGCTTTAGAGATCTTCCAACTATTAGAGTTCAAAGTGCCGATAAATATGTTCATTTCAGCTTTCACTTTGTATTCACGCTGCTTTGGGGACTTTATGTTTCATTAAAATATGAAGAACTCCTTCTCAATAAAATTAGTAGTATTGTTGGCATCTCGGTAGGTTACGGAATTTTAATTGAAATTTTACAAGAAACGCTAACAACAACCAGACATGCTGATGTCTTTGATGTAATCGCCAATTTAGTTGGCGCTTTAGTAGCGTCAGGAGTCTTACTACTAATCAAAAAAAAGAAAACACTAAACCATTAGACAATAAAAGTCCCGATTACTTCGGGATTTTTTTTACTTTTATCCCATTGAATATAAAACCATCTCACGAAACGATAGCTTAAAGAAAATGAAAAAATTACTTCCAATTTTATTCCTTTTAGTAACTAGTATTTTGAACGCACAGCGCTCTGAAAAAGAAACCGAAAAATTCCCTGTTTTCCCATCATGTGAAGGCTTGCAGTTTCAAGCTTTGGAAACTTGTTTTTACAATCAAGTTCAGGATTTTGTATATGATAATTTCAAAGTGCCAGACAATCAGAAAGAAAATTTCAAAGGAAATATCATTGTGCTATTTGAAGTAAATGATGCGGGAAATTTTAAAGTAATCTATATTGATGCGGTTGATGAAGCACTAGTTGCTGAAAGCAAACGGGTTTTTGAAAAAATGCCCAAGATTACTCCGGCTACTTATAACGGAAATCCAACTTATACCAAATACACTATAAAAATTAACATTCCGCTGCAAAGCGTTGCCCAAATGCAAGCTCAAAAAGAAGCAGCAATTTTAGCCGAAAAGAAATCTGACATCTATAAGCCAAACGACACAAAATTGACTGAATTGGATAGCATGAAGTTTAAAAAATTTACAAATCCACAGTTCGAAAGTCACATCAACATTCCGTTTTCACACAGTTATTACTCTCAGTTTGATGCAGAAATGAACCAAATTGGAGCCAACAACCATACCGGCTCTAAACCTTTTGCTTACGCTGAAGTCAACAAGTATTATAATCTGGAAGATGCCCGTAAGGCATTGGTCAAAAACAAAAGAGAATGGTGGGGAAGAAAATTATGGAATGAAAATTTTGTCGAAATTCAAGGAGAGGACTATTGGTTTACCCTCAACCCCATTTTAGATATTCAGTTTGGAAAAAGCAACCCAAGTGTTTCTAAAAGCACTTTTATCAATACGCGTGGAATTCAGTTTAACGGTGGTTTGGGAAAAGGATTAAATTTTACCACTACTATTTATGAAAGCCAAGGAAGATTTGCTGATTATTTCAATCGCTATGCTGTATCTATAAAACCAGATGGAGGAAATCCGGCAATAATTCCTGGAATCGGTATCGCTAAAGAATTCAAATCAGACGCATTTGATTTTCCAATGGCAGAAGCTAATTTGTCTTATACGCCTAGTAAATTTATCAATTTGAATTTGGGTTACGGAAAGAATTTTATTGGTGACGGCTACCGTTCGCTGCTGTTGAGTGATGGCGCAAGTCCGTATCCCTATTTTAAACTAAACACTACTTTTTGGAAAATAAAATACACCAACATTTATACTTGGCTCAAAGACGTTCGTTCAGAAGTTACGGAAGACCGCACATATGCTACAAAATTTGCTGCCAGTCATTATTTGAGTTTAAATGTTTCAAATCGTTGGAATATTGGATTGTTTGAATCGGTCGTATGGACGAACCAGAATAACCGAGGTTTTGACATGAGCTTTGTAAACCCAATTATCTTTTATCGCACGGTAGAATTTACATCGTCTGCACGAAGTGGAAATGCTTTGTTAGGTCTGACATCTAAATACAAAATCAGCAATCAAATTAATATATACGGGCAATTTTTATTAGATGAATTTTCGCTAAACGATGTCAAAGCCGGGAACAAAAGCTGGAAAAATAAATTCGGGTACCAATTGGGCGCTAAATATTTTAATGCATTCAATATCAAAAATTTATTATTGCAAGTAGAATACAACCACGTGCGCCCCTATGTCTATGCTCACAGCCAAGCCATTACCAATTATGGCCACAACAATCAAAGTTTGGGACACAACTGGGGCGGGAATTTCAAAGAATTAATTGCTATTGCACGGTATCATAAAGGACGGTATTTTGCAGACGCCAAAGTTACTTTTGGGGAACGGGGATTGGATTATAATAACGCTACCGACAATTTTAACTACGGAAGCAACATCTATTTAAGTTATAACGACAATCGTCCCTTTGACACCGGAGTACGAACTGGACAAGGAAATAAGTCAACCCTTTTTATAGCTGATTTACAAGCGGGCTATTTGATTAATCCCGCAACAAATATGAAACTGTTTGGTAGTTTTATCTATAGAGATTTTAATCCAAAAACTGAAACCGCAACTGCCTTTAAAGAAACTACAACATGGTTTTCTATCGGTTTAAGATGTGATATCTTCAACTGGTATTTTGATTACTAGTCTCCTTAGATTATTATACTGTATAAAACAAAAACCGAAAGCCCATTTGAAAATGGGCTTTTTTTCGCATAGTTCAGTATTATTAGGCACAACAACTTCAGCGTTCCTAGTAGTTCGCTTTTAGATTACACAAAATCTGACTACAAAATCATCTTTCTAAACGGAATCACGATTTCGAAACCTTTTGCCTTAAAATAGTTTGTTGGATTTTCTTTCGAAACCGTCATTACAAAATCGCCTCCCCAAGCACCAAGGCTTTTGACTACGCCATCAAAATCAGGAAACATGGCTTCCTTGACGGTTGTTAACTCCAAAATAACACTCATTTCAATTTCGTGGTTTTGTAATGCCACCGCAAATTCTCTAGCAGTTTTAGCATTTAATACCGCATCCGTAATTGCGTTAATTTTAGAAATACTTTTATCAAAGTTTCTTGGTCTGCCATAATAAGATGCAATAGCTGCTTTACTATTTTGCTTCTTATTAAGATATACAAAAAAAATATTGTCAGTAAAATCGGGGTCAAAATGTACAAGCTCAACAATTGGTTTATCATGAACGATCTGATATAAAATTGGTGTGCAATTTTGAGCACAAGCAATATCATAACCACTACCTCCAAAACTAGTTCTAAGCAATTCAAAAGCATCAATCTGAAGCCATTGTGCCAAGTTATTAATTAATGTGGAGGAAGTTCCTAAACCCCAATATTTTGGGAACGTCAATTCAGTTGTAATGGAATAGCCCTTGGAATTATTTATGAAATCAGGATTCAATTTATACGCTTCATGCAAAATCTCTATTAATGTGTGTTTAATACTTTTGGTATCATCAAAACGTTCTTTAGTAACAATCGAAACAAACGAAATCACATCTTCAAACCAAATACTGCCATCGCTATCCAAGCTTTTCCAATGAATACCATGGCCCAAAGCATCTTCTATGTATAGCTTTTGTCCAAACTTAGTTGGTAACGCAAAGGCTCTAGCGCCATCGAGCACCAAATATTCGCCAGTTATCAGAAGTTTTCCGTTGCTGTAAAATGTTTTTTTCATGGTTTGTAGCATCACTCGGAGGTGAACAGCGTGTTATTTCCTTAAATTTTCAATAAATGAAACGACTGCCGAATGTGAAATTGTGTTATTCTCAAAATGAATTTTAATCTTGTTCCGTTCCTCAGTTGTAGTTTGGTATTGATTCAGAATATTGTTGATGTGCATTTTCATGTGGCCTTCCTGAATTCCGGTTGTGGTTAGCGAACGTAATGCTGCAAAGTTTTGGGCTAATCCGGTAACGGCAACTATTTGCATCAATTCAGATGCAGTAGGTTTTCCTAGAATTTCGAGAGCTGTTTTTACTAAAGGATGTAATGAAGTCAATCCACCAACCGTTCCTATAGCTAACGGAATTTCCATCCAAAAAGTGAATACTCCATTTTCAATTTTAGCATGCGATAAACTGGAATAGGTACCGTTACGGGAAGCATAAGCATGAACGCCGGCTTCTACGGCACGAAAATCATTTCCTGTGGCAAGAATTACCGAATCTACTCCGTTCATAATTCCTTTGTTGTGCGTCACAGCGCGAAAAGGTTCAATTTCGGCTATCGCAACTGCTTGCACAAACTTCTCGGCAAACTCTTGTGGATTGTTTATTTTTTTTTCAGCCAAATCTGCTACCTTACACGATACCTCGGCCCGAACTATACAATTAGGAACATAATTTGAAAGTATGCTCATGACAATCGTGATATCCTTTTCGGTTTGGTTAAAATCAGCGTAATTACTGGCCTTTTCTTTTAGTGTTTTAGCCAATTGTTCCAAACAAGAATTAATAAAATTAGCGCCCATGCTGTCTTTGGTTTCAAAAGTAACATGCAGTTGAAAGTAGTTTTCAAGTTTGGCTGTTTTATTCCGTAATTCTAATGAAGTGATTCCACCACCCCGTTTTTGCATATTGGCCGTGATGCTTTCTGTAGACGCTATCAAATCATCTTTGATTGCCATAAAAAAGCGTTCTAGCGTAACTGAATCTCCCTTAAACAAAAAGTGCACCTGCCCAATTTTTTCGGTGTTTAAAACCGTTGCTTTGAATCCGCCACGAGTAGACCAATATTTTGCCGATTTTGCTGCAGCAGCCACAACCGAACTTTCTTCAATCACCATTGGCACGGTAAAATACTTGCCGTTGATTAAAAAATTGGGGGCAATTCCCATGGGTAAATAAAAATTAGAAATGGTATTTTCTATAAAATCATCGTGCAATTGCTGGAGCTGGGTGTTGCTGTTCCAATATTGTTTTATAATGGCAGTGGCTTCCGCCGGATTAGCAAAGTATTCTTTGGCTATCCACGTAATTTTTTCTTCTTTAGTTAATTTAGAAAACCCGGCAACGGCATTATTCATGGTAGATGATAAGAGGTGAATGAATTACAAATATAGCTTATTTTGTTGTTGGAGTAGCTGTCGTTGTCACTGGAGCTTGACCTTCCTCATATTCCGTTTCCTGCAAATCTTCCGATTGTCTTCCTAGGCTTACTTTAGGATTGTCTTTGGTTCCGGTAATTTTCATTGGAATTCCGACAATTCCCAAAGGTGGCAAACCCAATCGCATTTTAATATTTAAAGCTCCATCAAAGCTAGTTTGACCTTCAATTCTTGGACGAAATCCAGCCATCTTGAACTTGAACCGTTCAATAGTAATGAGATTATTTTTGATTGTCGTTTTAATATCCACTTGGGATAAATCTGGATTTTTAATGGCTGCTTTCCCGGTTTTCTTACTGACGGCACCAAACATTTTAAAGCCTTTCATTTTTACTTTTTTTACAGAAAGTATGCCACCACCGGTTAATGACGGGTAAATTGGCTGCATATTGCCGTCTAATTTACCAGCTACTTTATAATTTAATGAAATAATTCCTTCTGCATTTTCCGCTGCTGAAGCCATTTCACGAAAGAGTTTAATTTCTTTATAAGCGCGCTTTACATCAAAGTCTTTGGCGTCTATTTTAAAATCAAAAGAAGCTCTGTTAGGGCTTTCACTTTGATAAACAACGTCGGTTTTGACATGGCTTCCAATGACATCCATACTACTGTTTTTAAGAATAAGTTTGCCATTGTTGATGTACATATTTCCGTTTAGTTTTTCAATAACCAAATCTTGAAAATTTACTTTATCTGCCTTGGCGATAAGTTGCAAATCAAAATTACTCGGAATAACGATTACTCCAGTTTCAGTGGCCTTAGGCATGTTTTCTTTCAGGACATCTAGAACGACAAGTGCTTCTGTTGGTGTTGGTGTTGACAAAAATTCGTCACAATTTAGAAACGCACTTTGTACTGTAAAAACCCCTTTTAAAATTGCCTTATCCGTCAAGGCAAAATCGATTGCATTTTGCATGTACCCGTTCATTTTAAAATCAGATTGCCCGTACGTTGCTTCAAAATCATTGAAACTCATTTTATCTTGATTGAAAATGAATGTTCCTGCTCTAATTACAAATGGTTTTGGCAAAAATTCAGAAGTGGTTTTGATGTTGCGTAATTTTAAAGTTCCGCTGTTCTGAAGGTTTTTGTAGTTTCCTTTCATGGCGTCATTTTGAGACCCTTTGAAAGCTACGTCTGCAGCTACATAGCCGTCTAAATCCAATCCTTTTCGGGAGAAAACTTTATAAATTTTAGCCACATCTAATTCCCCTTTCGCCTTAATATCGTAAGTAATATTATTAAAGTTTTGCAATTTCGCATTCACATAAATGGGCTTGCCTTCAAATACAAATGAAGCCGGAGTTATGTTAATTTTCAAATCTTTGAGCGTCCCTTCGTTGTCAAGAACCGAAGCAATTAGATTGATGTTTTGAATTGGGCTTGGGTAATAAGTTGTTTTTATAAAGCCATTTTTTAATGAAATCTTTCCGTTAGTAACCGGAATTTTATTGTTTTTCTTATCATATTCCCCATTACACTTGATATCCATATTTAAGATGCCACGCAATTGCATATTTTGTAATCCAAATGCATTGTTCATTTTGGCCAAATCAATTTTAGAAGCGATTCGGGCATTAATTTTTGGTTTCGATAAACCGTCACTTTTCACGATGGCTTTAAAATAATCCTTATCGATATTGAAGAAAATAGAATCCAAATTTACCTGCAATTGTTCTGTGTCAAGTGAAGGTAGTTTAGTGTCAAAATTCAAAAAAATATTAGATGCCGGAATAGGTGCGTCGTTATAATTGATGTAGCCGTCACGGATTTTCATATTAAAAGCCAAATCGGGTTTTTGGTTTTTGGATGCAATGTATTTTCCTTTAAGGGTTAGCAACAAATCGGTGCTTCCTTTTACTTTTGATTTATCGAGCCAAGTAACATAATTTGGTGGCAATGCAGTGAAGAAATCGTTCAGTTTACTGTCAGTTGATTTAATATTGAAATCCATATCATACCCATTGCTCAAAAAGTCAAATCTGCCTTTGAATTCTACAGGTAGTTTATTGATTTTTAAATTATTTTGTTCAAATACAAAAGCTAAGGAACTGGTGTTTATTTTAGTAATCAAATCGGCATTTACCTTTTTGTTGTTAAGATATTGTTCCCCATCATAAGCAAAATCAAAATCCTCGATATTTGCTTCGGTATATAAATCAAAAACAGCTTTGTCTAAATCACCATTCCCAACATAATTAAAGCCATTGGCATCGATGAGAATTTTTGTGGATTTATCATCATAAATAATATGACTGTTTTCGATGGCTATTTTTTCGAGTCGCAAAGAAGTTTCAGCGTTTTCTTTTTTGGGCGTTTCGTCTTCCGAAATATAGACGTTATAATTCGCTTCGCCTTTAGCATTGACTTTGACATTTATCAACGCATTAGAAACAAATATTTTATCGATGGTTACTTTTTTATCAAACAACAATGATCTGATATTTATACCAAATGCCACTTCATTTGCCGAAACTAATGTCTGATTTTTATACGGTTCGGAACCTTTTAAGGAAAAATCAGTAAGAGTTAAAGTTAGGGAGGGAAAATGATTGAAGAAAGAAAGTTTGACTTCTTTAAAATCAAGTTTCCCATTAAGCTTTTGATTGGCAAAAGATTTTACTTCTTCGGCAATTTTTCCCGGAAATAGAATTGGAATTAAAAACAATAAAAGTAGTAAGAAACCTATTGTAATTCCCGTGATTTTTAGGACTTTAAAAGCGATTGGTTTAACTGTTTTTTTCATGGTGCAAAACTACTATTCTAAAATTTTTACTGCAAATGATTTCGTTGTTTTTTTAACATAAAAAAGCCACGTAATGATACGTGGCTTTATACAAACTAACTATAATACTAACTTTAACTTTATTGTTTAAGTAATTTCATTGTTTTTGAACTATTGTTGCTGTCAATAGCTTTTATCAAGTAAACGCCGTTGCTTAGGTCATTTACGTCAAATTGATAGTTCTCAGAAGCGATATTTTCAAACGTTTTAACCAATTGCCCTGTTATAGTAAACACTTGTACTTTAGCAACCTCTCCGTTGATGGTGAAAGTTCCTGAAGTAGGATTTGGATAAAGATTCAAATTAGCAAGGCTATCGAATGTAGTAGTACTTAATGAAGCCGGTTGATTCCCATAAACTCTAAATCCTCCTGGTTCAATAGCAATATTTTGACTATTAGAAGTAACATTGAATGAACTATTATCCATCAAATTATACCAAGTTCCTAAAAAAGGAAAACCTCCTGAAGTATTTAAGGTGTTGTCTGAAAAGTTTGTTCTAACAAACACATAACTTAACGATGCTGTTGGCGCAGTGGAAGTATAGATATCAATTCTTGGGCTTCCGGTTACAGAAAGATTCCAATCAAATTGTCCATTTTCAAAAACGGGTTCCGATTTTTTTAAATCAATCATTTTTGCCCAACTGTTATAGATATTTATTCTAGCTGCATCGTCTACCCAGTTGTTGGTCCATTGCAGTTGCGGTTTAGTATCTAGCTTACAATCTGGATTTGAAAAAGAAACGTTTCCATTATTACAAGTCCATAGTGAGGCTATATTTCCTAAATCGCCAAAATGCCAAATCATTTTTGGTCCAGGCACAAGTAAATGAACGGCTCCCATTGCTGGAAAACGCTGCAAAATCTTAGCTAAATTCCCTTGTGTTTGACCTGCTTCTGTGAAAGCCTTGTACCCTACTCTTTCTTCGTCATGACTTTCTGCATACCCAATGAATCTATTATTAGAGGCATCTGCAACACCCGAAAGATCTGCAAAATTCCCTTTTAATAAATTAGCATACGGATCTGTCATTTTTCGCCATTGCATAATCCCTTTTTGTTCCGCAGTTTGAGTTGGGAAAGGTGCAGGTGGTGAATAGTTTGCCCAAACTGTCTCTTCTCCAGCGGAGCCATTAACTCCTAAATGTTCAAAAATGATTAGGAAGTTTGGGTCATAAGTCCATTGAATTTTTGCATAATCCTGTAATTTATCAACTCTAGCTTGTAAATAAGAGTTGGTGCAACCCTCATCTGAACTTGAACAGGCATTGGTGAATCCTTTAGTCAAATCCCAACGGAAACCGTCAATTTTATAATCTTGAATCCATGTTTTAATAGTTTCGGTAACGTAGGGAGTTATTACATCTCCACCTGGGCCAGTTGTTCTAAAATGATTAATATCACTACCAACATTATAGGAATGTTTTGGAGTTAGGTTAATGTATGGATTTTCAGAAGTTGTTCTCTCACCATTAGCATTGGTATTTGCCCATCCGTCATTATCCGTATCAAGCATCCACATTCTTTCCAAAGCGGAACGTCCAAAAACATGGTTTAAAGCAATGTCTAGAATTACTGCGATGCCGTTTTGATGGCATAAATCAATAAGTTCCTTCAGCTTTGCAGGTGAACCATATCGTTTATCTGCTGCCATATGAAATACCGTATTGTATCCCCAGCTCATATTGCCTTCGAATTCCATTACGGGCATTAATTGGATTGCATTTATTTTTAAGTTTTTGAAATAATCAATTCGATTAATCAAATCCTGATAGGTTCTAGCGGCATCAAAATCACGAATCAAAACTTCATAGATCACTAAATCTTTTTTCTTTGGCTTAACAAAGTTTGTAGTGGCTGGACTCCAAGTATAGTTCCACCAAGCAGTTGGACCTGTTTGTAACACGGTTACTTCTCTTTGCTGTCCTGGTGCAATAACATCATATACTGGTAACCCAGGATAAACCCCTAACGTTATTATTTCGGGATCATCAAAAGGAGATAAAACTAATTTTGAATATGGGTCAGCAGTTTTAACAATTGCTGGTGAACCTACAGGTAAATTTACAATATCACAAACCCAATATTGATATGCATACATTTCACCCGGAGTTAAACCTGTTAATTCTAACCAAAACTTAGTGGATCCTGCTGCAGTATCTTTTTTCATTGCATAAGTCGTTCCGGGTTGCCAGTTATTGAAATTTCCAGCAACATAGATAAAACTTTTGGTGGGCGCATTTAGCACGAGAGTAGCTTTTGTAGGGTCAGAAGCATTATAATTAATTCCATCTTTCAAACCTACAGGCATGGCAGCTGAATTGGTACCTGGATTAATAACCACAGAAAATTTTGCTGAAAAAGTAGTCGTGCCTTGTGTAATTCTTAATTCGTAGTTTTTATTTACAGTAACGTTTGGATCAGTAAAAGAATAGGATGCAGTGGTAGCTGTATTAATACTAACCCCATTTGCAAAAAGATTATAAGAAGCACTTCCATTCGTGTTGTTTGCAGTAATCGCAAAGTTTGATCCACTGGTAATGATATTACTACTATTTAAAAGTGGAGCGGTTAAATTGTATTGAAAAGCTCCGACTGGTATAAAAATATCGGGTCTAGATTGCAATGCTGCATCTGCTGATCGAAAGACAACACAAATTTCTGTGATAGAGCTATTTGTAGGAACCCCAAAATAAGTATATAAATCTGGACTTATCGTCAAACTATATGTTGAAGCTGTAACTTGAGTTAATTGTGGGTGTAAAGGACTTGTAAAAACAGGGCTTCCTTTAATGTTTTGAAATCTAACGCCATTTACGGTAACACCTATGTAGGCATAAATTATTCCTGTGTACGGAGCTAATTCAGTTCCGGTTTTGTTAAAAGTAATTGTAGCAGCTTGATCTGCAAGCACAGTAGTAGGGATTGTGGTAACTTGCCCAAAAGACAAATAGGAACACAACATCAAAATTGTTAAAAGTAAATAATTCCTTTTCATAGTTTAAGAGATATAAAATGGACTGAGAATTACTTCTCAGTCCATAATTAAATTTATTTATTTTTAATAATTAATCTACTGACACTACTTTAGTTATCGAATTGATTGTGAAAGTTCTAAGTCCAGTTGGACCTGTGTATCTAATATTGCTATCACCGTCAGCAGCATTTACTAATTCTGAATCTATAGTATATCCGTTAGATACATACCATGGGTAATTTCTACTTCCTAAATCCCAACTGTCTCCGCCGTTATTTCCTAAAAATATTCTAAATGCTTCCCCGTTATTCATAACGATTTTAGCTTCGTAAATACCATCAGAAATCTGACCAAATTCAGTTTCGTTGCTTCCAGACCAAGACCATCCTCCTGGTGTTGCAGCACCAACTAGCCAATTAGAATCAGCTGTAGTCCCTTTGAAAGCCGTTATTGTTTCTCTGTTTCCATCAATTTTGAAACGGTAAGTACCTGGTGTTCCTGTAAATCTAAAGTTTTGATCACCATCTAATGCATTCTCAAAGTTAGAACTGATAGTATATCCTTCAGCAACATAGTATGGATAGTTTCTTCCTGAATTCCAATCTCCGCTAGTTGTAAAAATTCTAAAGGTATCATTTGCAAAATTTACAGTTGCGGTTAAAACATTATCATCACAGATTATGCTAAGTGGAGAATCCCAATTCCAACCTGCAGAAGGAATTCCGGCACCAACTGCATACTGACCTAAACAACCGTAAGCGGTAACTAGGTATGTAATAGTATCTGAATAAGTTGGCTGAGAACCTGTCGTTCCGGTTGTTGCTTTAATTCTAATATCAACTGGACTTTGAGTAAATGGTGTTCCACCTGCAATTAATACCGCTAAATTTAATACATCCGATTGAACTGTAGCAAAAGTATTTGTAGTAGAAGTCAACTCTTGAGCATTTGAGAAATCAGAACCATTAGGTGCTAACTCTACCGTATAAGTTACTTCAGTTGGCGTAGTAAAATCCATATCACCCCAAGTTAATGCAATACCTGGATTGGTTGGAGTTGCTTCGTTTAAAACAACTGAATCTCCATTCAATGGTGTTACAATTTTAAATGTACCTACAGGTTCAGAGAATTTTAAATTACTATCATCTGTACATGAGGAAATCCCCATAAATGCAATTACTGCTAAAACTATTTTAAATTTATTTTTCATTTTTTATGTTTTTATAATTTGATTAATAACCTGTGTTTTGAGTCAAATTTGGGTTTGATGCTAAAGATTGTGCCGGAATTGGGAATAATTTCAAGTTAGGAGAAATAGCAATTCCATTTACTCCATTCCCTTTCCATGCCCAATTGTAGCTACCACCAGTATATTTCCCGAATCGAATTAAATCTTGTCTTCTGTGTGCTTCCCAAAATAATTCTCTTGCTCTTTCATCTATAAGAAAATCTAAAGTAACTTCACCACTTGTAACATTAGCAAAATTTCCGTCGTTAGCTCTTTCTCTTAATGAATTGATGTAAGTCATCGATTGTGAATTTGCATTAGCAGTACTGCTACCGTTAGTCGCTCCGTCATTTCTCATTTGTGCTTCAGCATACATTAAGTATACGTCTGCCAATCTGAATAAAGCAAAATCAGCACTAACAAATGTAGAGTTTGGTCCTGGTATCCCTGTAGAGCTTACATTTGAATATTTTGTCAAAATATACCCTTGATTTCTGTTTCCAATATCTGAAATATCTAGAGATCTAGGACCGCCACCCATTACTGTTTTTCTGGCATCAAAATCATATGCGACTCCGTCAAACTTTTGAACGAACTGCTTTCTTAAACGTAAAGCACCTCCCCAACCACCTGAACCTACGCCAAGTGAAGCTCCATTTGATTCTAAAGAACCAACAGAACCGTTAACCATAACAGTAGTAGCACCATAACTTTGCGTAACTTGACCATCAGCCTGAACTGCAAAAATCATTTCTTCTGAAGTATTGTTGTCTGATTTGAAATTATCAAGGTAATTAGGTTTTAAAGCATAACCTCCTGAAATAATTTGAGAGCATTGCGTCAAACAATCAGCATATCGGTTGGCACCAATAAAAACCTCAGCATTCAAATACATTTTTGCCAATACCATTCTAGCAAAACCTTGATCTAATCTTCCTGCTTCGTTAGTTCTAGGCGTTTTCAAATTAGGTAACACTGCATTCAATTCTGTTTCAATAAAAGTAAATAACTGTTGTCTGTCATATTGTGGACCAGCAAAATTTATAGGATCTGACTCCGTAACAAAAGGTGCTTTTCCAAATAAATCCATAAGAGTATAGTAAGAATAAGCTCTTAAAACTCGCACTTCATCTCTGTAATTTGCGATATCGCTTAAAAGAGTGGCATCAGTAACCCCTCTGCTACTTAACTTTTCAGCAGTAGTCTGACGTAAAAACTCATTTGCCAAAGCAACTTCAGCCATTGTTCTACTGAACATACCTAAAATAACTGGGTTATCTGCTCCCCATATATTTCGTTGTAGCTCTTTTGTGCCTGGGTCATTTTCATAACTCCAGATTACTTCATCTGTAGTTAAATCTTGCATGTACCACAAACATCTTGTAAACTGACTGGTTCCAGCATCAATTCCAACAAGGAAAGAGGAACCGGCATCACCTGCACCAGTTAAAGCAAGATTACCATAAACCCCAGCTAATCCAGACTTATAAGCTCCAGGCTGGGCAAAGAATTGTTCCGATAAAAAGATATCGTCATCTTTAGGTTCTACATTTAGGTCACTTGTACAAGAATTTAGTACAAATAGGAAACCTAATAAGTAGACTGCATTAATTTTTAATTTTTTCATAGTTTTTTTTTTAAAATTTAACATTTGCTCCAAATAAGAATGATCGCTGTCTTGGATAAATTGTATTGTCAATTCCATTGTTAGTGATTTCTGGATCAAGTCCAGAATAATCAGTAATTAGAAGGGCATTTTGAACGCCTGTAAAAAATCGAAGTGAAGCTTTACCATCTAACCATTTTGGGAAAGTGTATCCAAGAGTAACGTTATCCAATCTGATAAAAGAGCCATTTTCAACATAGATATCTGACAATACAACATCTGAAGTAGTATTGAAGTTAGTATCTAAAACAGACGCTGGAAGATTTTGCAACACTCCATTCAATATATTGTCATATTGTGCACGCCCTGCATTAACTGCATTATAAATACGATTACCATAGCTTGCTCTAACATTGAAAGAAAAATCAAGATTTTTATAATTCATTGTTGATGCAAAACCAAAACTTATTTTTGGATCGGAATTTTTGTAGATATAACGGTCATCTCCGTTTATGATTCCATCACCATTCAAATCTGCATAAGCGCCTTCAATTGGTGCTCCTGCAGCATTATATAATTGTTTGTATACGTAGAAAGAGTATGGTGCAAATCCTTCGCTCAAAATCTGAGCTGTTCCTCCAGTTCCCGCTCCAGTTCCTCCAGTCAAAATATCAGCATTAAAAGCCAATTTATCGATTCTTCTTATAAAAGAAGTAGCATTGAAATTCAAATTCCAATTGAAGTTATCAGACTTAAAAACATCAGCATTTACTGAAAACTCGATTCCTTTTGTTGAGAAACTTCCAATATTCTGGAAACCTGAGTTGGAGAAGTTACCTCCGTCAGGGAACGCAGCATTAACAATTAAATCATCCGATACTTTATAGAATAAGTCTAAGGCGCCCGTAATTCTATCATTAAACAATCCGTAATCTAATCCAACGTTATAGGTTGTTGTTTCTTCCCATTTTAAAGCAGGATTGTACGGATTTGAAATGGCAATAGGAATAGGCGATGTGCCAAATATATATTGGCTAGAACCACTTCCCGTTGTATACTGCTGAAGATAAAAGTTTCTTTCAGCGAAATTACCAAACTCTTGTTGTCCAGTAATACCGTATCCTAATCTTAGTTTCAAATCAGAGATGATTTTTGAATCTTTGAAAGCTACATTCTTTAGTTTCCATGCAAATGCAGCTGAAGGGAAATTACCGTATTTCTCACTTGAAGGGAATCTAGAAGAACCATCTCTTCTGTAGGTAAAGGTTAAAAGATAGGTATCATCATAAGAAAATCTTGTTCTTCCGAAGTATCCTATCAGTACATTATCGGCAAAGGTTTGTGTTTCAGGGAAATTTGAAGGTAAGTTAGGGTCGAATATATTTCCACCTGCATAAGTCTGATTCTGACGCACTTGGTAAGAATAACCTGCTTGAGCCTCAAAATCCATTTTGCCAAACGTTTTGTTGTATATAAAATAAGCATCTAGTAATTTATTTCTAGCAACACTGTTTTCATATTCGTTTTTACCGAAAGGTCTGTTATTATTACTTGGTGCTGAAGCGGCATTGGCACCTAAAAATTTGGTTCTTTTACCATTTGCTTCATCAAATCCAAGATTAATTACAGCTCTTAAGGCAGGGAAAAAGTGAAATTTATAATCAATTTCAAAATTTCCAAATATTCTGTCATTTAAACCTCTGTCTTGTGTTTGCAACAACTGAGCAACTGGGTTTCTTGGCGCTGGGTTTTGTAGAGAACCATCTGGATTGTAATACTCAAAAAATCCTCCAAAAGGAGAGGCAGCATCATAAACCGGTTGTGTTGGATCGAATACTAATGCTGTTCCTTCCACACCATCTGCAAATCGGTTTCTTTCATTCGTAAAAGTAGCATTCAATCTTATTTTTAAATGATTATCTAAAAAAGAAGGATTTAACGCAGTAGAAATTGTATTTCTATTAAAGGTGTTTGTTAATCTCAAAC
This sequence comes from Flavobacteriales bacterium, assembly GCA_038202695.1. Classification (GTDB taxonomy): domain Bacteria; phylum Bacteroidota; class Bacteroidia; order Flavobacteriales; family Flavobacteriaceae; genus Flavobacterium. Next base: position 51,757 of record JBBRET010000004.1, read on the forward strand.
CTTCTTGATAAGTGTTACCAAAAGATAAACGTGCTGGTATAATGTTAAATAAGTTTCCTTTAATAGAAATGTTGTTATCAACAAAATCAGTTCTTCTGTAAATTTCTTTCTGCCAGTCGGTATTGGCTGTGCCTAAAGTACCTACGTTGCCTGGACTTACTTGTGTAACTAAATCACGATAAGCATCAGCACCAAAAACTTTTACCTTGTCAACTAGATTTCCTGAACCGTATTGAAAATTATAGTCTACAGATAATTTTTTTCCACCTCTTTTAGTGGTTATGATGATAACTCCATTAGAAGCTCTTGAACCATAAATTGCTGTGGCAGAAGCATCTTTTAAAACTGTAAAACTCTCGATGTCATTAGGATTAATAGCAGCTAAAACAGAAGTTGTCCCTCTATTGTTGTCAGCGTTACTCTCTATAGGTAAACCATCAATTACAATCAGCGGATCGTTTGAAGCAAACAAAGAAGAACCCCCTCTAATCCTAATCTGCGATCCAGAACCTGGAGCTCCACTAGTGTTGATTGTCAAACCGGCAACTCTACCATTTAATAGGTTTTCTGCAGTCACATTTGACCCTTTGTTAAATTCTTTGGTTCCAATAGTGGTTACCGATCCCGTTGCATCTTTCTTCTTCACAGTACCGTACCCGACCTGTATAACTACTTCTTGAAGTTGGTTAGCACTTTCATCTAGGCTAATGTTAACAGATTTTTGACCCGAAAAAGAAATCGTTTGAGAGTCATACCCTATAAAAGAAAAGACAACTTTGTCTCCATTTTTAAGGCCGCCCAATTGAAATTTTCCGTCAAAATCAGTGGTGGTGCTATTTTGAGCACCTTGAACTACTACATTTACTCCAGGTAATGGTTGATTAGATTTGCTGTCAACGACAACTCCCCCTAAAGTGTTCTGAGCCAGCGCACCAAATGGGAGAAAAAGGAATAAAAATAACAACTTTTTGTAAATTGTTTTCATACGTTTTGTTTAGGTTAAAAAAATAATTTTGTGCTTATACTTTGACTTCGAATGTTAAATTTATGTAAAAAATAGTAGTAACCGAATAAACATTCGTTAAATATGTTCCGAAAACGTTTTCGTGTTGAAAACTTTTTAGTTTAAACAATTAATTAACGCTTAAATTGACATAATAAAAAATTTCACATACCTTTATTCAGAAATTAGTATTTATCAAATTAACAATGATGAGAAAAAAAGTAACTTTAAAACAAATTGCGAAAGAACTAGATGTGTCGATATCTACAGTTTCTAAATCATTGAAAAATAGCCTGGAAATTAGCGAAGACACCCGGCAAAAAGTTCAAGCATTTGCCAAACTTTACAACTACAAACCTAACAATATCGCCTTGAGTTTGAAAAACAAAAAAACCAAGACTATTTGTATTATTATTCCTGAAATTATTCACCATTTTTTTGCAACCGTGATTAGCGGCGTTGAAAATGTAGCCAACGAAAACGGTTACAACGTTTTGGTTTGCCTTTCAGATGAATCCTTTGATAAAGAAGTAATTAACATGGAAATGTTGGCTAACGGTAGCATTGATGGTTTTATCGTATCACTATCTAAAGAAACCCAACAAAAAAAGGATTTTCATCACATTATTGAAGTCATTAATCAAGGAATGCCGGTGGTAATGTTTGACCGAGTTACCAATGATATTTTGTGCGATAAAGTAATTATTGATGATAATTTGGCCGCTTTTGATGCCACTCAATTTTTAATTGATAAAGGGTTTAAAAAAATTGCCTTGATCACAACTGTAGATTATGTAAGTGTAGGCAAACTGAGGACAGAAGGCTACACCAAAGCCCTAAAAACAAATGATTTAGTGGTCGACGAAAGTATAATCTTAAAAATTGAAGATACTGAAAATTTTGAAGCTTCCATTGAGAGTTTATTACTCAATAATAAGTTGGACGCTGTTTTTGCAGTAAATGAACTGTTTGCGGTAACTGCTATAAAACTAGCGCGAAAACACAATATTAAAGTACCGGAAGAGCTTTCGATTGTTGGCTTTACTGACGGAATCATTTCTAAATATTCTACACCAAGCATTACAACAGTAAGCCAAAACGGAATAAAAATGGGAGGCAAAGCAGCTAAAATGTTAATTGATAGATTAGAATCCGAAGAAGAAGAGCAAGAAGACGAACAATACAGTACCGAAGTTATCGAAACCGAATTGGTAGAGCGAGAATCAACAATCTAGTTTTTATCAACAAAATAACGTTTGCGTAAGTCCACTTCTGCATTTTTTTTACATAAAACAAACACAATTTAAATTCTTTATTATCTTTACCACAATTATCAAAGCTTATACTTTTACTTCGAACTAAATAAGAGTTTTGATAAGCCTCACTGCTTATCGTTTTATAAATCATTAAATTACGATAATGGAAAAGCGTAAATTAGGTTTCTGGGAAATTTGGAACATGAGTTTCGGTTTCTTAGGAATACAGATGGGTTTTGCCCTTCAAAATGCTAATGCCAGCAGAATTCTTCAAACTTTTGGTGCCGATGTACACGAATTGTCCTGGTTTTGGATAATCGCTCCGCTAATGGGATTAATTGTCCAGCCAATAATTGGGCATTACAGTGACAATACATGGGGAAGATTCGGAAGAAGAAAACCCTTCTTTCTGGTTGGTGCTTTATTAGCTTCAATAGGATTAATATTAATGCCACAAGCCGATATTTTTATCGCGTTCCTACCGGCCCTTTGGGTTGGCGCTGGGATGCTGATGATCATGGACGCCTCTTTTAATGTTGCCATGGAGCCCTTCAGGGCGTTAGTTGGAGATAATTTACGTTCAGACCAAAGAACTTTAGGTTTCAGTATTCAAACTGCTCTTATCGGTTTTGGAGCTGTAATTGGTTCTTGGTTGCCTTATGTTTTGACAAATTGGTTTAATATTTCGAATCAATCCGAAAACGGAAAAATCCCGCATCATTTAGTGCTTTCTTTTATTATTGGCGCTGCTGTTTTAGTAGCATCAATATTAGTAACTATGTTTGCAACTAAAGAGTATTCTCCAGAAGAATTGGCCCGATTTGAGGATGAACAAGCCCACCTAAAAGCCATCACTGAAGAAGGTCCTGTTAAAGAATCAAGTTTGAAGGATATTTTTGAAGACTTTAAAAAAATGCCCAAAACGATGAAGCAATTAAGCTGGGTACAATTCTTTTCCTGGTTTGCGCTTTTCGGAATGTGGGTCTTTACAACTCCCGCCATTGCACAACACATTTACGGACTTTCGATTGAAGACCACACAAGTGCCGCATTTCAAGAAGCAGGAGATTGGGTCGGAGTAATTTTTGGCGTTTATAACTTAGTTTCAGCATTAGTAGCTTTATTCTTTTTACCTATTTTAGCCAAAAAATTCGGAAGAAAAACTACCCATTCGGTTTCACTTATTGCAGGTGGAATAGGATTACTTTCAATGTATTTTATGCCAAACAAGGAAATGTTAGTTTTCTCTATGATCGGAGTCGGGATAGCTTGGGCCAGTATTTTGTCTATGCCTTATGCAATTCTTGCTGGATCTATTTCACCTAAGAAAATGGGTGTTTATATGGGAATTTTTAATTTCTTTATTGTAATACCCCAAATTATCAATGCCTTAATCGGAGGACCACTTGTCAAATATCTATACAACGACCATGCAATTTATGCAATAATAACTAGCGGCGTAAGTTTTCTTATTGCTGCTGCGTTAGTGGTAAAAGTAAAAGATGTTGATGATGTAATACAAAAATAAATTTAATGACTAAAAAAGCTTTCATATTCGACCTCGATGGCGTTATTGTTGACACCGCTAAATATCATTTTTTAGCCTGGCGGAAAATCGCTGAAACATTGGGAATCGAATTCACACCCGAACACAACGAAGAATTAAAAGGTGTCAGCCGGGTTCGTTCTTTAGATATTATTTTGAAACTTGGAAATATCGAAGCTTCACAAGAAAATAAAAACAAATGGCTGAAACAAAAAAATGAAGATTACCTCTCTTATATAGAAGACATGGACGAATCAGAAATTCTTCCGGGTGTTGTCCCTATTTTAGAGTTTATTAAAGAAAAAAACCAACTGATTGCATTAGGTTCCGCGAGCAAAAACGCTCGACCTATATTAGAAAAAGTTAAGATTTTGCATTTGTTCGATGCTGTAGTAGACGGAAATGACGTAACCAATGCAAAACCAGATCCAGAAGTTTTTCTTAGAGCTGCTAAATTATTAAACGCGACTAACGAAAATTCGATGGTGTTTGAAGATGCTGTGGCCGGAATTCAAGCTGCAAATCGTGCGAATATGACGAGTGTGGGAATTGGCAACGAAAAGATATTATGCGAAGCAAAATACAATTTTAAAGATTTTACCTTCATGGATACTGCTTTCATTGCCGCTTTCATAAATTAAAATAGTGTGACAACATAAATTATTAGATAATCAAGCCAATAATAATCAAATGGAAAAACAACTAGCTAATTTCCAAATTGACTACTTATCAAATTAAAAGAAAATGAATCAAGATTATATCAAACCAGACAATTGGTCAATTATAGCAGAAGGATTTGATTTAGAACAAGTTAAATCCTCTGAAAGTTTATTCAGTATCGGAAACGGCGCAATGGGTCAACGTGCCAATTTTGAAGAATACTATTCTGGGGAAACTTTCCAAGGAAGTTATATCGCCGGAATTTACTATCCAGACAAAACTAAAGTAGGTTGGTGGAAAAATGGCTATCCCGAATATTTTGCAAAAGTGCTAAATGCTCCTAATTGGATCGGTATCAACATCGAAATCAATGGTGAAAATTTGGATTTGGCAACCTGTAAAGAAGTGAAAAACTTCCGTCGGGAACTGAATATGAAAGAAGGAATTTACCACCGGTCTTTCCAAGCAACATTACAAAACGGAACGCAGATTGCCATAAAGATTTGTCGCTTTCTTTCTTTAGATTTGGATGAAGTTGGCGTAATCAATTACGAAATTACAGCTTTAAATCAAGATGCAAAAATAACCTTCAAACCTTATGTTGATGCTGGAGTCCACAACGAAGATGCCAACTGGGAAGAAAAATTCTGGGAACCACTCGCAGTAACACAGGCAGCAAACGAGGCATTTGTAACAGCAAGAACCTTCAAAACGCATTTTACGGCCACCACTTTCATGCATAACAACATCTTGTTAAATGCTGAAAACTTAAATCTTTCACCGTCAAATATTGAAAGTTCTAAAGACAAAATTGAATTCACTTATGAAGTTTTGGCAACAAAAGGTCAAACAGCTTCGATACAAAAATTGGGTGGTTATACCGTCTCCATGAATCACAAAGATACGCTAGCAGCTGCTCAAAATGGTATTGCAAAAGCCTTATCCATTGGTTACAATCAATTAAAAAGTGACCAAATTACGGCTTGGGGTAAAATCTGGGAAATGAGCGACATCAGTATTGAGGGAGATGTAAAAGCACAACAAGGAATTCGGTTCAATATCTTTCATTTAAATCAAACTTATCTTGGTAAAGATTCCCGCCTAAATATAGGTCCAAAAGGATTTACCGGTGAAAAATATGGTGGCTCTACTTATTGGGACACCGAAGCATATTGTATTCCGTTTTATATGGCGACCAAAGAGCAACAAGTAGCACGGAATCTACTAGCTTATCGCTACAATCAATTGGACAAAGCTATAGAAAATGCCGAAAAATTAGGTTTCAAAAATGGTGCTGCTTTATATCCGATGGTGACCATGAATGGAGAAGAATGTCACAATGAATGGGAAATTACATTCGAAGAAATTCATAGAAACGGCGCTATTGCATTTGCAATTTTCAACTATTACCGATTTACAGGCGACTACTCTTATATTCCTGAAAAAGGATTGGAAGTATTGATCGGAATTGCACGCTTTTGGCATCAAAGAGCAACCTTTTCAACATTGAGAAATCAATATGTGATTTTGGGTGTTACAGGTCCAAATGAATACGAAAATAACGTAAACAACAATTTCTACACAAATTATCTAGCCAAATGGTGTATCAATTATACTATTGCACAAATCAATAAGGTAGAACAAGAATACAGCGCTGATTTTGAGCGCATCAAGAGTAAAGTGAATTTAGATCCAACTGAAATCCTGCATTGGAAAAAAGTGGCTGACCATATGTATTTTCCCTTTTCAGAAGCGCATGATGTGTATTTGCAACAAGATGGTTTTTTAGACAAAGAACTGGTAAAAGTGCACGATTTAGATAAAACGCATCGACCAATAAATCAAAAATGGTCTTGGGACAGAATTCTGCGTTCCCCTTACATCAAGCAAGCCGACACGTTGCAAGCTTTCTATTTCTTTGAAGAAGAATTCAGTAAAGAGCAATTAGAAAAACATTTCGATTTTTACGAACCTTTTACCGTGCATGAAAGTTCCCTTTCACCCTGCGTACACTCAATTCAAGCTGCAACTTTAGGCAGAATGGAACAAGCGTATACCTTTTATTTGAGAACTTCCCGTTTAGACTTAGATGATTACAACAAAGAAGTGGAAGAAGGATTGCACATTACCTCAATGGCCGGAACTTGGATGAGCATAGTGGAAGGCTTTGGTGGCATGCGGGTCAAAAATGACACCTTACATTTTGAACCAAGAATTCCAAAAGAATGGGATGGATACTCGTTTAAAATCAATTTCAGAAACCAAGTTTTAAAAGTTTCTGTCGACCAAAACGAGACAAAATTTGTCCTTGAAGGCGAAAAATCGATTACGGTATATGTCAACGGAAAAGGAGTTAATGTTGAGCCAAATAGCTTGGTAACCGTTTAAAAAATACAAACCAAACCCTTTCGGAACTTAATCTGAAAGGGTTTTTTATTTATAATCACAATGAAATCAAAGATTCACGCGTACCACCAAAATAACAGGCAAAGCATGAGTAAAAAAATACTATTCTTTTTCCTGATTTCTGTTTCCGCCTTCGCCCAGATTGATCGAGTTGAACCCCCATTTTGGTATGCCGGAATGAACTTATCAAGTGTTCAAATTATGTTTTACGGAAAAAACATTGCACAATTTGATGTTGCTGTTTCCAATAACATTACAATCGAAAACATCAAAAAGACAGAAAATCCGAACTACCTTTTTGTAACCATCGATACTAAAAACAGTGTGGCATCCGAACTGACATTCAGCTTTAAAAACAAAAATAAAGTGGTTTTTTCGAAAAAATATGAACTTAAAAAGAGAAGAGAAAATTCCAAATTCAGAAAAAGTTACGATGCCTCTGATATGATTTATTTAATCATGTCCGATCGATTTGCTAATGGGAATCCAAACAACGATAACGATAATTCGGTTACCGAAAAAGCCGATAGAAGCAATTCAAGCGGGAGACATGGTGGCGATATAGAGGGAATTATCAAAAATTTAGATTACATCAAGCAATTGGGTGCAACCGCGGTTTGGCCAACACCTCTTTGTGAAGATAATGATGAAAGAGGTTCGTATCACACTTATGGACAATCTGATGTTTATAAAATTGATCCCCGTTTCGGTACAAATGAAGATTATTTGCGATTGAGTGCCGAATTACACAAGCGCGGCATGAAAAACATTCTCGATTATGTAACCAATCATTGGGGCTGGAAACATTGGATGGTAACCGATTTACCAACACACGATTGGTTAAATCAATTTCCAGAATACACACAAACCAATCACCGAAGAGAAAGTTTAAACGACATCTACGGTTCAAAAATTGATGCCGAAGTTTGTTCAAGCGGCTGGTTTGTAAAAACGATGCCCGATTTGAATCAGAGAAATCCATTAGTTTTGAATTACTTAACTCAAAATGCCATTTGGTGGATAGAATATGCAGATTTAGACGGATTTCGAGTAGATACTTATCCTTACAACGACAAAGAAGGTATTTCAAAATGGACCAAAGCTATTACAGATGAATATCCAAATTTTAATATTGTAGGCGAAGCATGGCTCAACAGTCAGGCAAAAATATCCTATTGGCAAAAAGACAGTAAAATTGGTGCGCTTCAGAACTTTAACTCGTACTTACCATCAGTAATGGATTTTACTTTGTTCGATGCTTTAAGCACCGTTTTCAATCAAGACAAACAAGAATGGGACAAAGGCATGATTGCCGTTTATCTTAACTTCACCAACGATTTTTTATACGCAAACCCAAACAATATTTTAATTTTTGCTGAAAATCACGATACTAACCGTATTAACGACATTTATAAAAATGATTTTAAGAAATACCAAATGGCAATGACCCTATTGGCGACCGTTCGCGGAATACCACAATTGTATTATGGTTCTGAAATTGGCATGGCAGGCAATAAGGATAAAAGTGGCGATGGTGATATCCGAAGAGATTTTCCTGGCGGATGGAATGGCGATACGAACAATGCGTTTACCAAATCAGGAAGAACCGAAGAACAAAATAAATTCTATGATTTTACTTCCAAATTATTCAATTGGAGGAAATCAAAAGAGGTAATTCACACTGGTAAAATGATGCATTACATTCCGGAGAATAATGTGTATGTCTATTTCCGTTACAACGAGCCAAGCGATAGTGAGTTAACAAAGCAAGCCGAAACAGTAATGGTAGTCATAAATAACAATACCGAAACACAAAATTTCAAAACGAAACGCTTTGCAGAAAGTATTCAAAATTACCAAACCGGCAATGATATTTTTTCTGGAAAAATGGTTGATTTGAAAAATGATATAACTATTGAAGGGAAATCTGTACTAGTATTAGAATTAAAATAATACAGTTACAATACAAGAAAATCGCAAATAGCCTGACATCTCCTAGGTGGTTAAAAAAATAAAAATGAAAAAACTACTCGTACTATTATTGATTTCAACACTTTCTATTGCCCAAAATGCAAACAGGAGGTATATTTCACATACTTGGAAAAATAATTTATTAGAAATTAAAACCACTGACGGTTCCTATCTTATAAAACCCTACTCTCAAAAGATTGTCGAAACGACTTTTATTCCAATTGGCGAAACTTTCAATCCGATTTCAAGTGCTGTGGTTAAAATTCCTGAAAAAGGAATGGCTAATTTTACTAAAACAGACAACTCATTGACCCTTTTAACCAAGGAAATGACAATTGTAATCAATAAATTTCCTTTTAAAATTACATATTCAAGCAAGGGAAAAGTCTTGTTGTCTGAAAAATTAGGATTCACCAAAGTAAACGATTCAACGCAAACTTTGTCTTTCAATCTAGATGCTTCTGAAGCGCTTTATGGCGGCGGCGCAAGAGCTTTAGGGATGAATCGTCGTGGCAATCGATTGCAATTGTACAACCGAGCGCATTATGGTTATGAGACCAAAGCGGAACTAATGAATTTCTGTATTCCTTTGGTTTTATCGTCCAAAATGTATGCGGTTCATTTTGACAATGCTCCTATCGGATATTTGGATTTAGATAGTAAAAAAGACAATACCTTGACTTATGAGACAATATCCGGCAGAAAAACCTATCAAGTAATTGTAGGTGATTCGTGGACCGATTTAGTTTCAAAGTATACCGATTTAACTGGAAAACAACCGCTGTTGCCTCGTTGGGCCTTAGGTAATTTTTCAAGTCGTTTTGGCTACCATTCACAAGAAGAAGTAGAAAACACTATTAAAAAATTTGAACAGAATAATATTCCGGTCGATGCCATCATTTTGGATTTATATTGGTTCGGCAAAGGAATAAAAGGTACAATGGGAAATCTGGACTGGGACAAAGACAACTTTGCAAATCCTGAAAAAATGATCGCTGATTTGAATGCCAAAGGTGTAAAAACAGTACTGATTACAGAACCTTTTATACTAACAACCTCATCAAAGTGGGAAGAAGCTGTAGCTAAAAATGTTTTGGTAACCGATAAATTTCAAAAACCTGCAACTTGGGATTTCTATTTTGGAAACACGAGCGTTGTAGATATTTTCAAACCAGAAGGAAAAGAATGGTTTTGGAACGTTTACAAACGATTAATCAATCAAGGTGTTGGAGGTATGTGGGGCGATTTAGGAGAACCTGAGGTTTTTCCGTCAAAGGTCTTTACTGCAGGCGGAAAAGCCGATGAAGTTCATAACATTTACGGTCATAATTGGGCCAAATTATTAGCTGACGGTTATAAAAAAGATTTTCCAAATCAGCGTCCATTTATCTTAATGCGTTCCGGTTACTCCGGTTCGCAGCGTTTTGGAATGGTACCTTGGAGCGGAGATGTTAGCAGAAGTTGGGGCGGATTACAGAGCCAAATGGAAATTGCATTACAAATGGGAATGCAAGGCTTGGGCTACATGCACTCTGACCTTGGTGGATTCGCAGGCGATTATTTCGACAACGAATTGTACTTGCGTTGGTTGCAATATGGCGTTTTCAACCCAATATTCCGTCCACATGCACAAGAAGATGTAGCCTCTGAAGTGGCTCGAAAAGATATTGAAACAATGGCTAAAGCCAAAAAGCTAGTGGAATTGCGTTACCAATTAATGCCCTACAACTATACTTTATCATTTGAAAATAATCAAAACGGAACACCGTTAATGCGTCCCTTATTTTTTGAAGAACCAAATAATTCAGCATTGACAACTGTTACCGAAACGTATTTTTGGGGAGCTAATTTTTTGATTACACCCATTACTAAAGCAGCGACAACAGCGACGTCCGTTTATTTTCCGAAAAGCAACAATTGGTTTGATTTTTATTCGAATGAAAAACACTTGGCCGGAACCATTGAAAACATTACTGTAAGTGCGGATTACATTCCAACTTTTGTGCGTGCCGGAAGTTTTATTCCAATGATAGAGACCATCCAAAACACTTCTAAATATTCTTTAGACAACTTCAACTTGCATTATTATTTTGACGAGACTGTTGTCAATTCAACCGGGAAATTATATAATGATGACGGAACAACTCCAAATGCATTTGAAAAAGGACAATCAGAAATGCTGAATTTCACAAGTTCAAATAAAGGTCAATCCCTAGTGATAAAACTAAACTCAACTGTAGGTAAAAATTACACTTCAACTGCTAAAGATGTATCTGTTTTGATTCACAACATCAAAGCTAAACGCATCTTTGTTAACGGAGAAGAACAGAGTTACAAAACCTTTCATGAACCGTTACAAGTAAATGTTATAATGACAAAAGGTACTACTCAAGAAATTAAAATTGAATACTAAAAAATGAATAAAAGAAACACACTCGTATTACTATTGTTCTTGTTTTGCAGCATTTCATTCGCTCAAAAAAAGAAAGCTGCTGCTCCAAAAACGCCATTCGTTTGGGAAAGCGCCACAGTATATTTCATTGTGACCGACAGGTTTAACAACGGAGATAAAACTAACGACCATACTTACAACAGAAACAAACCAACCGGAAAATTACGTGGTTTTGAAGGTGGTGATATTCGGGGAATTATTCAAAAATTAGACGAAGGTTATTTCACTAATTTGGGAATTAATGTAATTTGGATGACGCCTGTTGTTGAGCAGATTCATGACGGTGTTGATGAAGGAACTGGATATACCTATGGGTTTCACGGCTATTGGACTCGAGATTGGACAGCGCTCGACCCAAGTTTTGGAACCAAAAAAGACTTAGCCGAATTAGTTCAAAAAGCACACGAACGTGGAATCAGAATCATGTTAGATGCGGTGATTAATCATACTGGACCCGTAACTTCCGAAGATTCAGTTTATCCCAATGATTGGGTTCGTACTACACCAAAATGTACTTATACCTCTTATGATACTTACATTAATTGTACGCTTGTTGAAAATCTGCCCGATGTAAAAACAGAAAGCAATGAAGCTGTAGCATTACCATTATTTTTAGCCAATAAATGGAAAAAAGAAGGTCGTTATGATAAAGAAATGGCTTCACTTGACGGATTCTTCGAAAAAACTGGATATCCTAGAGCTCCAAAATATTACATCATGAAATGGCTTTCAGATTATATTATCGAGTATGGGATTGATGGTTACCGCGTAGATACTGCAAAGCATACTACTGAAGATGTTTGGGCTGATTTTAAAAGAGTGTGTGACTTTGCTTTCGCTCAATATAAAAAAACCAATCCAAAGAAAGTGTTGGATGGCAATTCATTCTTTACAGTAGGAGAAGTATACGGATATAACATCGGAGCCAAAAAACTATTTGATTTCGGAGATAAAAAAGTTAATTATTATGAAAATGGCTTTACGGGATTAATCAATTTTGATTTCAGAAACGAAGCCAAAATGAATTACGAGGAGTTGTTTTCAAAATATTCTAACATCTTGCAAAATGATTTAAAAGGCCATACCGTGATGAATTATGTTTCGTCTCACGATGACAGTTACCCATTTGATAAGAAAAGAGAAAAAACTTTTGAAAGTGGCACCAAATTGTTATTGGCACCCGGAATTTCTCAAGTGTATTATGGAGACGAAAGTGCCCGTTCTCTTGATATTGAAGGCACAACTGGTGATGCAACATTGCGTTCGAATATGAATTGGGATGACATTGCAAATAACACTTCAACTAAAGACATTTTATTGCATTGGCAGAAATTAGGCTTGTTTAGAAAAAACCATCCTGCCGTTGGTGCTGGTGTTCACGCTCAAATTTCGGCTTCGCCATACGTATTCAGCAGAACATTTACCAAAGGCAAATACACTGATAAAGTGGTAGTTGGGTTAGATTTACCTAAAGGCGAAAAAGTAATTTCTGTTGGAACAATCTTTCCAAACGGATGCAAAGTAAAAGAGGCGTATTCAGGAAAAATAGCAACTGTTAGTAAAGGAAGCGTTACCTTAACTACGGATTTCGGAATTGTTTTATTAGAAAAATATTAAAAATGCACAAGATTGGTCATCGTGGCGCAAAAGGGTATGTTGCCGAAAACACTTTGGCTTCTTTCCAAAAAGCGATTGAATTGGGCGTTGACGGAATTGAACTTGATGTGCATTTAAGTTCCGATGAAAAAGTGATGGTTATCCATGATGATTTGATTAACAGAACTACATCCCAAAAAGGCTTCGTAAACCAATGCACTGCAAAAGAATTAGAACAACTTGGTATTCCAACCTTGCGAGCCGTTTTTGAATTGGTCAACCAACAATGCTTTATCAATGTCGAACTCAAAACTTATGACACTGCTGATAAAGTTGCTGAACTTATTGAAGAATATATTTCTGAAAAGCATTGGAAATACGAAAACTTTGTTATTTCTAGTTTCGATTGGAATGCCTTGCAGCAAGTTTGTTTTTTAAATGATAAAATACGGATTGGCATTTTGTCTAATACTGATTTGGATTTAGCAATTGCTTTTGCCAAATTCATAAAAGCCTATTCCATTCATCCTTATTTTCATTTGCTTACTGCACAAAATGTTGCCACAATGCAATCTAAAAATTTTAAAGTCTATCCATGGACTATAAATGAACCCGAAGATATTACCTTTGTAAAATCGTTACAGGTTGACGGTATCATTACAGATTTTCCTGATCGAGTATAAAACCATGACAAACCAAAAAGCTCATAAAATCATTACTTTTTTAATTGCTACTGTTTGGTTTGCGAATGGGCTTTTTTGCAAGTTTTTCGTTATGGTTCCACGACACGAAGAAATAGTTCAAAGAATTTCGTCGTTGGATAGACCTTCAGCATATTTCGCCACAATGGGAATTGGTATTCTAGAAATTCTAATGGCAATTTGGGTAGTAAGTAATTTTAAAGCACGACTAAATGCTATTGCTCAAATACTAATCATCGCCACAATGAATATTCTCGAATTTATCCTCGCGCCTGATTTATTGCTTTGGGGAAGATTCAATTCGGTTTTCGCTTTTCTATTTATAATGCTGATTTATTATAATGAATTTCATTTGAACCAAAAAACAATACAATCAAGTTGATGCTGTCATTTTTAAAAAATCATCCTTTTGCTGTTGAGGCTTTTTTTGAAAGTTCATTAGTTTTGACATTTGCTGTGCCAAAAGAAGAATTACAAAATCTAATTCCGCAATGTTTAGAGTTAGATACACATAACGATCAATACGCTTTTATAGCGGTTGCTATGGTTCAGACAAAAGACTTGCGGCCAAAAGGTTTTCCGAAGTTTATGGGAAATGATTTCTTTTTAATTGGTTATCGCATTTTTGTTCGTTACACCACTAATAAAGGAAAAAGACTCCGTGGTTTGTACATACTAAAATCGGAAACAGATCAAAGAAAAATGGAATTTATGGGAAACATTTTTACACATTACAAGTACACCACAACAGATATTATTCAAACAGAAAATACCAATACCAAAGAAATCACTTCAATTAAATCCGATTTTAAAGTCACTTTAAACAAAACGGAAGGTGAAATTTCATTACCTAAAAATTCTCCTTTCAAAGATTGGGCTGAAGCTCGACGATTTGCTGGACCATTGCCCTTTACATTTACTTATAATGCTGAAAAAAATGAAATTTTAATCATTGAAGGCGTCAGACAAAACTGGACACCAAAACCCGTTTCTGTGTTGGATTATAATTTTTCGTTTTTAAAATCGCTTCAGCTGCAAAACCCGGTATTGGCAAATGCTTTTATAATTACTGACATTCCTTATTATTGGAAGAAAGGCAAAAAAGAAACATGGAAACCATGAGAAAACCATTTCAGGGCGTTGCAAATATTCTTCGTTTTAATTGGCATTGGTATGTAATTGCTTTGTGTTTAATTTTGGCTTTGCTCTTTATAGCTGATGTTATTAACAGTCCATTTCAAAGTCTACTTTATATTTTGTGTTTATTGATTTTTGCCACAACTTTTATTTCCTTATTGGCTTCGTTTTATGTTTACGATGTTTCGGATTTGTATCTGTTAGGATGGATTGACAAAAACAATCAAGAAAAAATAATCCTAAATATCAATGCAGGTTTTGATGAAACCAGTCACTTACTTCAAGATAAATTTAGTACCGTAAAAATCATTGCTTTAGATTTTTATAATCCAAAAAAACATACCGAAGTTTCCATTAAAAGAGCTCGAAAAAAGTATCCTCCCTTTCACAATACACAACAAATTGAAACTACCAATATAAAATTAGAAAACGATTACGCAGACAAAATACTGGTCGTATTTTCAGCACATGAAATACGAGATGAAAAAGAAAGAATAGTGTTTTTTAAAGAACTTCATCGCATTATAAAACCCTCGGGTCAAATATATGTAACCGAACACTTGAGAGATATTCCTAATTTTTTAGTTTACAATATTGGATGCTTTCACTTTTATTCAAAAGCTTCCTGGAAGAACACGTTTCAAAAATCCAATCTGATTATTACTAATGAATTAAAAATAAACCCTTTTGTTTCAACTTTTATACTTGATAAAAATGGAAATACATTTTAAAATTATTGGAATCTTATTAATGGCATTAGCGTTGGTTCATAGTGTATTCCCAAAATACTTTAAGTGGAAAGAAGAATTAAAATCTTTAAGCTTAATCAACCAACAGATGATGACAGTTCATACTTTCTTTATTGCTTTGACTGTGTTTTTGATGGGATTGCTTTGCTTTATTGAAACTACAGCGCTTATTGAAACAAAATTGGGTAAAACTATTTGTTTTGGATTTGGTATTTTCTGGACAATCAGACTGTTTATCCAATTCTTTGTGTATTCCCCTACACTTTGGAAAGGCAAAAAATTCGAAACCTTAGCACATATAATCTTCTCTTTCCTTTGGATATACTTAAGTTTTGTATTTTTGAAAACTTCTTTGCTGTAAACTATGAACTCAAATTTTGACATACTAATTGTTGGTGGCGGTGCAGCTGGTTTTTTTACGGCGATTAATATTGTTGAGAAAAATCCAAAATTAAAAGTTGCCATTCTCGAACGCGGAAAAACAGTTTTAGAGAAAGTCCGTATTTCTGGTGGTGGACGCTGTAATGTAACGCATGCTTGTTTTGTTCCCAATGACTTAGTGAAATTTTATCCTCGTGGCGAAAAAGAATTACGTGGGCCGTTTCATCAGTTTTGCTCGGGCGATACCATTGCATGGTTTGAGAAGCATGGTGTAGCATTGAAAATTGAAGACGATGGACGGATGTTTCCGGTTTCGGATAGTTCACAAACAATAATAGATTGCTTTTTAACAGCAACACAAAAACTGGGAATTCAAGTATTAACTGGTCAAAGTGTGCAATCTATTTTTAAAGCTGCGGAGTATTGGAAAGTTGAAACCAATCACGAAACGTTTGCCTGCCAAAAATTGATTATGACTACCGGAAGCAATCCAAAAATTTGGGAAATGCTTGCCGAACTTGGACACACTATTGTTTCGCCTGTTCCTTCCCTATTTACTTTTAATATCAAAGATGCCCGAATTAAAGATTTGATGGGTCTTTCTGCTTTTGCTAAAGTAAAAGTAAAAAATAGCAAGCTTGAAGCATCTGGACCGCTATTAATTACCCATTGGGGAATGTCGGGTCCAGGAATTTTAAGATTATCCGCTTGGGGCGCACGCGAATTATTTGATAAAAACTATCAGTTTCAACTTCAGGTGAATTGGCTCAACGAGGTCTCTTTTGAAGAAGCAATAGACACTTTAAAAGAACTTAAACAAGAACATGCTAAGAAATCTGTGAGTAAGAAATCTCCGTTTGACTTTCCAAACAGATTGTGGGAAAGTTTGGTTTTGGCTTCTGGCATCGACAGTGAAAAAAAGTGGTCTGATTTATCTAAAAAGCAGTTGACTGATTTGGCGAATCAACTAACCAAGGGCGAATTTCAGGTCAATGGCAAAAGTACTTTTAAAGAAGAATTCGTAACGGCTGGAGGAATTGATTTAAAAGAAATCAACTTCAAAACTATGGAAAGCAAATTAAATGAAAACTTATTTTTTGCAGGCGAAATCGTAAACATCGATGCTATTACAGGTGGATTTAACTTTCAAAATGCTTGGACCTCTGGTTTTATTTTAGCGGAAGCTTTGTCAGAATAATTCTGATTCTTTAACAGTGTACTTTGTTCAAAATCAGTTATATTTGGTTTCTCATAAACCAAATCATGAAAAAAGAACTACTACTATTATTTTTTCTTTTACCTTTTACGATAAATGCTCAAATACCTCCTCTTGGTATGCAAACTCCCTATAATATTTGTGATGATGCATCAAATGATGGATATGCTGTTTTTGATTTAACAAGTACAATACCTTCCATTCTTGGTAGTGTTGATGCTTCTATACACGAAGTTCATTTTTATCCTTCTGAAATCGATGCGCAAAATAGTACTAATGAAATTGCAAATACTGCTAGTTACCTCAATATTTTTCCTAGCATTCAAGTTCTTGGCATCAGAATATTCAATACTGTAACTAGCGCAACGGGGTTTACTGCGATGAACTTAATTGTTAATCCACTACCAACGGCCAATCCTGCTGCTTTACAATTTTGTGATACGACAGTATTAGCACAATATGATTTACCCAATGCAGCTAGTCAGATTACCGCTAATGCACCAGGAATTATTGTAACTTACCATGAAACTTTGGTTGATGCTCAAGCTAATGCAAATCCTGTAGGACCAGGATATATTCCGTTAATTAATCCTGGAACACAAGTTTTACATGCTAGAGTTACCAATCCAATAACTGGTTGTGTCAGTTTTACAACGCTTACTTTAAATACGCAAAACTGTGGTCCTTGCCAACCACCAACTAATGTTGCAAGTTCTGCCGTAACCTTTAATTCTGCAGTACTTAATTGGACTTCAACCGGAAGCTATGCAGTTTGGGATGTAGTAGCATTACCTGCTGGTTCACCTCCACCAGCTACAAATTCAACTGGGTTCATAACTATATCTTCAAATCCTTTTACAATAACGGGCCTAACTCAAAATACGAGTTATGATATTTATGTAAGAACTGTTTGTTTTGCATCGCTAGTTACTGATTGGTCAGGATTGACCACTTTTACAACACAAGCTTTACCGCCTATTTGTGGAGGAAATTTTACAGATCAAGGCGGAAATACTGCAAATTATCCAAATAATTCAAACTTTACCACAACTATATGCCCAAATAATCCTGATGAAGCTGTTACAGTAACTTTTACTTCATTCAATACAGAGATTAACTTCGACGCGTTGTACGTTTTTGATGGAAATTCTGCTTCATCTTCGCAAATTGTTAGTGGAAATCCGGCGGCAAATGTACCTGGTGGTCTGCCTGGTGGGTATTGGGGCACCACAATTCCGGGTCCGTTTACTTCTACTTCACAAAATGGCTGTTTGACTTTCGTATTTAGAAGTGATACCACAAACACACTAGAAGGTTGGATTGCAAATGTAAATTGTAGTCCAAATATCTGTGATGTACCAACCAATATAACTGTAGCAAACATAACGAATACTTCCGCAATAGTAAATTGGAATAATTCGTCTGGCGCAACTACTTGGGAAATTCTAACTGTCCCGCAAGGTTCGCCAGACCCAACAGCAGAGTCTGCTGGTAGCTATACTCAAACCATGCCTTATGTCATCACAGATTTATCGCTAGGCGAATGTTATACTGTCTATTTAAGATCTTTATGTTCGTCACCTTCTGAATGGTCCAGCCCAGTCAGTTTTTGTATGGTTAATTGTGAAAATAATGGTAGCTGTGCAGAAAACTTAAACTTAATAGCCTTTGTAGACACTAATAACAATGGAATAAAAGATAATGATGAAACGACCTTTAATTATGGTAGTTTTGTTTATCAAATTAATAATTCAACAACCATTCAATACGGAAGTTCCAATTCTGGTTCTTATCAAATTTATGATTCAAATCCGAATAATTCTTACGACATTAGCTTTTCATTAAATAGCACGTTAACTTCTTATTATACTTCATCTGTTTCGTACAACAATGTTACGCTTCCTACTGGAAGTGGTGCTAATACACTCTATTTCCCAGTTGTAAATATACTTCCTCATGTTGATGCTAGAGTATCTTTAATTAATTCTGGACAGCCAAGACCTGGTTTTACTTACACCGTTTCTATTCTTTATCAAAATTATGGTTCACAAACGATTCCCAATGGCACACTCAACTTTATAAAAGATCCAAACCTTACTATCACATACGTTTCTGAAGCTGGTGTAATCCCTACAGCTAACGGATTTAGTTTTGACTTTACTAACTTAGGCCCTTTTCAATCAAGGTCATTGTATGTTACTTTTTTAGTACCAACAATACCAACAGTTGCTTTGGGTGATTTAATAACCAATACCTCTTCAATTCAAATAAACAGTGACATCGATCTCACAAATAATACTGCACAGTTAACCCAAACCATTGTAGGTTCTTATGATCCGAATGATAAAATAGAATCGCATGGTGGAAAAATTCTTCATGCTGATTTTACTGCGAATGATTATTTGTACTACACGATTCAGTTTGAAAACACAGGAACAGCAAGTGCCGAATTTGTTAGGGTTGAAGATTTATTGGATGCCAAATTAGACAAGAATACTTTTGAAATGATAAGCGCAAGCCACAATGTGAATACTAAAAGAGAGGACAATCAACTCACTTGGCATTTTTACAACATCAATTTACCGCCAACGGTTACAGATCCTATCGGAAGTCATGGCTACGTCTACTTCAAAATTAAACCCAGAATCGGATATGCTATTGGCGATATAATTCCGAATAATGCATCAATCTTTTTTGACTACAATCCGGCAATTGTGACTGCTACTTTCAACTCCGAATTTGTTCAGTTCTTGGGAACAACAACTTTTAACACGGGTACTGTTTCACTATTTCCCAATCCGGCGAGCACTTATTTTTCAATCACCAATTCCAATACTTCGGGAAAAATTTCTTCCATAGCAATCTATGATAGTATTGGGAAAAAGCTTTTTACTGCGAAAAACATTTTGCAAACAAACATTAATATTGATGTTTCTAACTTTGCCAAGGGAATATATTTAGTAGAAATTACCTCGGATACCAATCAGAAATTAACAAAGAAGTTGATGGTTCAATAGCTGCATTATTATAAAATAAATCGGTCACTTTTTAAGTAAATGAAGCCTTTGTGTTATTTGTTCAACCACCAAATACTGATGTTAAGAATCGTAGCAAAACTGACCCAAGCCAAATACGGAATCATTAAAAACCCAGCAACTTTGTCAATTTTTTTGAACTGATTGTAGGTTTCCCAGATCATCAACCAAAGAATAGTAATTTCAATTAATGCTAATAATGGATTGTGCAATCCGAAAAATAAATACGACCACAGTGCATTCAAACCCAATTGAATCGCAAAAACCCCAAGTGCTTTTTTAAGTGTTTTTACATGCGAATTGCTGGTCCAAACCAAACCTGCTGCAATTCCCATCATGATGTATAATAGTGTCCAAACTGGTGCAAATATCCAATTGGGTGGATTAAAAAAAGGTTTAACCAAAGTTGGATACCAAGTGGTAATGCTTTCACGTGTTGTCGTACCAGAAAGATACCCAATACTTAAACAAACTAAAACCACTAAAATTATTTTTATACTCTTTTGCATAAGGTCTGTTTTTATAAGGTCAAATATAGTAAACGAAAATCGGTTGTTTTTATAAAAAAAGTATCTTTGCGTAAATTTTAAATCTATGCTTTCTGAAAAGGATTTTATTGCCAATCTAACTGCCACAATCGAAAACGGAAATTTTGAATGGAGTGCGCCCAGTAACATTGCTTTAGTAAAATATTGGGGTAAAAAAGAACACCAAATTCCGGCAAATCCATCTATCAGTTTCACATTAAACAATTGTAAAACGATTACAAAATTAGCTTTTGCCAAAAAAGATAGTACTTCAAACGCAGCGCAAGCAAATAGTACCTTTTCATTTAATTTACTTTTTGAAGGCAAACCAAAAGAAGATTTCAAACCAAAGATTCAAAAATTTTTGGAACGTATTGAACTGTATTGTCCTTATTTAAAGAAATATCACCTTGCCATTGATACCGAAAATACTTTTCCACACAGTTCTGGTATTGCCTCTTCCGCTTCGGGAATGGCTGCTTTGTCTATGAACATTATGAGTTTAGAGAAAGCTTTAAATCCAGCAATGACTGATGCCTATTTTTTCCAAAAAGCATCCTTTTTAGCCCGATTAGGTTCGGGAAGTGCTTGTAGAAGTGTAAAAGGAAGTATCGTAGTTTGGGGACATCATGCAGCAATTGAAGGCAGTTCAGATTTGTTTGGAACAGCATTTCCATTTAAAATTCACGCTAATTTTAATAACTACCAAGACACTATTCTTTTAGTTGACAAAGGGGAAAAGCAGGTCTCCAGCACCATTGGACACGATTTAATGCACAATCATCCGTTTGCCGTAGAACGTTTTGCACAAGCGCATCACAATTTATCAGCCATAAAATCAGTTTTAGAAACTGGAAATTTAGAAGAGTTTATCAAAATTGTAGAAAGTGAAGCACTGACATTGCATGCTATGATGCTGACTTCAATGCCGTATTTTATTTTGATGAAACCAAATACATTAGAAATCATCAATACCATTTGGAAATTCAGAAACGATACTAAAATCCCAGTGTGTTTTACTTTAGATGCAGGAGCAAACGTACATGTTTTGTATCCCGAAAACGATAGCGTTGTTGTTTTACAATTTATTAAGGACGAATTAGTTGGCTTTTGTCAAAATGGTAACTATATTTGTGATGCAATTGGAACAGGAGCAATTAAAATTCTATGAAAGGACCACTTTTTTACTCAAAAATTCTTCTCTTCGGAGAATACGGAATTATAAAAGATTCTAAAGGCTTATCAATCCCATATAATTTTTACAACGGTGCGCTAAAAGTGGCTGAAAATCCATCGCCAGAAGCGATCAAATCTAATGCAAGTTTACTGCGTTTTGTAAGCTATTTGGAACAACTCCAAAAAGACCAATCCGAGTTGGTGACTTTCAACATGGAAATGCTAAAAGCAGATGTCGCGAGAGGAATGTATTTTGATTCAAGCATACCGCAAGGATATGGTGTTGGGAGTAGTGGTGCTTTAGTGGCTGCTATTTATGACAAATATGCAAACAATAAAATCACCGTTTTAGAAAATCTAACCCGAGAAAAACTGCTTAAATTAAAAACAGTTTTCGCTCAAATGGAATCCTTTTTTCACGGGAAAAGCTCCGGCCTCGATCCTTTGAACAGTTATTTAAGCATTCCAATTCTTATCAATTCTAAAGACAATATCGAAGCGACCGGAATTCCGTCACAAAGTGTTACCGGTAAAGGTGCAGTGTTTTTATTAGACTCCGGAATTGTGGGCGAAACCGCTCCGATGGTTAACATTTTCATGGAAAACTTGAAAGATCAAGGTTTTCGTAAAATGCTGAAAACACAATTCGTAAAATATACTGATGCCTGCGTAGAAAACTTTCTTGGTGGGGATATGAAATCGCTTTTTGCCAACACCAAACAACTTTCTAAAGTGGTCTTGAATAATTTCAAACCGATGATTCCAGAACAATTTCACGGAATTTGGCAACGCGGAATTGACACTAACGATTACTATTTAAAACTTTGTGGTTCTGGTGGTGGTGGGTATATTTTAGGTTTTACTGAAGATTTAGAAAAAGCAAAACAGTCTTTGAAAGATTATAAATTGGAAGTAGTTTACCAGTTTTAATAGTTTAAAGAAATGCTAAGCCGCAAATCCAAACATTTACTACTAAAAATCATCAGTATGTTTTCTGTAGTGCGCGGCTACAACATTCCTATAATTGCAATAGCCCAATACTTATCGGCCATTTTTATAATGGCTCCTGAAAAAAGAGCCCTCGACGTATTACTCGATTTCAATTTGTTCATTATTGTTATTGTTTCATCATTAACAATTGCGTCAGGTTACATCATCAATAATTTTTACGACAGTAAAAAGGACTTAATCAATCGACCAAACAAATCAAAACTCGACCGATTAGTCAGTCAAAAAACCAAACTTCAAGTCTATTTTACCGTAAATTTTATAGTGTTTTTGTTGGCGTTTTTTGTTTCCTTGCGTGCGGTACTTTTCTTCTCAACCTACATTTTCTTTATTTGGTTTTACTCCCACAAACTCAAGAAGCTATTGGTTATTGGTAATTTGACCGCATCCTTCTTAGCAGTGTTGCCTTTTTTTGCTATTTTATTGTATTATAAAAATCTTTATCCCCAGATATTTGCGCATGCTACTTTTCTATTTCTCTTGCTGTTAATTCGAGAAATGATTAAAGATTTAGAAAATATTAAAGGCGATATCGCAAACGATTACCAAACGATTCCAGTTGTTTTTGGCGAAAAATTTTCCAAAAAAATCATAACATTACTAACTGTTTCTACTGTAATTCCAATATATTTTTTGGTTGATATTTTCGAAGTGGGTTACATGGACATTTACTTTTATGTAAGTTTGATAGTTTTAATTTTTTTCTTGGTTAAACTTTGGAAATCAATTTCAAAACCTGACTATTTACTCCTGCACAACATCCTTAAATTTCTGGTAGTTTCTGGAGTTTTCTGCATTCTCTTAATTAATCCAGAAGTTTTAATTCACGGCAAGAGGCTGTTAAAGTTGTAGCGAAAATTGGTTTCAATTGCTAAACCATTCGCTCGCCATCCGCACTACAAGGTAGTTTGCTGCTGTCAAGGCTAAAAACAATCCATAGTTTTGTACTGCTTAAAAGCGTATCTTTGCACCACCAGAGGCCAGAATGGCCGAACTGACGAAGTAAATTACAGCATTATGAATAACAAGGAAGGCAATAATAAACGAAGTAGCTCACGCACAAATAGTTCGCGACCAAGCTCCAATAAGCCAAAACCTGCCATGGCAAAACGTGCTCAAGGCCCGAAAAAAGTAAAACCTATCACAAAAGTTGAACCTACTGCAGTAAATAAAGTAGAGAAAAAGCCAAATCAAGTAGCTAAAAGACCAAAAGTAGCAGACGAAATTCGGTTGAACAAATACATTTCAAATTCAGGCGCTTGCTCTCGTCGTGATGCCGATATTTATATCCAATCTGGGAATGTTAAAGTCAACGGAATTCCAGTTACTGAAATGGGTTACATGGTAAAACCAGGCGATGTAGTAAATTTTGATGGCGCCACTTTAACGCCAGAAAAAAAAGAATATATCTTACTTAACAAGCCTAAAAACTTTACAACAGCATTTGACGAAGGTCAAGAAGAACGGAATGTTTTAGAATTAGTAAAAGGTTCAACAACAGCAAAAATTGGTGCGATAGGCAGAATGGATAAAAACACGACAGGTCTTTTGTTATTTACAAACGACACCGACATGATTAGAAAATTCAGTTTACCGACACAAAAATCATCTAAAATTTATCAGGTATCCTTGGATAAAAACTTGAAGTTTGAGGATTTAGAAAAAATCAGTAAAGGACTTACCATTGACGGTCACAAAATAATTGTTCAAGAAATTAGTTATATCGAAAATGAAGCTAAAAGCGAAATCGGTTTACAATTAAAATCTCCAAATGTCAAAGTAGTTCGCAATATTTTTGAGCATTTCAGCTATAATGTGCTGCGTATTGACCGAGTAGCTTTTGCTGGCTTGACTAAAAAAAATCTACCACGTGGGAATTGGCGTTTCTTAACAGAACAAGAAATCATCAATTTGAAAAACGTTTAAAATACGATCAACTTACCCTATCAGAATCCCATTTATTTGGGATTTTTAATTTAAAACTATGTCAGCAGAAAAAAACTTATCAATTGCTATGCTTTGGCTTGAAGCCTTTAACGCTCATAACCTAGAAAAATTAGTGTCATTATACGAAGATGAAGCCGTTCATTTTAGTCCAAAATTAAAGCTGCGCCATCCCGAAACAAAGGGTTTAGTCATCGGAAAAGATGCGCTTCGTCTCTGGTGGAAAGATGCCTTTGACCGTTTGCCAACCTTAAATTACAAAGTAACTTCGCTGACTTCAAATGCAGATAGAGTATTTATGGAATACCTCCGAACTGTAGCAAACGAAGACCATTTGATGGTTGCCGAAGTACTAGAAATCAAAGACGGACGAATCATTGCTTCTCGAGTATACCACGGCTAATTTTATCATTTCGTTAACAAATCAATACAATAGAAACCAATAGTTTTACCAAAATAATCCATTAACTATGAAACACTTAAAGACCGCTTCTTTACTGATTTTGGCATCCTTGTTTTTAACAAACTGTAAATCTGAGAAGAAAACTACCGATTTTAAAGCCATAACCGAGGCTTATTTTGATGACAAAAATGCATTAGACCCATTGGGAGCAACTCAAAATGGTCAAAACGAATACAACGACAAATTGGTCTTTGAAATGACTGATTCACATCGTAAAAAACAAGCAGCTTTGTATAATAAATACGAAACCGAATTAACATCCGTAGATACTTCGGCGCTAACTCCAGAAGAAAAAAACAGTTACGACATCATCAAATGGGAAGTTACTGTTGGAAAAGATTTATTGCAATATGAAACCAATCTGATACCAGTACATCAATTTTGGGGAACCAATTTAACCTTAGGACAATTTGCAGGCGGAACAAGTGCACAACCCTTCAAAACCGAGAAAGACTATAAAAATTTCTTGAAAAGAATAGATTTATTTGCCGTTTGGATGGACTCAGCAATGGTTTATATGAAAAAAGGAATCGACAAAGGAGTGGTTTTGCCAAAATCTCTAACCGTAAAAGTGATTCCGCAGTTTGAGAGCATGGTTACACCAAATGTAGAAGACAATCTTTTTTACTCTACCATAAAAACGTTTCCAGCAGACTTTACAGAGGAACAAAAAAACAATTTAAAAAAAGAATACACTGCAGTAATCAAAGAAAAACTAGAACCTCAGTGTCTAAAAATGACAACCTTTTTGAAAAACGAATACCTTCCAGCTTCTAGAACCAGCAGTGGCATAGGAAGTTTACCCAACGGAAAAGAACTTTACCAAGTTTATGTAAAACAATGGACTACAACATATAAAACTCCGGAAGAAATTCATGACTTGGGCTTAAAAGAAGTTGCCCGAATCA
Source organism: Flavobacteriales bacterium (assembly GCA_038202695.1). Taxonomy (GTDB): domain Bacteria; phylum Bacteroidota; class Bacteroidia; order Flavobacteriales; family Flavobacteriaceae; genus Flavobacterium. Next base: position 77,892 of record JBBRET010000004.1, read on the forward strand.
AAGCCGAAATGGAGAAAGTAAAAGAGCAAGTTGGTTTTAAAGGAACGATTAATGAATTTTTTGAACATGTAAGAACCAAACCAGAATTAATGTCGTTCCAAAAACCAGAAGAAGTAATTGCCAACTTCGAAAGGATTTATAGTGTGATTAAACCAAATGTAGATAAGCTATTTTCATTACAGCCAAAATGTCCATTCGAAATTAAAAGAACAGAAGCTTTCAGAGAAAAAACGGCAAGTGCAGAATACAATCAAGGTTCAGCCGACGGAACCAGACCGGGCGTTTTTTATGTTCCAATTCCAGATGTGAAAACTTATAATTGTTATGGTGACGAGGATTTATTCTTGCATGAAGCCATTCCGGGACACCATTTCCAAATTTCATTACAGCAAGAAAACAAGGAATTACCTGATTTCAGAAAGTTCAATTGGTTTGGTGCTTATGGTGAAGGTTGGGCTTTGTACACCGAGAGTTTAGGGAAAGAATTGGGCTTATACCAAGACCCTTATCAATACTTCGGAATGTTAGGAAATGAAATGCACAGAGCGGTTAGACTTGTCGTTGATACTGGAATTCACAGCAAAGGATGGACGCGCGAACAAGCTATTCAATATTCCTTAGATAATGAAGCCGAAAGCGAAGAAGGTATTACGGCTGAAATAGAGCGTTATATGGCAATTCCGGGACAAGCATTATCTTATAAAATTGGGCAACTAAAAATTTTAGAATTGCGTAAAGAAGCACAAGAAAAGATGAAAGACAAATTTGATATTAAAGTATTCCATCAAAAAGTATTGGGCTCAGGAGTTGTTCCGTTAGCGCTTCTAGAAAAGAACATCAAGTACTGGATTAAAAACCAAAACTAGAAAAATCTTTATTTAAATAGAATACCTCTAAAAAATCAAGCACTTTTTAGGGGTATTTTTAATTTGCAATTTTACTTTCCATACTTTTAAAATCTATAGAATTTCCGTCAACATCAAAGAATTTGTAGGTGTAATTTAGTTTCCCATTTGTTTCTTCAATTTTGATTTTCATTTGGTAAAACCCTTGACTCCATTCGACGATTATGTGATACGAATAATCTCCAGCACCAAAACTTCCTGGCAAACTACTGGTGTAAATTAATTTTTTAGTCTTTAAATTCAGCGTATTCAACTCTATGTTTTCGTAGATGCCCAACTCGTCGTTGTTAACTTTTTTACCCATGTAGTCAACTTGTGTTGTTGATGATTTGGTTTTACGCTTCTTTTCCTTGTCACCATTATCATTGTAATCATCCTTTATTGAAAAAATAACATCTTTTAGAGCGTTCTTTCCAATGTTCAATAAATAAAAACGAATTTGGTGGTGGTACATTAGTTTGTGGACTTTCTTTCCATCTCCATGCGAAGCATTGCCTTCACTCAAATCATTGTCGACAATTTCGATTATGGGCAAATTTTGCCCTGCAGATTGGCTAAAAGAATCTGATTTTAAACTTTTTATTTTTTGTTCCGCTGCTTCTACAATCTTATCTTTCTGAACAATTTCGGCGTGCAGCACCTCTATTTTTTTAATAGCTTCATCTAATTCTTGCTGTTTTTTTGAGGAAATAGAACTGCTCGTATTTTTGTATAAGAAGTAAAACGAAAACGCTAGCAAAACAAATCCAAAAAACGCCAAAACTGCAGTCATCATAAGCTTTTTCCCTTTCATTAGAATTTTAAATTTTAATCAAATGATTTTAGTTTGTAAAAATAAATGAATTTTCAAAATTTAAAACACACAATAGTAACAAACTGTAAACATTATTATTAACTACTACCATAAAAAAAGCTCCAACAAAGTTGAAGCTTTTCTGTGCGGATAATAGAAATCGCACTTACAATTAACCAAAATTAACCAAAATTAAAAAACCTTTATTTTATAACACTTCACAAGGTTTTTTCTGCTAATATAACTTCTGTTAATTTCCAAAAATTAGCTTAAATAAATAAATAACGGGGAATATACGGGGAATGAAAAATATTTTATATTTGTAAAAAACCAAAAAGAATGGCTACAGGTAAATTTAGAATTAAAACTAGTAATGATTGGAACACTATTTTTTACAGATTTAAACATAGTAATTTATTCGATATTGAATGTTCTATCGGGATGCAAATTCCAAATAAAAGATGGAGTGAATCAAAACAAGAAGTTTTAGCGACAACTGATATTAACTATAAAGAAATCAATAATAAGCTAAAAGAACTGGACACTTATATCCGAAAAGAATTTGGCGATGCAATACTCAAAGCAGAAACAATAAATACAAATTGGTTAAAAGAGAAAATAAACATTTTTTTTAACCGAGTAACAGATAATGAAGTAGTAAATGCAAGTGTTTTTTTAACTAACTATATTAACTCTTTCATAGAAGAATCTAAAACCAAAAAAACACGAAATAACACACCTATTAAACCAAGAACGATACAACACTATACCACTACACTTAATAAAATTATTGCGTTTGAAAACCATACTAGAAGCAAAATTAAACTTACTGACATTACTCTCTCATTCCATACAAAATTCGTTCACTTTTTAGAAACAGAGCAAAAACTAAATCCAAATACGATAGGAGGATATATTGACGATATTAAATTATTTTGCAACCACGCAGACAAGAAAGGGTTCACAATTACTAAGGAATTTAAACTTGCAGAATTCTACTCGCCAACTAATAAAACAAATGACATTTATCTCAAAGAAGATGAAATAAATGCCATATACAATAAAGATTTCGAGCAAGACTATTTAGACAATGCTAGAGATTGGTTTATTATTGGTTTACGAACTGGATTTAGGATTTCCGACTTCCTTAAACTAACAAAAAAGAACCTTGTAGATGGTTTTATCGAAAAGCAAACCATCAAAACAGACTTTCCTGTTATTATTCCAATTCATAATCAAGTAAAGGCTATTTTAGAAAAAAGAAATGGAAGTTTCCCTAGAAAAATAAGTGACCAAAAATTTAATGATTATATCAAGATTATTTGTGAAGAAGTTGGATTTAAAGAGGTTGTTGAAGGCGCAAAGATTTCAGAAATTATAATTAAGAAAAATGGTAAAAAAGAGAAAATACACAGAAAACAAGTTGGTAAGTTTCCAAAACATGAACTGGTAACTTCACATATTTGCAGACGCTCATTTGCAACAAATTTATATGGAAAAATTGACACCCTTACTATTATGAAAATTACTGGTCATAAGACCGAAGCTCAATTTTTAAGCTATATAAAAATTACACCTAAAGAATACGCAGAAAAGTTAAAGGCATATTGGAAAAATTCAGCAATTATTTAACTGAATTAAAATGGTCTGTAGCGACCTTTCCAATAAAAGCAATTGCAAAAACCGCAGATAGCAACCTGCCTTTTTTGTCTACTGCCATAGCGAAAAAGTAGCCTTAATCTTAACCCAATAAAAACAACTTCATAATCAAGTTTCATTGGAATTCCCCATTTATTATAAAATCCTAAACACAAGAATTTTTGCGCGACCAAAAATCACATTAAACAACCACAAAGAATATATCAATTCTTAAAAAATGAAAAAAAGTAAGTTTTTGTTTTTTTTTAAATATTTTTTCGTACATTCGAATGTTGAAAATTCTTTAACAACTAATCAAGTCAATACCACTTCAGTCTTGATGGAAAATTTAATACTACTTGATAGTATATTAAATTAAAATTACAAAACTCATCCATTGACAAAAATGTCAACTGATTTTTTATGTATCACTACATAAACTTCATTGGCTATAAAATAATTAATATAATTTTTTAAACAACAAAAATGAAATAAAGAAAACCTAAAAAAAAGAAAGCCATCCGCTAGGCGGACAGCTCTCATAGTCAAAAAAACGATCTCTCACAAAAGTTTAATTTAACACTTCAAAAATATGAAAAAATAACATTTTAATTATGAAAAAATTGCTCCTATCCTTTTCTGTAGTATTTGTACAATTTGCAACTTTTGCACAAGCTCCAGCCATAGAGTGGCAGAAATCTATTGGTGGATCTGCAGTTGAGGAAGCTAAAAGTATTCAACAAACTACCGATGGAGGTTATATAATAACAGGTTATACCGACTCTAACAATGGAGATGTAACCGGAAATCATGGTAATAGTGATTATTGGGTAGTAAAACTGGCTGCCACGGGTACAATACAATGGCAAAAAACATTAGGAGGAACAGGAGATGATTATGCTCGAAGTATTCAGCAAACTTCTGATGGAGGCTATATAGTAGCAGGTTATACAGGTTCTACTAATGGAGATGTAACAGGAAATAATGGAAATAATGATTATTGGGTAGTGAAACTTTCTGCTGTAGGCTCAATTGAATGGCAAAAAACATTAGGTGGAACTCAAAATGAGTATGCCTATAGTATTCAACAAACTACAGATGGGGGCTATATAATAGCAGGTTATACAAATTCAAATAATGGGGATGTCGCAGGAAATCATGGTGGTTCTGATATGTGGATTGTGAAACTTTCTTCAACAGGCACTATCCAATGGCAAAAAACATTAGGTGGTACTGTAAATGATTTTGCTATTAGTATTCAACAAACTACAGATGGGAGCTATATAGTAGCAGGTTATACAGCTTCAAGTGACGGAGATGTAACAGGACTTCAAGGAGCTTTTGATTATTGGGTATTGAAACTTACAGCTACAGGTACAATCGAATGGCAAAAAACAGCAGGAGGCTCTTCTGCTGATATTGCTTTTAGTATTCACCAAACTAACGATGGGGGCTATATAGTAGCAGGTGTTACACTATCTAATGACGGTGATGTAACAGGATACCATGGTGGTTTTGGTTATGATTCTTGGATTGTTAAACTTTCTAGTACTGGGACTATCCAATGGGAAAAAACCTTAGGTGGAACTAATGATGATATTACTTGGAGTATTAAACAAATTGAAGATGGAAGCTATATAGCAGGAGGTTACACATTTTCTAATGATGGAGATGTTTCAGGAAATCATGGAGGTTATGATGTATGGGTTGTGAAACTCTCTAATACTGGTAACATACTATGGCAAAAAATGCTAGGTGGTACTGGATCCGAATATGCTTTAAGTATTCAGCAAACTTCAGATGGGGGCTATATAACAGCTGGTAGTTCATCTCTAAACAATGGGGATGTCACAGAAAATCAAGGAAGTAGTGATTATTGGGTAGTGAAACTGGCTCCAGATACTTTAAGTACAACTGATCTTTCAAGAAATGTTTTAAAAGTGTTTCCAAATCCAACTACGTCAATAGTAACGATTCAAAATCCTAATAACTTCATAATAAATAAAATTATTATCATCGACCTAGCTGGCAAAACTATTCTACAGCAAGAACGAAACGCTACCCAAATAAATGTGGAGCAACTAGCAAGTGGTATGTATATCCTACAAGCCTATTCCGGAGAGGAAAAATATACAACTAAGTTTATAAAAAAATAAAAAGTAATAAATTTCCCGAGTTCAGTTAATAAAATATATATAATAATCACTTACACTCTCCTCTACTTTAGCGAGGGAGCTGGGAAGTGAGAAATAACATTTATGCCTATGCCCGTAGCTAGTAGGCAAAAAAATCAAAAATTATTTTAATTATTAAATAAAAATCTAAAATCATGAAAAAAATTTATTTATTTATTGCCTGTTTTTTAACTATAAATAGTATAGTTGCTCAACAAGAACAGATAAAACCCTGTGGTACAGTTTCACCAGACGATTATAATACATATGAAAATTCAAATATTTATAGATCTGCTAATTCAACATTTGCAGTTCCCCCTAATTATTGTATGAATGTTTTTTTTAGAATTGTTGCAAATGATGATGGAACAGTACAGGCATTTAACCCTAACAATTTAACTCAATTAGTAAGCGAACTTAATAATTCTTTTTCACCTCATCAAATTAGCTTTGTTATGGCTGGGGCAGGATATGAGGTTATAAATAATACTGCCTTAAATAATGGTACAACTTCTATAGCTAATATTCCAAATGCTATAAATGTTTTTATACAAAAAAGAATTCCATTTGGCGATACTAGTGTTGCAGGAATTGCTTATTCAGGTAGCCAATTAATCAAATTATCAACTAATGGCAATTTTAATAGTATTCCAACAGGAACTTTCATACATGAAATGGGTCACATGATTAATTTACTTCATACGCATCGTTGTTATTGCGACGGATACGGTGAGTTTTATACCCCTTCTTGTGCTGAAAGATTAGATGGATTAGAATGTGAAACTAGAGGCGATATGATTTGTGATACTCCTGCAGATCCTCTACATTGTGTTTCTTCGGGAGTTAATATTTCTGATTTTAATCCTGATAAAACAAATTATATGTCATACTATGGAGGATTTGAAAATATTGCTCCAACTCATTTTACTCCTGGACAAGGATTAAGAATGAGAAATGCTATTTTAAATAAGCCTAGTTTACAATCAGCACGTTCTAACCAATGTGCAGTTATTGAAGGACCGACAAATTTATGTAATAATCTTCAGTTTAGTTTTTCAATAATGGCTTATGGTAATCCTATTGTTTATCAGTGGACAGCGGGACCAAACCTTCAAATTGTCGTAGGCGCAAATAGTGCAAATGTTATAGTTAGAGTCATTAATCCAGACCTAAATGTTAGTACAACATTATCAGTTACAGTAAATGGAGTAGTAAAAACAATAACCTTTAACACAGCTTTACTCTCTACTTACAATAGCGGAGCATATATCACAACAAACTCAGTAGGCATTTGTGGTATTGGCGATTCAAAAACATTTACTATCAACAATCTTCAACCAACTGAAACTCTACAATGGAATATTTCTGATACTAATATTGCAAATATATTCCCCGATGGAAATCAAGCCACAGTAACAGCAACAGGAAACGGCAGTGGTCCTCAAACTGTAACAGCAAAAATTACAAATACTTGCGGACAGATATCCACCAAGAATAAAATCTTGTATATTGGAGTACCAACGTTTAATAAATTCACTTTTGGTTGCGCCAATCGAAGTTTGTGCATAGCTTCAGATGCAAACTATGCCTTTACTTCGCCAACCATTTTAAACACCAAGAACCGAGTGATTGCTAATTTTTTCGGTCTCACAGCTATAGAAGCAGCCAATAGCGCCAATTGGCAATGGCAAGAAGCACCCGGAAATCATTTGTTATATATTAACACATCCTCACCAAAAAATTTTCTCGATCTTTGTCCCATAGCGGCAGGAACAACCATTTTACAAGTTAGAGCAAAAAATAACAGTTGTACTGACTTTAGCGAATGGGTTGATTTAGAAATAACAATTGTACAACTTCCTTCATCGGGCTCTTTTAGATTAAGTCAATCAGCTGGTGTAGTTTCTCTCAGAGAAGATCTAGCTAATACATTAGGAAATACTTCTACCCAATACAATTGGGCAAGTAATAATATTTGGGTACGAAACACGCTAGATGGAATTATGGAGCACCAAAATCCAGTATATAACGAAAATGTTCCAAACTATGTTTATGCAAGAATCAAAAACACAGGTTGCGGAACAACACCTGCAAGTTCGTTAACAACCTATTGGGCAAAAGCATCGACATCCTTAAACTGGCCCAATACATGGAATGGCACAACCTATAACGGCGGTGAAGCAAAACTAGGTGATGCGATAGGCACCAGCTCCGTTCCCGAATTACAACCAGAGCAAGAAACCATAGTGAGCATGCCGTTTATGGTACCTAATCCCGATATATATAATGACATTGTCAATGAACCATGGCGATTTGGCTTATTAGCTAGAGTTACTTCGGAATCTGGTGAAGCTACCGCTAATGAAACGGATGATCTAATGCAAAACATCAATAACAACGAAAATATAGCTTTAAAAAATGTAACCATAGTAGATTGTGCTAACGATAACCCTGATGAACAAACTATTGGAGGCGTTATTGCTGTAGGAAATACATTCAACACTCCTAAATCTTTTTATTTAGAACTCGTTAAAGAGGATTTAGAAACAGGTAAACCTATTTATGAGGAAGCCGAAGTTTCACTTAAATTAGATGACGTGCTATATCAAGCGTGGGTTCGTGGAGGAAAAACCTTGGAAAGGTTAGACAATACTTTAGATGAAAAAATAATGCTCATTAAAGGAAATAATGTCTTCTTAAAAGATTTAGAACTTAATGCTAATGAAACAGGAACGCTATATTTAAAATTTAATTTTCTGACCAAAGAAATAACAGATAAATCAAAATATGTGTATCATGTTATCCAAAGAGAAACGGGTACCAATAAAATTATTGGTGGAGAAACCTATGTGATAAATAAACAACAAAGACCACTTTTTACTGCCGAAGCTGGCGGAACAAAATATGTTGATAAAAATGAGCCTATTACAATTAGTGCAGCACAAATCAACGAACCTGCAATATATAATTGGTATGATTTGGATGGCAATCTAGTAGCTACAGGCAAAGATTTAAGTATTTCAACTGACGTGGCTCAAAAATTTAAACTTGAAGTAATAACTACAGACGGTTTTAAAGACTACTCAGAGGTTGAAGTCAAACTAAACCCAAACACACTTGGGACAATTTCTCCAAATCCTGCAACAGAAAATGCAAGTATTACCTATAAAATAAACGAAGCAAACTCTGCTTATTTAATGATTTTAGGAAATTACGGTACAACAGGCGATTCAAATAATTATATTTTAGATACAAGTAGTACACAAATTAATATAGATCTAAGCTATTATCCTAACGGCTTTTACACAGTCGCTCTGGTATGCAATGGGCAAATAGTCGATGCAAAAACCTTAGTAAAACAATAGCGAATATTCCAAAAAAAAACGCGCCCTTCACAAGCCTACAAATCAAAACCAGCCCAAGGAATCTCCTTGGGCTGGTTCATTTCTATTTGGTTTGATTTTTAGAAATGCTTTGTTTAATACTTTTCGTGGCTCAAATAGTTGAATATTCATTGCAATTGTTTTGTTTCTGTAAATATAAAAAAATCAACGGTTTTGCAGAAATTTTTTTACAATGGAAATAGTAGTGCAATGAAATTTAAAATGAATTGCGATTGATTGCAATGATTATTAAGCATGTTTGCAATAGTTGTTGAGCGTTTTACAATTGATGCTGACAGAATTGCAATTAAATTGCAATGATTATTTAGAAAAATTGCAATAAGCATTGTGCAAGTTTGCAAAGTGTATTGGTGGGAGTTGCAATCGTATTGCAATTGTATTTCAATGATTATTGCTAAGCATTGCAATCATTTTTAGGGGGTTTGCAATGTTATTTATTGGGATTTGCAATGATTGTAGAGCAGGATTGCAATGTTTATTTAAAAGATTGCAATGATTGTAGAGCAGAATTGCAATGACTATTTGAAGGATTGCAATGCTTGTCAAGTTGTTTGCAAAACGTGTTGAGCAGTTTTGCAAAGTAAAAGTGTTAGTCATAAATGTAACACTTTCAGTTTGCATTAATTCTTTTTTTTAATTCGGCTTTGGCTTTGTCAAGTGTTGTCTTTAATTCCGATTCAATATTTGTAATCATAGATTTTCCATATTGCCACAGAAATTTATCAATTTGGTAGTTTGTGTATTTTTCAAGGTCTAAATCTTTTTTAAATTTCTCAAATGTATCGTAGAATTCTCTATAACTTTTTGGGTTCTTAAATGTTATTTTTTGATTGTTTTTTTGTCCTAAGTAACCATTAATTACAATCCATATATAACTGTCATAAATCGGAGCTGTATATCCGCTTAGGAAATGTACATACTTTGAAGCAAATGATAAATTATTCCTTTCAAAACTATTTTCTTTGCTATTTATCCATTTGATTTTAGATATTATATCGACAAATTCAATATAATCATCATTGCTTTTAAAGATTGGATTTTCATTTGAGGCTTTTACAATCTTCTCAACAACTGGGTTAATATTTGTAATAGCTGTAGAATATATTTTATTTAACGCTGCAACTTTTATTATGACGTGAAATTTATTCTTATCATCATTAAACGTTTGAAATAATTTTAAAAGGTTTTCATTTAATTCATCTCCTTCTTTATCAGCAAACAGTTTTAAAGTTTTTTCAATAAATTCTTTAGATGGCTTTTCTAGTTTCATAATAAATTAAATTTAGTGTTGATTTGTTGAAAAAAGTCGTAAGCTACTAAATTTTAATAGTTTATCGATAAACACTTTGTCAACATGCTTTCAACACATTACAAATATATTTTTGTTGTTGACTTACTGTTGATTGTTTTTTGAAAACTAAAATGATTAACTATCAGTTACTTAAAGCTAAAATCAACTTTTCAACAGTTTTTCAGCAAAAACCTCTCTACTAAATCTATAAAATCTTCCCTTTTGGTTTGTGAAACTCAAAAACTCTGGTGTTGAATAGTCGGAACGAAATAATTGATAACTACTATTTTTTTCATAAACTAAATTAAACTTGTCTTGAAGAATAGTTTTGACATAATTATTGGTGACTTTTACGTTTCTTTTTCCAAGCATATCGACTAAGTTTTGAGCAGTATAACAAAGTTCCTCTTTTTCAAAAAAAGCTAATTCGTCAAGAATTAATTCTTCAATTTCTTTTTCTAGCGTTGTTTTATTACCTAAAATTAACACTTTTAGCGCATCTGTATAAATCTGTTCTTTTGTAAACCACATTCTTGTTTTTTCGGCAGTTTCCATTTCTCTGTTAGCAAGAAAATCTGTGAAATATGGAATTTCTTTTTTCATATCCCCCAGCAACTTTGTATCACTCCCATTTTTCAAACTAGGGATTTTTCGAACCCAATACCTGATTTCATTATTGTCTAACTTAACAAAGTTTTCTTCTTTATTAGAACATAAAATAAACTTACCGAAAAACTCAACTTCTTCTCTGTCTTTCCCTTTTGCTTCGGATTTATAATATCTAGCCGTTGATAAGTTTTTAATTCTTTCGCTATCTTCTATTCTATCAAGTAAAACTTCGTCAATGGCAACTACCAACTTTCCTGCCCAATCCGAATTAAATCGGCTTCTAAAATCTTCATTAGTATTTAAAGTCATATTACCTTCAAATATAAATTTAAGAAGATTTAAAAAAGTTGTTTTCCCAGTATTCCTCTCACTACTTACCAAACACAAAATTGGTAATACTTGTGTTGGTTTTCTCCAAAGTAAAGTTAAATAATCTAATCCCAATAGATATTGTTCGCCAAAAATATGCTTCAAGAAAAATTCTATTTTTGACCACTTTCCGTTTTGAATTGGCTTATACGATAATGGCTCATATTTATTGTAAAAGCCGTTAATTACTCCCTCAAATTGAATATGTGATGGAATTATACAAAATCCTTTAAATTTGGCAATCTCATCAATTTTAGACTTACCATAATCATCAACTATAGTTTGTTTATTCCATTTTTTTAACACTTTTAATTTGTCGTTGGTCAATGGAATCTCAACTATTCTGTAATAGTCAGTTCCTACTCTAATATATTGTTCAATATCATTCATAGTATAAAATTTAAAAAAGCTATTCCGCTTGGGTTTGCTGTACGTTTTGTGTTTTCTATTTTAATCAGTACTGTGCTTAAATCCGCATCAGCTTCAAATAATTCATTTACACATCTTCCAATTTCTATTAATTTTGAATTATTACTGAATTGATATAATTTTTCTATCATCTGTATCGAGTTAATTGTGTTTTGAGCATTAAGAAAGATTATGCGGTCACGATTGTAGTTCAATTGCAAATTTTCACAATTAAGAGCAATTTGATTAAGATGATACAAGACATCTTTATCATAGTTTACACTGGCATCATTCATTACAAAAAAATTAGATTTTTGTAGATTTGTTTAACAATGCGCTTAGTACTTCACTTTGCTTATATCTCACGCTCTTTCCAATATGATAAACTGGAAATGCTTTCTCTTTGGTAAGGCTCCAAAGTTTTACTAGTGAAATAGAAAGTAATTTTGCAGTTTCTTCTCGAGTGAGAAGCGTGTCGGTTTCTGCTTTTGCAGTAAAATTTTGAGCCAAATTTGTCATTTGCTCAACTACACCATTAATGATTTCGTTTTTGAAATCCTCTGAATTGATGTTTTCGATTTGAATTGTTTCTCTCATAATATCATTTGTTTTAATTATTATGAGTCAAAATTAATTCACGTAAAGGGTGGTGGAATCCACTGTCTATTCCACTAAATTCTTATAAAGTAAACCTATGTTTTATAAATAATTTGAGATAAAATCTTCTTTACAGCTTCAATGTGAGTCCATGCAGTATATTTTTTGTTGTTTAACTCACTTTTTGAATTTAATGTTTGGAAATTCTTTACCACATTATGAATAGCGTTTTCGTTATTGTAATCTTGTTGAAGTAGAGCTAAAATAATTTTTGCTTTTTGGTCATTGGATAAATCTTTAATCGATTCCCATTTGAAAAAACCTAATTCATTTAGCATCGCAATAAATTTTGGTCTGCTGAATTTTTGATTATTTATTTCAACCGTTTCATCTATTTCTTTTTTCGAGTTTAAAAAAAGTAGTATTCTACTCTGCCTTACGAAGCTGTAGTAAGTTGAGATAATATAATAATTTTGAATATTTTTTAAACCAAATAAATAATCTGATAAATCATACCAATTTATGCTTAGAAAACTTTTAAGTATATCAAAATGCTGTTGCTCATTTTCAAAATCTGAATTATGAAGTTTTTTAAAGAGTTTATTTTGAAGATAATTATTGTAACTTTTAATTTCTTTTTGAAGCATTTCTGTAATAAAACTATCACCAGAAAACTCTGCTTGAAGTTTTATTGTTTCTAAATTATTTTCAATTATTGGAGCGTTTTGAAATTTAATATATTCAACACATTCATTAAATATTTCATTTAAAAACTCATCATTTAATTTGTAATTTACTCCATCAAATTCAAAATCTTGACCTAGATATTTTGGATAATTGTTACTCCCTCGTTGAATTTCAAATTCATCTAAACTAATATCACTATTAATGCTTTCACCTCTTTTATAAATTTTTGTTTCAACTAATATAGCTTTTTGTTCACTTTCCGACTTATCTGAAAATGTTCGTATATCAAGAATATTAAAAAATTTAAGTGCCATTTAATCGTTTTTATTATAATTAATCGAATTTAATGAAATTAAATGAGGTAACATAAAAAATCAAAATTCGGGGAATTATCGGGGAATATTAAAATAAAAAATCTCTAAATCGTTTAAAATTAACGCTTTAGAGATTATTTGAGTGCGGATAATAGGACTCGAACCTACACGCCTTGCGGCACCAGATCCTAAGTCTGGCATGTCTACCAATTTCACCATATCCGCAAAATTGTGAGTGCAAATATAAAGATAATTATGAATTATAAATTATGAATTATGAATTTTTTTAAAAGTCTTTTTTAGTAAATTTGAATCAAATAATTTTCAACAATATAATGGACAACATAAAAAATTACGTTCAACAAAATAAAGAACGTTTTATCAATGAATTAATCGAATTATTAAAAATTCCTTCTGTAAGTGCCGACAGTGCTTATGCACATGATGTAATTGCAACTGCCGATGCTGTGAAAGCTTCTCTTGAAAAAGCCGGATGCAAACACGTAGAAATTTGTGAAACACCAGGGTATCCAATCGTTTATGGAGAACATACCATCGACGCAAGTCTTCCAACCGTTTTGGTTTACGGACATTACGATGTGCAGCCACCAGATCCAATGGAATTATGGACATCACCTCCTTTTGAACCCGTGATTAAGATCACTGAAATTCATCCGGATGGTGCCATTTTTGCACGTGGCTCTTGTGATGACAAAGGTCAAATGTACATGCATGTAAAAGCATTTGAATATATGATTGCCAATAATAATTTGCCTTGCAACGTAAAATTCATGATTGAAGGCGAAGAAGAAGTTGGTTCCAAAAGCCTAAGTTGGTTTGTAGAAAGAAACCAAGACAAGTTAAGTTGTGATGTGATTTTAATTTCGGATACTGGAATGATTTCAAATCAACAGCCATCAATTACAACAGGATTACGTGGTTTGAGTTATGTAGAAGTCGAAGTTACTGGTCCAAATCGGGATTTGCATTCTGGACTTTACGGTGGAGCAGTTGCCAATCCGATAAATGTTTTAGCTAAAATGATTGCTTCACTTCATAACGAAAACAATCACATAACTATACCTGGTTTTTACGATAATGTTGAAGAATTATCTACTCAAGAAAGAGCCGAAATGGCCAAAGCACCTTTCAGTTTAGACAATTACAAGAAAGCATTAAATTTGAATGACATCTATGGTGAAAAAGGATATGTAACCAACGAAAGAAATTCTATTCGTCCAACATTAGACGTGAACGGAATTTGGGGCGGATATACTGGCGAAGGTGCAAAAACCGTAATTGCAAGTCAAGCATTTGCTAAAATATCAATGCGTTTGGTTCCAAATCAAGATTGGGAACAAATCACTGAATTGTTCACCAAACATTTCGAAAGCATTGCTCCTGCTGGTGTTACTGTAAAAGTAAAACCACATCACGGCGGACAAGGTTATGTAACACCAATTGATAGTATTGGTTACAAAGCCGCAAATAAAGCGTACACAGAAACTTTTGGAGTTCCAGCAATTCCAGTTCGTTCTGGAGGAAGTATTCCGATTGTAGCGCTGTTTGAAAAAGAATTAAAATCTAAAACTATTTTGATGGGATTTGGTTTGGACTCAGATGCCATTCACTCACCAAACGAACATTTTGGAATTTTCAATTACTTGAAAGGTATCGAAACCATTCCGTTGTTTTATAAATATTTTGTGGAGTTGAGTAAATAAAATAATCCAAATAAAATCCGTTAATTCAACCCAGAACTGACGGATTTTAAATTTTAATAAATCCTATATGAGGCATTCATTACTGATCTTGCTCCTGCTAATACTCGCTAGTTGCAAAACCAACAGGACCGTTAATGGGCTAAAAGAAGGCAAATGGGTTTTAACAGATTCCTTAAATAACGATGTTTACAAACATATTGAAAAATACAGAAAAGGAGAAGAAGTAAAAACCTGGAAAACTTATAAAAACAAAAAACTTTTCAAGATTGAAAAATACAAAGGCAACATTTGCCATGTTACTTATTTATATGCTAACGGAAAAAAAAGTCTTGAAGGAAATACAAAATTAGAAAAGGACGAAAACCAAACCCATTGGTTTTATTATGACGAATGGAAATTATATAACGAATCAGGAAAGCTAATAAAGTTAAAATATTACGAAAGCGGTGTACAACTTTCGGAAATAGAAGTCAAATAATCCGCTCTAATCAAACGGGTTTTTTATTGCTTAAAAACAATTATATCAACACCTTACAATAAACCAAACCTTTTGGCGTTATATTTGTATAATCATCATCAATCAAAAAATCAATCATCATGTTAAAACGTTTTTTCCTCCTGTGTTCAGGTGTCGATAGTGACATTGTGAACTCTTGTTCTAACGGCGAACAAAATAAATATGCCGGAATTGGCGCTACCGTTTTCTTTACAGCAGTTATGGCATTTATTGCCAGTAGTTACGCACTTTACACCGTTTTTGACAATCCCTATATTGCTATTGCTTTTGGCTTTGTTTGGGGATTTTTAATTTTTAATCTGGATCGATTTATAGTTTCTACCATTAAGAAACGTGATAGTTTTCTGGACGAATTCATTCAGGCTTCGCCTCGAATTGTGTTGGCAGTTATCATTGCGATTGTAATCTCAAAACCATTGGAAATTAAAATTTTTGAAAAAGAAATCAGTACTGTTTTATTGAAAGAAAAAAATGAAATGGCAATTGCCAATAAAAATCAGGTTTCTAATTATTTCAAGTCGGATGTTGATAACAATAAAGCTGAAATAGACAGTTTGAAATCGGGCATAACCAAAAAAGAAAAAGAAGTTGCGACTTTATATCAATCCTATATCACCGAAGCTGAAGGATCCGCTGGAACCAAAAAAATGGGAAAAGGTCCAATTTACAAAGAAAAAAGAGCCGCTTATGATTTGGCTTCAACCCAATTAGATTCATTGAAAGTAAGCAGCACAAAAACACTTGCCGACAAAGAATCTAGAGCCAAAACACTTCAAGCAGATTTAGACAAAAAAGTAACCGAAACCAAACCAATTATTGACGGTTTTGACGGATTGATGGCTCGAATTAATGCATTAGGAAAATTACCTTCACTTCCGTCTATCTTTATCATGTTGCTGTTTTTAGCAATTGAAACTTCGCCAATTATTGCCAAATTAGTATCTCCAAAAGGCGAATACGACTTCAAACAAGAAGATCAGGAAATGGGAATCAAAAATGTGATTTCTCAAAACCGGTATCAAAGCGAATTGCAAAAGAAAACCGATGCCGCCATTTATGATAAAGTCTACACCGATATTCGAGATGACAAAGAATTATACACTTACAAGAAAAAAGGCGCGATTGAATTATTGAAACTGCAAGCCGATGGTTTTGTAGAAAAACAGAAGAAGTCAATGTCATAAAAGGCATTATGCACTAGTGAAAAGGCAATAGTAAATTATAAAAACTATTGCCTTTTGCCTTTTTTACTAATGGCTATTTACTACTTCGTCTCGCAACTTTTTGGGCAAACTTGCTACAACTAATTCATAGGAATGATTGATAAAATGAATTATTTTTCTATCCTCAATTTCTTTGTTTACAAAAATAGTATTCCAATGCCTTTTATTGGAATGATAACCCGGTGTTACACTTTCATATTTTTCGCGAAGTTCTGTGGCATAATCTGGGTCGCATTTTACATTGATAGATGGACTTCCACTTTCCCAATCTTGCAGCGAAGCCAAGCAAAACATTTTCCCACCAACTTTAAACACCAAAGTATCTTCATCAAACGGAAAATGCTCGGTTACCGCTTTTTTAGAAAGACAAAATTCGTATAGCTGTTGAATGTTCATAATCGGTCAAATTTATTAAGTCGATAATCAAAAAGTAATTCGTAATTCGTAATTCGTAATTCGTAATTCGTAATTCGTAATTCGTAATTCGTAATTTATATTATTTTCTCCATCATTTTTTCGGGATGTGCGAGTGCAGTAAATCCGAATTTCTCATATAAAAAATGAGCATCAGAGGTAGCTAATCGCCAAATTTTGACTTGCTGCAATTGCGGCTCTTTCATCATAGCTTCAATCAAAATGGAAGAATAACCTTTTCCGCGATGTTTTTCGTCAATAAAAACATCCATTAAATAAGCAAAAACTATATAATCGGTAACGACACGGGCAAAACCAATTTGTACCTCATCTAAATAAATTCCGAAGCAAAATGAAGCATCAATCGTTGTTTGAACTTCGTCAATCGTTCTTCCGGCAGCCCAATAAATATCTTTCAAGAAATGCTGGATAAACGGAACGTCAAGCTTATTTTTATCTGTGGAAACGGTTATCATCATTAAAAATTATTTTGAATTTAAAATTAAAACCCATTTAAAATTTAGAATTCAACATTTAAAATAGAATATAAAATTGGTTTACTTGGCGACGCATCATTTTCAAACGAAGCGATTTGCAGATTTAAAATATAACTTCCGTCTTTAACTTTATCATCAACAAAAATCATTTCGGTAATGGTACAATCCAATCGTGCATCAGCATTCAGATTGTTTACATCTTTTACATTCCAAAACGCTTTGTGCGCCACTAATTTTCCTGCATCTTCTTCTCTATCAACACTTGGCAAATCAATCAGTAAATGTTTGATTCCAATTTTGCGAATTAAAGTTGCTGCGTCTTCTTCTAAATAAGGTGGGTTGGTTTTGGAATACTTTTTATGTTTTTTGCTTTCTAAATTTGGCAATGTTCTAATAATAATTGCTTCTGTGGATTTTTCGGTTAAAGCTTTTTCTATTTGCACTTTTGTTATTACAAAATCGTCATCTCTTTTTTCTGGTTCAACCGAAATCAATTCGGCTCTAAAGAAAAACTGTTTCAAACATTGATTAATACTATAAAATTCTTTTGTAATATGACCGAGACATTCGGTATGCGTTCCGTGCCCATGCGGATTAAAAAAAATGTTATTGAAATTCGTCGAACTTCCTTCGGAAACTTTTCCTATCCAATCACCAACTCTTACTGGTTCTATTTCTGGTTTTTCGATATACCACGCAATCGGATTGGCATCAGTATTGGTCAACGGAAGTGAAATATCAATTGGTTTTGATAAGTCGATTTGAAAAGTATTTATTGTTGCTTTCATAGGATTTAACCGCGAAGAACGCAAAGGTTTACGCAGGGTTCGCTAAGGTTTTAAAGATTATTGACAATACGCTTAATTCCGTTTTTAATTAATGTAACGTTGAAATTGATTAACATTCCAAGTTTACAATTTGTTAGCTTTAAATACGTTAAAAGTTGAGCAAAATGAACATCATTCAAAGCTTCAACCGATTTAATTTCTAAAATTAATTTATTTTCAATTATAATATCGATTCTGTAACCAACATCAAGTTTGACTTCTTCATATACCAACGGAAGCGCTTTTTGTTTTTCAACATTTAATCCTTTTTTCTTTAATTCGAATACAAACATTCTTCATAAGCACTTTCCAAAAGTCCTGGTCCTAAAGCTTGATGTACTTTTAAAGCGCAATCAAAAACAATTTTAGATAATTCGTTCTCTGACATAATTATTTTTCTTAACTGCAAAGAAGTTTTTTAATCGCAACGTAAGCAAAGTGAAATTCGCAATGAACGCAATGAAAATAAATAAAAACCCTTTGCACCCTTTGCGTAAAACTTTGCGACCCTTGCGGTTAAATCATTCCAAATTTAGCAAAAACAAATCACTTGCAATTCCGTCACTCAAAAACTTACCACTTTTGGTTGTCCGTAAAATATTGTCGTCCACAAAAAGCAAATGATCATCAATATATTTGGATGCTTGTTGGTTTAAATAATCTAAAAAGGTTTTACCAAATTCTGTTTCAATTCTATCTAATGAAATTCCCCAAACAGTTCGCAATCCTGTCATTACATATTCGTTGTATCGGTCGGTTTTAGTTAAGGTTTCAGTTTCTGATGGCAATTGATTTTCGGCAATTGATTTTAGGTATTGCGTATTATTCGACACATTCCAACTCCTTGAAATTCCGTTATAACTATGCGCTGATGGACCAATTCCGATGTATTTTTTGCCCAGCCAATAACTCGAATTGTTCTTGGAGAAGTAATTTTCCTTTCCGAAATTCGACAATTCATAATGAATGAATCCGTTTTCTTCGAGTTTATCCACAAGCAAATGAAAATGTTCTTGCGCTACTTCATCATCGGGTTGTGGAATAATTCCTTTTTGAATAAAGGTATGCAAAGCCGTTTTGGGCTCAACCGTCAAAGCGTAACTCGAAATATGCGGCACATTAAAAGACAAAGCCGTTTCAATATTTTGCAGCCATTTTTCATTACTCATTTCGGGAACTCCGTAAATCAAATCAATGGAAATATTGTCAAAATACTGAGTAGCAAATTCCAAACTTTTTTTGGCTTCCACCGAATTATGAGCGCGGTTCATTAACTTCAAATCATCTTCAAAAAAGGATTGAATTCCGATGCTCAAGCGGTTTACTTTATTTTGAGAAAGTTCAATAATTCGTTCTTCAGACAAATCATCCGGATTAGCTTCGACAGTGATTTCGGGATTATCTACAACTTTATAATGTTTATAAACGGCATCAATCAACAATCTTAAATCTGCAATCTCCAATATTGACGGCGTTCCACCACCAAAGTAAATGGTTTCAACAACTTCCTCTTTAAATTCATTTTTACGAAGCGCAATTTCTTTGGCTAATGCCAAAACCATCTCGTCTTTCTTCTTTAGTGAAGTTGAAAAATGAAAGTCGCAATAATGACAAGCCTGCTTGCAGAAAGGGATATGGATGTAGATGCCGGACATTAATTTATAATTAAATCAAAATAGTATTACATTTTTAACGTATTAAAAATACCATTTTTAAAATGGACAGTTTCTGCTGAATTCTCTGGATTTGAAGCTGTAAGACTAAAAGTTCCATACATGTAATATCCATATTGGTAAGGCTGAGTTTTATTTGTAATCTTCATATTTCCTTGCGTTTTCCAAAGTTTATAAGATAAGGTAGTTGTATCAAATTTTTCTACTTTGACACAGTTATGAAGTGTAGCTTCTGTAAAATCATATTGTCCGATTGGTGTATTAGTTCCGCTAGTATTAAATACTAAACGGTATTCATCATCGCAGACACTGTAACTATTTTTGAAGTAATCGTCTGCTGAATAAGTAACTGGAGTTGGTGAAAACCAATTTTTTCCATCAACTTGTGCAAAAATGCCACTATTTTGATTAAAATCACTTCCAGGTTGAGTAAACCAAACTTTCAAATTTAGATGTCCGCTGAGAGTGGCAGAATTTGAGTTCATGTCATATCTATCTTCGTATATTGGCCCCGAAAAATCGATGACGCATTTACCCTTTGCTATGTTAATTGACTTTAATTCAAAATTAAAATAATTGGAAGAAAAATATGGATAGCTTGCAAAAAACTCTGAAGTCTGGTTTGTTTCCGCTCTAATAAAATTTCCATATTTATCAAATAGGATATTTATATCAAGATGCGAAGATGTTACCATACGCACTTCAAAGTAATTATTGTAATAATAAGTGGAACTTTGGCTAATAATTTCTATTGGTACACCATTAATTGTCATAGCATCTGGCAATATAGGTTCGCTTCCATTATCAGATGATGAGCAGGAAAATGCTGTAAATGCAACTAATAATAAAATAGCTTTATTCATATTTTTGTATTTCTTTAAAATCACTTATTTCTTTACACGTTCTTCATTCTGTTTTACAAATGCATCCCAACCGGTATAACTTTTGGCGCCAACTACTTTTCCAGAATTAAAAAAATGACAAACTGCTGCCGCTAATCCATCGGTTGAATCCAGATTTTTTGGCAATTCTTTTAGCCCCAAAAGTTGTTGCAACATTTTGGCGACTTGCTCTTTACTGGCGTTTCCGTTTCCGGTAATCGCCATTTTTATTTTCTTGGGTTCGTATTCGGTAATGGGAATTTGGCGCGATAAACCTGCCGCCATTGCTACACCTTGCGCTCTTCCAAGTTTCAGCATCGATTGCACATTCTTTCCGAAAAATGGCGCTTCAATTGCAATTTCATCGGGATGATGGGTTTCGATTAGTTCAATTGTTCTTTCAAAAATGACTTTTAGTTTGGTATAATGATCATCATATTTACTCAAAATGAGTTCATTCAATTGAAGAAATTCCATTTTTTTGTTCACGACTTTAATCAATCCAAAACCCATAATGGTGGTTCCAGGGTCAATTCCTAAAATGATGCGTTCGTTTGCCAATTTTTATTTTCGTTATTTTGCAACAATGATTGCAATTCCACACAAAGCTAAACAATTCGGCGTTTTTATTATCAAACTTTTGATTGTAACTGCTGCTTTTTATTTCATCTACGACCAATTAGCAAATAATGATAAACTGGATTGGAATAAATTCCAGGTTTTACTAAAAGAAAAGTCATCTGTTTTAGGGATACTATTTTTGCTTTCATTCAGTGTTGCCAATCGTTTTCTGGAAATTCTAAAATGGAAAAATTTGGTTTCATTTCTCAAACCCATTTCTTTAAGCGAAGCTACTAAACAAGTTCTAGGTGCTTTAACCGCGGGCATTTTTACACCCAACGGACTTGGAGAATACGCTGGAAAAGCATTGTATTTCGAAAAAACCAAAACCAAAAAAATCATTTTTCTGAACCTTATCTGTAACGGAATTCAGATGATAGTAACCGTTATTTTTGGCACAATAGGATTGCTAATTATCGGCTATTGGAAATGGAGTTTGGCAATTGTCATAATTTCTTTTCTCTTGCTTCTTGCTTCTTTTCTGATAAAATCAATAAAAGTAAAAGGCTACTCTATCGAGAAAATGCTTGAGAAAATCAATAAAATCCCGAAAAGGATTCACGCAAAAAATAACCTTTTGGCACTTTGTCGTTATCTGGTTTTTTCGCACCAGTATTATTTTTTATTTCTCGCTTTTAATGTAGATTTACCTTATCTAACAATGATGGCAACCATTGCAACGGTGTATTTTTTAGCGTCATCGTTGCCAAGTTTTCAGTTTTTAGACTTTGCCGTAAAAGGAAGTGTCGCTGTTTTTTTCTTTGGAAAATTGGGCGTAAACGAATGGATCGTAGTTTTTATTTCCACGTTAATGTGGTTTTTAAATGTGGTGTTGCCAGTAATTATTGGAAGTTATTATGTATTTAAATTTAAACCAAAATGGGACTAATTTCAATTGTATTGCTAGTTATTTTATTGATTTATGTTGTTTTCATTATCCAGTTAATTTTGGGTTTCCGAAAAGTAAAAACTTTTGAAACAACTAATTTAGAACCAAAGACTGCTTTCACGATTGTCGTTCCGTTTCGCAATGAAGAAAAAAATTTAAACAAACTTTTACAATCTTTTTCCCAATTACAGTATCCCATTTCCTTGCTTCAGATAGTGATGGTCGATGATTTTTCTGACGACCTGTCAACTCAAATTTATAACCGATGGCGCATGGCGCATCAAGAAGTAGACACAACGCTTCTTGATAACTTATTACTGTCTAATTCGCCCAAAAAAGATGCTTTAGGACGCGCAATTCCAATTGCCAAACACGATTGGATTGTTACTACAGATGCAGATTGCGTTGTCAATAAAAACTGGTTGCTGACTTTAGACAATTATATCCAACAAAATACTGCTGAAATGATTGTAGGCAGCGTGATGTATAAAACTAAAAACAACTGGTTCCATCATTTTCAGCAATTAGATTTAATGAGTTTACAAGGCGTAACCATAGCAAGTTTTGGTATCGGAAAACCCTTTATGTGCAACGGAGCGAATTTTGCCTACACCAAAAAGTTTTTTGCCGAAATTGGAGGTTTTGGCGGCATAAATGATAAAGCAAGCGGTGATGATGTTTTATTATTGCAAAAAGCTGTTAGCTACAATAAAGAAAAAGTACAGTACCTAAAAAATAGCGATTCTATTGTAAAAACAAAACCTGAAAATGATTTGGGCAAGCTCTTCATGCAGCGCGTTCGCTGGGCGGCAAAAACGTCCGATTATAAAAGCAGTTATGCAAAATCATTAGCCGTTGTAGTGCTGCTTATGAACCTATCGCTAACAATTACTCTTAGCCTGATGCTTTCAACCTACTTTTCCCCTTCTTCCGCATCCCTTCTCTCTTTTCTTTTTCTAAACAAGAAAATAGTTTTAATTGTATTTTTTATAAAGTACTTTGTAGATTATACCTTGCTCTACAAATCTAATGCCTATTTGCGTAAAGGCCAATTTTTTGTGCCACTAGCAAGCAGCATACTCTATCCTTTCTTCTCAAGTTTGGTCGGACTGTATTCCTTGTTCGGAACGTTTACTTGGAAAGGCAGAAGGTTTCGCAAATAGCCCGGATTGGAGTGAAAATCCTTTTTCGTTATCTAGACACTTCGTTTAGAAAAAGACGAACAAACGAAAAAGATTGTAGCGGAAAGCCGGACCTGACAGCAGGCAGGAATGGCTCCTGAAACTCTGAAATAAATTCAGAGAAATTAAATTCAGGTTTACCACTAATTATTTTACTCCGATTTTATTATCACCGGAAGTACGAACTGCGTTTTTACGGGAATTCCTCTTTTGATTGCTGGGTTTATTTTAGGAAAATCGACAAGGCGTGCGTGAAGAATGCTGTCAATTTTTATGGTATCATAAGTCCCAGAATCTTTTGGGAATTGGGGTTCAAATTGCAATGTAGCGTTTGGGAAAACCGTAACTTTAACTTCTATCGTATCTAATTTAGGCACTAAAGTTGCTAAAGTATCAACAGCAAGTTTTTGTTCGATTGTGGTTTGTAGAAACTCGAAAAAACACTGCTTGCGTTGTGCAGCATCCGTCAACTTCTCACAATCTGCAACAGATGGATATTCGTCGACTTCGTTCCAATTGATTTCTTTCAATTCTTTTTCTAGCAATTCCTTTTCATTGGGAACTTGCTTTTCAAAATACTGGCAAGATTGCAACAGAAACAGCGCTAGTATGGGCAAAAGTTTTTTCAATTCTTTATTGTTTAGCATTTAAATACTCCGAATAACTTTTGTCAAACCATTCTTGTTTGGTTTTTTGCGATGCTTCTTTTTGGTCTTTGTACAAAAGCCCTAATTTCTCGGAATAGATTGCAATTTTGATGGTGTAAGTATAAAACTCTTCTGGCGTAAGCGTCAAAGATTTGTCCTTTTGCTTCTTAAAAAATTCGAAAAAAAGGATGTCAAAATCGTTCTTGTCATAGGCCTGTACTTCCTTTTTATACTTTTTATAAAGCACCTCTTTTAGCTGAGCATCTGTTGCAGTTGCTGTTTTTTCTTGTGCTGAAATACTGTTGGCTGTTGTAAGCAACAAAATAATAAAAAAGAATGTCTTTGCTATTTTCTTCATATAGTCCAAAAGTACTAAAAAAAATGAAAGTTCCTAAAATCAAAAAAGCCATCCACAATAAAGTGGAAAGCTTTTCATTGGTCTAACTACTAAACCGAGCTACGAGTTACAAAGTCGTAGCAAACAACACAACTACTCTTAAATGCCTCACTGAACTTATATTTTAAAATGCGTTCAGCGTATGCATTTCATTTGCTTTTTTTGGGCAAAAAAGGTTTCCATTTCTGAAAACCTTTTCCCAATTTCGCGGTCTGGACGGGACTCGAACCCGCGACCCCATGCGTGACAGGCATGTATTCTAACCAACTGAACTACCAAACCTCTGCGTTATTGCGGTTGCAAATATACAATGGTTTTTGATATCTGCAAGTGTTTTTAATTAAAAAAATTAGCCCTCTAAAAAAAATTATACAAACATTTGTTTTTCAGCTAAATATGTAGTCAGTATCTTTTCAAAGCTTTCTTCTACCGCAACAGGAACGTACTTTATTTTATTCTGCGCGCAAGTCATGGCTAAAGTTTTGAAATAATCAGAAACCTTTTGTTCATATGCCTCTTTTAAGGTATCTGCAAAAACATTTATGGTTTCACCGGTTTCCAAATCAATGAATTTTCTTGGGGCGTTATCAAAATCAAAATTGACTTCCGTCTTTTTATCAATAACATGAAAAACAACTACTTTATGTTTATTGTGTTTTAAATGCTGTAAGGCATTAAAAAGTGCTTCGTTATTGGTTGTTTGAAACATATCCGTAAACAGGACAATCATGGAACGTCTGTGAATTTTCTCGGCAATTTGGTGTAAAAAAGTTACTGTATCTGTGTTTTTTGAAACTTTAGGCTTTTCTAATAAAGCTTCCAATCTGCTCAAAATCATCCGATGATGCCGGTCACTCCCTTTTTCGGGAGCATAATATTCAAAGGTGTCAGAATAGACACTTAACCCAACTGCGTCTCTTTGTTTCTTTAATAAATTCATTAAAACTGCTGATGCCAAAACTGAAAAACCAATTTTGTTGTGATAAAAAAGTTCATCATTTTTAAGTTTTGGATAATGCATTGACGAGGAGTTGTCGATAATCAAATGACAGCGTAAATTGGTTTCTTCTTCGTATTTCTTAGTGTACAATCTATCCGTTTTAGCAAATAATTTCCAGTCGATATGTTTCGTGCTTTCACCAACATTATAGACTTTATGTTCGGCAAATTCGGCTGAGAAACCATGAAACGGACTTTTGTGCATTCCGGAAATAAAGCCTTCCACCACTTGATTGGCCAAAAGTTCCAAATGCTTGAATCCTGAAATAATTTCTTTTTGAGATTCGATGTTCATCTTCCAAAGATATTGAAAGATTTTCGGATTTCAATTAAATTTCAAGATTGTGAAATAAATTCAGAAGGACAAAAGTCAAAAAAAATAGATTCAACTTTCGCTGAACCTTCTCCTTAAAAAATCTACTTACTTAATTTATCTTCAATTGCTTTTAATCGTTGTTCTAATTGGTTGTTTTTAGTGAGTAATTCTTCGATAATTGCTTGTTGCTCCTGAATTGCTTTGGTTAAAACCGAAACAACTGGAGGCATATTTAACGTTTGTGGTTGAATAGTTCCTTCACTGGTAAGTGCATTTTTATCGCCATTTACTGCACTCGGAATTATTTGTTGCAATTCGTCGGCTATAAATCCTTCGGTAACGACATCACTTCCTGTAAAAATAGTGTTCGGAATATTTTTGTAGTTAAAACTTACTGGTTTTAATTGCATTACTCTTGATAAAGCATTATCGTTTATTTTTATAATATTTTCTTTTAATCGTCTGTCAGATGTAAATTGAAACGTTCCTACATTGGTTACATCTATCCATAACTGAGCACTTGCACCAGACCAGTTAATATTAAATGTATTTCCACCATAAACACCAGAATTACCTGTTCGGCATCTGTAACCTGTTGAGCGCACAAAACCACCAGCAACTTCTAATTGATCTACTGGAGTTAGGGTTCCAATTCCAACATTACCACCATTTGAAGGCACAACAATTGCATAATTATTTGTTCCTCCTGTTGCTGAAAAATAACCAGCGTGATTATTTGTTCCACCATTTGAAATAAAAAACCCACTATAATTTGTAGATGTTGCAGTACCATTTGTAACAAAACTTCCACCATAATTTATTGCACCGTTTGATACAATAGCACGAGTTCCATAATTAGTAGTTGCACCAATTGCTTGAAAATAGCCAGCAGTTGTTTGAACTGTTCCGTTATTTGCAAAAAAATCTGCTCCGGTGGCAGTTGCACCACCTGTGGAGTTAAATACACCACCCCAATTTCCGATTGTAGCTCCAAACACTTCAAAATTTCCACCATAATTTTTTGAATTGCCTATACCATTTGCTCTAAAACTAGCTCCATAATTTGTTAATGCATTTGTTGCCAAGAATTTTCCACCATAATTTTCAAAATTTCCTCCATCTGCAAAAAAGTCTCCACCCACTCTAGACGCAGTAAATACATCTCCAGTTCCAGTAGATCTCCCACGAACACCGATTGTAGTGCCTGTTGAAGTCGAGAAATTAACTTGACCAGTTACACCTTCTAAGCCGCCAATAAAAGCACCACCTGTACCATATCCTGGATTGTTGGCAGAAACCCCTAAAACAGCTGTTCCACTAGAATTTCCCAGAGAAGTGTTTTGAAATCGTGAAGTTACTGCTCCTAGTTGATTATTTAAAACTTCTAAAGTATTACCTGGATTTGCTGTTCCTATCCCAACATTACCTCCCGGTATAATTGACATTGCAGCAGGTGCTATAAATGAAGCGCCCAATAAAATTTTACCAGAATTAAAATTTTTAATTGCCATATCGCCATCCAAAGCATCTGTAAAAAAAGTACCATTTGTACAAGCTCCAATTGAAGCATAATCTGTTGTACGTCCTAATGAAAGATAGGAGTATTGAGCATTATTACCGCTTAAAAGCCTCAATCCGAGCGTATTCCCCGGTGAAAGAATATCTAATTTTGTAGTTGGATTTGCTGTGCCTATCCCGACATTTCCAGTAGTTTGTTTTATTCTAAATCGCTCAATATTATTGGTTCCAACAACAACATCATTAGCATCTGTTGTGCCAATAAAATTTTCGGTTGCACCAAGAGTTGATGTACCATAAGTTACTGGCGTTGTTGGAGTTGTAATAGCAGTATTTCCGTTTAATTTCCAATCATTAGACACTGTCGGTGTTAACGGAATCCAAAGTGAACCATTCCAATAATAATAACCTGGCGAAACTCCGTTTACTCCTGCCACTGTTGCTGTATTATAAATAATAGTTGAAATAGTTAATGCGCCACCTTGCGGATTTACAACTGGTGCTGCTACGTTATTGGCAGTTAATATTATTCTAGGAAGTAATACTCCGTTTGTTGCCGACTCAACATCTAACATCGCTCGTGGTGTTATGGTTCCAAAACCAACGATTCCGCCAGCACCTGGAACTACTATTGCGTAATTTTTATTTCCGCCTGAAGCTGCAAAAAAACCTGCATAGTTAGTTGTACCAATTGCAGATGCTGTTTGCGCATTAAAATTTCCAGCATAATTGGTAGAATTATTCCCTCCAGTTGCTGTTCCAAATACACCACCATTTAAAGAATTGGCTGGTCCAGTTGCTTGCGATTGCGAACCCACATTTTTTGCACCACCAAAAGCGGTTAAAAAACCACCATAATTTTCGGCAGCTGTAGCTCCAAATCCAATAAAACTTCCTCCGGTATTTAAGCTTCCTCCGTCAGCGGTTCCTTGTACGCCATATCTAGTTCCTGTCGAAGCTACTCCAGTCGAAGTAAAATCGCCACCATAAGTTGTTGCTCCTGCTGAACCAGTATTTAATCCTTTTACACCTGTAGCATTTCCTGTAAATTGTCCTCCGATTCCAAAACCAGGATTGTTGGTTGCTTTGCCTTCTAAGCCTATTCCGTTTGAGTTTCCAACCGCTGTATTTTCGAATCGTGAAGTTGTTGCACCTAATTGATTGTTTTGAACATCTAAAGTAAAATTGGGAGTTGCAGTACCAATTCCAACATTCCCTGTGGATTGTTTTACACGCAAACGTTCTCTATTATTTGTACCGATAACAACATCATTGGCGTCTTTTGAACCAACAAAATTCTCGTTGACGCCAATGGTTGTTGTTCCGTATATTAATGGTGATACTGGTGTTGTTATAGCAGTATTGCCTAAAAGTTTCCAATCGTTTAAAACTGGACTTGTTAATGAAATCCATAAAGTTCCACTCCAATAATAAAAGCCAGGAGCAACTCCGTTTACACCAGCAACAGTTGCTGTATTATAAATTAATGTTGAAACTGCCACAGCACCACCTTGTGGATTTACAACTGGTGCAGCAACATTATTGGCAGTTAGAGCAATCCTTGAAATCAAAACTCCGTTGGTAGTTGAACTCACATCCAACATTGCATTTGGCGTTGTTGTATTTATTCCAATTTGTGCAAAGGAGGAAATTGAAAAAAGTAAAATGAGTATTTTTATAGTTGACTTCATAATCTGAAATTGTTGGTTTTTAATACCTTACAAATTTCACTGGTATTGTTACATTATTATATCACGTAAAAGAGTGATTTTTAACTCGATAGTAGGATAATTGAAAAATTATGTGAAAACTTTACAAAAAGTGGCATTATAAATTTGAAATTATATGAATATGAAAAATATTAAGTTAAAATTACTATCTATTTTTTTTCTGCTTACTTTTCAAATTAATTATGGGCAAAACAATGCTTCAAAAGAAAAATTTTCAGTAAAAGAGTTTGAAAAATTAAGAATAAAAACAGAAAATATTGTTTTGTCATATCCAGATTCAGCATCTATTTATGCCAGCAAATTAATTAGTTTCTCAAAGAAATTAAATAATGAAGAATTATATGCAAAAGCTTTACTCACTTCTGTTAAAATAAATGTATTTTCTAAAGAAGCTCTTTCCACAAATCAAAAAGCACTAGACATAAATCTTAAATTAAATAAGATTGAAGAAGTTGCAAAAAGTTATACTCTTTTTGGTGCTATTTATTTAAATAATTCTGACTATCCAAAAGCAATAGAATATTTTAATAAATCATTAGAAATTAGTACCCAAAAAAAACTATACGTTACCTCTAAAAAAAATTACAGAAGTTTATCTACACTTTATGCTTTGCAAGAAAACTATCCCAAATCGTTATATTTTGCTAATGAAGCGTTGAAATTAGAAAAATCAGCACCAAATGATTTAGATAAAGCTTTCGCATATATTTGTTTAGCAGATTATTATGATTATACAGAAGTGCCAAAATCATCTAATAAATATTATCAATTGGCTTATGATTTATTCAAAAAAAATGACAGTCAATACAATATGGCAACTACTTTAATGAATTGGTCAATTGTTTATGAGGAAAGTAATCCGGTAAGATCATTTGAAATGGAGTTTGATGCTCAAAAAATATTTGATAAAATATATCCCGAAAGCTTATACTCTTGCAATAATTTAGGAAATATGGGTGATGGCCTTTTTGACATAGTTCAAAATGATTCGCTTCTAAAATCGCTTAAAAATAATGAGATACCTAAAACAAAAAATGAATTAGTAACTTTAGCAGAAAACTATTATAGCAGAAGTTTACAAATATTAAAAAAGGAAAAAAATGCTTATGGTTTGTTTTATATAAGTGGCAATTTAGCGCAGTTGCAAGCTTATAAATCTGATTATAAAAATGCGTATTCAAATTTACTATTATCTAAAAAACTCAACGATTCTATTTTCTCTCAGAAAAACAAAAATGCAATTGCAAAGTTAGAATCAGAAAAAGAAGTACTGCAATTAAAAACCCAAAACGATAAAAACGCAACGCTAAATAAAATTTTAATTGGTTCATCAATTGCAATAATATTACTTAGTTTTCTTGGGTATCGAAACTTTAGAAACAAACAAAAAATTCAAAATTTAAAAATCAAAGAACTCGAAAAAGACAAACAATTATCAGCTGTTGATGCCATGTTAAAAGGTCAAGAAGAAGAACGCAGCAGAATTGCCAAAGACTTACACGATGGTCTTGGCGGATTATTATCGGGAACCAAATTATCATTTACCAATATGAAAGAAAACTTAATTTTAACTCCAGAAAACGCATCTCTTTTTGATAAATCTTTGAGTATGCTAGACAACACAATTAGTGATTTGCGTAAAGTTGCTCATAATTTAATGCCTGAATCATTAGTTAAATTTGGATTGATCGAAGCTCTGAAAGATTTTTGTGGTTCAATTCAATCCGCATCAAACATAAAAATTGATTATCAAAAAATTGGTGCAGAACGAAAAATAAGTAATACCGCCGAAGTTTTTATATACAGAATTATACAAGAATTAGTTAACAATGCTGTAAAACATTCAAAAGCAAACGAAATTATGGTACAATTAGCTTACACAAATAACAAAATTGCAATTACGGTTGAAGATGATGGTGTAGGTTATGATTTTAATGAAGCAAAATTAAATAAAGGGTCAGGTTTAGAAAATATAGCGTACCGTGTAGATTATTTTAATGGAACAATAGACACTATTACATCACCAAGTAATGGAACATCCGTAAATATTGAATTAAATGCCTAATACAATTAAAGTCTTTATTGTTGACGATCATCAATTGGTAATTGAAGGAATAAAGTCGCTTTTAAATGAAGAAAAAAACATTGAAATTATTGGAAGTGCAATTAATGCTGAACGGTGCATACAATTTTTTAAAAACCAAACAGCCGACGTCATTTTAATGGATATTAGTTTGCCTGACATGATTGGAATTGATTTGTGCCAAATTTTTTCCGAAAGACATCCCACAATTAAAATAATAGCACTGAGTACTTACACAGAAGGAACTTATGTTAGAAAAATGATAGAGAGTAGTGCTAAAGGATATTTATTAAAAAATGCTAGTAAACATGAAATAATAAAAGCAATCACTACTGTTTTTAATGGCGAAAATTATATAACATTTGAAGCCGAAAAAGCATTGAAATATGAAAACGAACTTCAAAACAAATTGCCAAAATTAACCAAGCGTGAGAAAGAGGTACTTTTGCTAATTACAAACGGACTTACTAATAATCAAATTTCAGAAAAACTTTTTATAAGTATTGATACTGTTGATACCCACAGGAAAAATTTATACTCCAAAATGAATGTAAATAATACGGCAATGCTAATTCGTTTTGCTAGCGAGAATAATTTATCATAAGAAGTTTGAATTTTAACTAAACAAAAAAAGGTCCAACTTTCGTTGAACCTTCTGAGTTATTTTATTTTACTGATTACAATAAAGCATCAATAGCATCGGTATAGGTTTTCTTTGGAGCCACTCCAACCTGACGACCCACTACTTCCCCGTTTTGAAAAACTAAAACTGTTGGAATATTACGAACGCCATATTTTGCTGCAAATTCTTGATTAGCATCCACGTCAACTTTACCAACGGTTGCTTTTCCTTCATATTCTGTTGCGATTTCATCGATTACTGGTCCAACCATTCTACATGGTCCACACCAAGCTGCCCAAAAATCAACTACAACCGGTTTACTAGATTTCAATACTACTTCATCAAAAGTAGCATCTGTTATTGCTAAAGCCATATTTTATTTTATTTTAAATTATTGTAATTACTCTAGGGCAAAACTAGTCATTTTATTTGTTATCAAGGTACTAAGAAAATCAGTTTTGGTTATGAAATTATTGTCATAACTAATACCTAGTTCAGGCTAAATTTAATATTCATTTTCTCTAGTTCGAATAACAATTCGTTAGAAATTTTGATCTTTAATTTTCTGCTGGGCAATGAAACTCGAGTCATAATTTGATTTTGGACTTCTAAATTTGGAATTTCAAGCTCAACTTCTTCTATGTTTTCAGCATCAAAATTTTCATCTTCTATGCCTTCCGTTTTTAGAATAATTTCAGGTATTTTTTTAGTTTTGTCGTACTCTACAATTTCAAAAGTCACGGTATTATCACCTTTATTAGATTGAAAAATGGCATTCAGTAACTGAATTGAGTTTTGCTTTAAGTCATCGATATCCATTTGAATACTCAGTTTTTTGGCAAACTGAGCCATCACATCTTGCAACTGTTTAACATCTGTAAATTGGATTCTTGGCTCTGATTTTTTTCCAGTCTCTCTATTTACCCAACCATCTTTTACAGTTACTTTAAAATAAATAAATTGGTTGTTAACCAAAAAATGCCGGTATTTTAGATATTCTTCATCAAAAATTCTAAACTCGTGACTTTCATCATAACCTTCCAAAGTAAACATTGCCCAATCTTTGCCGTTTTTGGCAGTTCTGTACTGAACATTACTCACAATTCCAGCAAAAGTTAGTGTTTTACCTATATAACTCTCTAAGTTTTTTAAATTTTCTAACTTACTATTGCAGAAATATTTCATCTCAAAACGATAATCATCCAACGGGTGACCTGAAATATAGATGCCCACAACTTCTTTTTCTTTGGCTAATTTTTCCATTGTACTCCATTCATCACAAGGAGGCACGATGGGTTCAGCAATTTGAACTTCACTAGCTTCTCCAAATAAACTTACTTGAGAAGAATTTTCATTCTCTTGAAATTTAGAGCCGTACCGAATCGCTTTTTCTAAAAACGTTATGCCTTCGCCTTCAATATGAAAATATTGTGCTCGGTGTGTATTTTGAAAACAATCAAAACCACCTGCAAGTGCCAAACTTTCGAATGCCTTTTTGTTGGCAGCACGCAAGTCAATTTTTTTGGCTAAATCAAAAATTGATTTATACGTTTCGTCTTTTCTGTTTTGAACAATGGTTTCAACTGCATTGGCTCCAACACCTTTAACCGCGCCAATTCCGAAACGAACCGCATAGTTATCGTTTACTGTAAATTTATAAAACGACTCATTCACATCAGGACCTAATACTTCCAGTCCCATCCGTTTGCATTCTTCCATAAAGAACGAAACCTGTTTGATGTCATTCATGTTGTTAGATAACACAGCGGCCATATATTCTGCCGGATAATTAGCTTTTAAATAGGCCGTTTGATAAGCAATCCATGCATAACATGTTGAGTGTGATTTATTAAAGGCATACTCAGCAAAAGCTTCCCAATCCTTCCAGATTTTCTCTAGTTTTGCCGCCAAATGGCCTTTCAATTCAGCTTGTGAGATAAATTTTGGTTTCATTTTATCCAAAACATCTTTCTGTTTTTTCCCCATTGCTTTACGCAAAACGTCGGCATCTCCTTTTGAAAAGTCTGCTAATTTTTGGGACAAAAGCATTACTTGCTCTTGATAAACGGTAATTCCGTAGGTTTCTTTTAATAATTCTTCGCAGGCTTCAATGTCATATGTAATGGCTTCCTCACCATTCTTACGTTTGATAAAACTCGGAATATAAGCAATCGGTCCCGGACGATAAAGCGCATTCATGGCAATCAAGTCCCCAAAAACCGTTGGCTTCAATTCCTTCATGTACTTCTGCATTCCAGCACTTTCGTATTGAAAAATTCCAACTGTTTCTCCACGCTGAAAAAGTTCATACGTTTTAACATCATCAATCGGAAACTCATCCGGATTGAGGTCTTTTCCGGTTCTGTATTTCACGAGCTTTACAGTGTCTTTTATCAACGTCAGGGTTTTTAGTCCCAAGAAGTCCATCTTCAATAATCCGGCGCTTTCAACTACAGAGTTGTCAAATTGGGTTACATATAAATCTGAATCCTTTGCCGTAGCCACTGGAACAAAATCGGTAATATCGCTTGGGGTAATAATTACACCACAAGCGTGAATTCCGGTATTTCTCAGATTTCCTTCTAAAAATTTTGCTTGGTTTATCGTTTCAGAGCAAAGATTGTTTTCTTTAGAAAGTGAAATCAATTCCTTTACTCTATCAAATTCTTCTGGACGCAATGCTTTTTTAATGGTGGCTTCGTCTTCTGATAACAGTCGGGCCAAATTCCATTTAGAAGGCATCAAACCCGGAATTAACTTAGCCACTTTATCGGCTTCAAAAAGAGGCAAATCCATTACTCTTGCGGTATCACGAATGCTTGATTTGGTTGCCATTGTACCATAAGTGATAATCTGAGCCACCTGCTTCGATCCGTATTTCTGAATAACGTAATCCATTACTTTACTTCTTCCTTCATCGTCAAAGTCGATATCAATATCGGGCAATGAAACCCGATCCGGATTTAAGAAACGCTCAAAAAGCAAGTTGTACAACAGTGGATCAATATTGGTTATTCCGAGACAATAGGCCACTACAGAACCTGCTGCAGAACCACGTCCTGGACCCACAGAAACTCCCATTTTTCGGGCTTCCGCAATAAAATCTTGAACAATTAAAAAATAACCAGGATATCCCGAATTCTCTATTGTTAGCAATTCAAAATCAATGCGCTCCTGAATTTCTGGAGTGATTTCGGCGTACCTCCGTTTGGCACCTTCAAACGTCAAATGATGCAGGTAGTTATTCTCGCCACGCTTGCCTTTATCAGCTTCATCTTCTAAAACTATAAACGCACTTGGAATGTCAAATTTTGGAAGGAGAACTTCTCGAGCCAAATCGAAAATTTCAATTTTATTTACAATTTCTTCAGTAATTGAAATGGCTTCGGGTAAATCATGAAATAATTTCTTCATGGCTTCAGCCGATTTAAAATAGTATTCCTGATTGTTCAATCCGTATCGATATCCGCGACCGCGACCTATAGGTGTTGATTGTTTTTCACCATCGCGAACGCACAACAAAATATCATGAGCATTCGCATCTTCTTTATTAATATAAAAGACATTATTTGTGGCAACGGTTTTCACTTGATGTTTTTTGGCAAACGTTACCAAGGTAGCATTCACTCTGTTTTCATCTTCCTGATTGTGGCGCATTAACTCCAAATAGAAATCATCACCAAACTCTTGTTTCCACCAAATTAGCGCCTCTTCTGCTTGGTTTTCTCCTACATTTAAAATTTTACTTGGAATTTCTCCGTATAAATTTCCGGACAATACAATAAGGTCTTGTTTGTAGTGCTGAATAGTTTTTCGATCAATTCTTGGCACATAATAAAAGCCCTGAGTATATGCGATAGATGATAATTTTGCCAGATTGTGATATCCTTTTTTAGTTTTGGCTAAGAAAACAATTTGGTAACCATTGTCTTTTCTAGACTTGTCATTCAAATCATCACAAACAAAAAATTCACAACCCACAATTGGTTTTATTATAGTTTCAGTTGGAGTTTCGCCGTTTTCTTCAGCTGTTTTATTTTTGGCCTGCGCCGATTTGTTGTGGTATAAAATATCGCGAACAAAATGAAAAGCACCCATCAAATTCGCATGGTCTGTCATAGCAACTGCGGGCATCTTATTGGCAACAGCTGCTTTCACCAAATCGGCAACACTGATAGTGGATTGCAATACCGAAAACTGTGTGTGATTGTGTAAATGAACAAAATCAATGTTAGCTAAATTATGCTGAACTTGCTTCTCTTCATTAGTTGGAGTTACAACTTCTTCATTCTGTTGAAATTGCTTTCTGATTTCTTCTGAAGCTTGTTTCAGGTTGATGTGCTTCAATCCTATGAGTTGGATTTCCTGTGGATTATTTTTACTAAATCTTTCGAAATAATCAGCCGGAACGTCTAATTCATCTTTGGTAAAAATCTTTCTGTTGATTAACTCCAGAAAACAACGTGTAGTTGCTTCAACGTCGGCAGTTGCATTGTGCGCTTCTGAAAACGGTGTTCCAAAAAGATATTGGTGTAATTCGGTTAAGGTTGGTAATTTAAATTTTCCGCCTCGACCGCCGGGTAATTTTAAAAGTGATGCCGTAACTTCGGTACAAGTATCCAAAATAGGCATTGAACTCATTTGAGATTGGATTCCCATTCTATGAAATTCACAACCCATAATGTTTACGTCGAACCCCAAATTCTGACCGACAATAAACTTGGCTTTTGATAACGCTACATTAAATTTTTCTAAAACTTCTTGAAGTAAAATTCCTTGTTGCTCTGCTAACTCCGTAGAAATTCCGTGAATTCTTTCAGCATCAAAAGGAATATTGAAACCTTCCGGCTTTACTAAATAATCCTGATGCTCAATTAGATTCCCCAATGCATCGTGCAGTTGCCAGGCTATTTGAATACATCTTGGCCAATTATCAATATCGGTAATTGGTGCAGACCAATTTCTTGGCAAACCAGTAGTTTCTGTATCAAAAATTAAGTACATCTATTTTATATGATTAAGCGAAAAGGCGTGAGCCAAAAGTGAGTTTTGAATTAAAACAAAAATACATTTTAGCGTTCAGAAAATAAACTTTAGTTATCAACAATAACAAAAAAAACCACCTCAATTGAGATGGTTTTCTTAGTGTTTATTTAAGATGCAGATTAGTATCTTCCTCTGTCTCCACCACCGCTATTTCTATCGTTGTATCCACCACGAGAGTTTCCACCACCACCATAACCACCACCTGAACGGTTGTTATTAAACGATTTTCTTTCTCCTTCTGGTTTTGGCTCTGATTTGTTAACTACAATCGTACGCCCTTCTACTGTTGCACCGTTTAATTCGTCGATAGCTTTTTGAGCTTCTTCGTCATTAGACATTTCAACAAAACCAAATCCTTTACTTCTTCCAGTAAATTTATCGGTAATAATTTTAACAGAGTCAACTGTTCCATAAGCCTCAAAAGACTCTCTTAAATCTGCTTCGTCAATACTGAACGGAAGACTTCCAACAAAAATGTTCATATAATTTATTTAAAATTCGAATACAAATGTAGTTTAAATTAAATGTAAACTGCTAAAAATTTGGAGTTTATTAAATAATTAACAAAAAAAAACCATCCTAAGATGGTTATGGTTAGTATTTGAATTCAATTATATTGAGGGAAAAATTGGAATTTTATAGAATTCTCCGAATTGATAATTCAATATTGGCCCGCCAAATGGACTATTGTTTGTATTAATTGCATTGAATTTAAATTTACCTGAAATGGTAAAGTTGACGTTATCATATTCAGTGATTTCAATTTCTCCATTACTATTTTGAACATTGGCCACTCTAAATTTACAATTAACATTTCCTCCGGCAACTGTTACTAAGTCTCCAGCTAGATAACCATTCCCTCTAGCAGAAGGCGCCACACTGGTTACAACTCCACTAGCATTAGCAACTAAATTAACAGTCAAACCACTTCCGGAACCACCAGTCGTTATTGCCGAGCTCGTGCTGGTGTAGCCAGAACCTCCGGCAGTTAAAGTGATGTTTGAAACAGGACCCGGTACAGCAGCGGTTGCATATTCTAAATTCAAATCTTCAAAACTGTTGGTGTAGCTTGCGAAATTATTAGAATTAGTAGTTCCTAAAACATATTTCCCAAGACTAGTACTTGTTGTATTTAAAGTAAGCAGTTCGTATTCTGTGTAGGCATTAATGGTAAGTTTACCTGTTGCATCAACATACGCTCTTGCATCATTTGCTCTCCAAAAGACATCATCTTTTAACGCTTGAAAACCTGGATTGCTAAATTGTACATCTTCCTGACAAGAAGTAAAAGCTAGGGTAATTAAAAATAGGGGCAAAAATCTTTTCATTTTTCATCGTATTTGTTCACAAAAATAACTTTTTAATGTAAAAGTCAATTAAAATTTTAAAAAATATTGTTAAAACAACAATGTTAAACCCACTTAGAATCAAAAACTTTGACTTCAATTAGTTTATTTTCAAAAAAAAGCTATCTTTGCACCCTCAAAATTAACGAGGTCGAGTACCTCAAATTAATCAAAAAGATTATGTCAGTAAAAATTAGATTACAAAGACACGGTAAAAAACAAAAACCTTTTTACTGGATCGTAGCAGCTGATGCTAGATCAAAAAGAGATGGTAGATACCTTGAAAAATTAGGAACTTACAATCCAAACACCAATCCAGCAACTATTGAATTAAACCTAGACCAAGCGGTTCAATGGTTACACAATGGAGCACAACCAACGGATACGGCAAAAGCAATTCTTTCTTATAAAGGTGCTTTATTGAAACATCACCTTGATGGTGGAGTTCGTAAAGGAGCTTTAACACAAGAACAAGCAGATGCTAAATTGGCTTCATGGTTAGACGAAAAAGCTGG
The DNA here is from genome assembly GCA_038202695.1 of Flavobacteriales bacterium. Taxonomy (GTDB): domain Bacteria; phylum Bacteroidota; class Bacteroidia; order Flavobacteriales; family Flavobacteriaceae; genus Flavobacterium. The sequence continues at coordinate 116,747 of JBBRET010000004.1, forward strand.
AAAAGTAGACAACAAAAAAGAGGGGTTATCAAAAGCGCAAGCAGATGCCAAAGCGAAAGCTTTGAAAGCTGAAAAAGTTGCTAATGACAAACGTGCTGCTGCCGCTGTTGAAGCTGCAAAAGTAGAAGAAGTTGCTGAAGAAGTTGCAGTTGAAGAAACTGAAGCTCCAGAGGTTGCTGCTGAAGTAGCTGTTGAAGAAACTCCTGCTGCGGAAGAAGTTGTTGCTGAAGTTGCTGTTGAAGAAACTCCTGCAGCGGAAGAAGTAGTTGCTGAAGTTGCTGTTGAGGAAACTGCTGCTGAAGAAGTTGTTGCTGAAGTAGCTGTTGAAGAAACTCCTGCTGCTGAAGAAGCTCCGGCTGCTGAAGAAACTAACGAAGAAAAAGAAGCTTAATACTTCGGGCAATTATGCGTAAAGAAGATTGTTTCTATTTAGGTAAGATTGCAAAAAAATTTAGTTTCAAAGGGGAAGTTCTTATTTATTTAGATACTGACGAACCCGAATTATATGAAAATATGGAATCAGTTTTTGTTGAATTCAACAAAAATTTGGTTCCATTTTTTATTGAAAATAGTTCGCTACACAAAAATGACTTTCTTCGGGTGCAATTTGAAGATGTTGATTGTGAAGCAGAAGCAGATAGCATTCTAAATTGTGATGTTTATCTTCCACTAAATATGTTGCCAAAACTTTCGGGGAATAAATTTTACTTTCATGAAGTCATCGGGTTCGAAATTGAAGATCAACGTTTGGGTGTTTTCGGAAAAATTGTATCAATAAATGATTCCTCTGCACAACCGTTGTTTGAAGTTATAAACGGAAATGTAGAAATTCTCGTTCCAATGATTGACCAGTTTTTAGTGAAAATCGACAGAGAAAACAAAAAGGTTATCATGGATTTGCCGGAAGGATTAATCGAAATGTATTTATAGATAGACTCGCCTGCGGCATTAGATTGTTAGAAGCGCTTTGCTTTTAGATCGCTACGCGTAAGAAACCCAATCTAAGAAGTCTAACTTTAAGAATTCTAAGTTGTCTAAATTCCAGTTCAAACAATTTACCGTTAATCAAGACCTCTGTGCTATGAAAATTGGTACCGATGGGGTTTTGCTAGGTGCATGGTGTCCTATTGACAATAATCCGATTTCTGTTTTAGATATTGGCGCCGGAACCGGAATTTTGTCCTTGATGCTGGCACAAAGAAGTAATGCAGCACAAATTGACGCGATCGAAATTGACGAAAATGCCTATGAACAATGTGTTGATAATTTCGAAAGTTCACCATGGAGCGATAGACTATTCTGTTTTCATGCAGGATTAGATGAATTTATGGAAGAGCCTGAAGACGAGTACGACATTATCATTTCCAATCCCCCTTTTTACACCGAAGATTACAAAACCAACAATGAACAACGCGATTTAGCTCGGTTTTCCGACGCCATGCCTTTTGAAGATTTAGTTGAAGCCGCTGATTTATTATTGTCTGAAAACGGTATTTTTGCCGTAATCATCCCCTTTAAAGAAGAAGAACGCTTTATTGATTTATGTGCTGAAGCGGAACTTTTTCCGGTAAAAGTTACCCGAGTAAAAGGTGCGCACACCACTCCAATTGTCAGAAGTTTATTGGCTTTTAAGAGGTATGAACTTTCCGTTTTGACGGCTGACGAATTGGTCATCGAAAGCAATCGTCATGAATATACGGACGACTATATTAATCTGACCAAAGATTTTTACCTGAAGATGTAATTGCAACTAGCTGCATGCAACATTTAACAAATTCTTCGTGACTTAAGTGACTTGATTTGCCTAACTTTAATGTTTAAACGCAATCACAATATAATTCTTATGTCAAAAATCACTTTCCTACTATTTTTATTGGTTTCGTCCGCCTCCTTTTCACAAACAGAAAAACGCATTCACGGAAAAGTTTCCTATCAAGACCGTTATCAAAAAAACATTGATGTTATCAATTTTACTTCAAAAAAACTAACCCAGACTTATGCCTCAGGTGAATTTGATATCGTTGCTAAAGTTGGTGACGCTCTTATTTTGATGTCAGAAAACTTTGCTGACCAAAAGTACACACTGACTACTGAAGACTTTGTAAAAAGTGTCGTTTTTATCACTTTAATTGAAAAACCTATTGCGCTTGAAGAAGTAGAAATAACACAAATCAAAGCTATAAAAATTGCAGCAACTTCCTATGATGGCATTAAGATGGCAAAAATAGAAAAAGATCAATCCAGACCCGTAAATAAAGATGTTTATACGGGTGAAATAGTTAATGGTTTAGACTTTATTCAGATTGGAAAAATGGTTGGAAAATTATTTAAAAGCAACAAACCGAAAACTGAAAAAGCTATAGAAACCATGTCGTTTACTGATTATGCGAAAGCGAACTTCAACGAAACTTTCTTTACTAAAACCCTGAAGCTAAAATCAGGGCAAACTTCGAGATTTCTTAACTTTTGTGAAGCTGATCCAGAATCTAAAAAAGTAATCAAGAAAAATGATGAACTTGCTATTTTGGAGTTTTTGCTGACTAAAAAAGGGGCATTTGATAAATTAAAATAACCTCGCATTTAACTACAGTCCTAGCCCAGATGGGAACGGCATCTCCCGATTTTTGATCGGGAATAGAGTGTACAGCTGGATGAAGCTTCGAAAAATTATAACAATTGTTCATCGGAATTTTGATTAAGATTCTTTAGCTTTGCAAACGTTTTCGTAAAATAAACAAGACAATGAGGTTGCCGTGCAAACTCGCAATGACAAAATATATGAAACCAGATTTATTTCAAGCTCCAGATTACTATTTATTAGACGATTTGCTAACCGAAGAACACAAATTAGTTCGTGATTCTGCTCGTGCGTGGGTTAAGCGTGAAGTATCTCCCATTATAGAGGAGTATGCGCAACGTGCTGAATTTCCGAAACAAATCATCAAAGGTTTGGGTGAAATTGGTGGTTTTGGACCTTACATTCCAGAAGAATATGGCGGTGCTGGTTTAGACCAAATTTCGTACGGATTGATTATGCAAGAAATTGAAAGAGGCGATTCGGGTGTTCGCTCTACTTCATCAGTTCAATCTTCTTTGGTAATGTATCCTATATGGAAATTCGGAACCGAAGAACAACGTAAAAAATATTTACCAAAATTATCCACAGGAGAATTTATGGGATGTTTCGGTTTGACTGAGCCCGATCATGGTTCCAATCCAAGTGGAATGACCACCAACTTCAAAGATATGGGTGACCATTATTTGTTGAATGGTGCTAAAATGTGGATTTCGAATGCACCATTTGCAGACATCGCTGTGGTTTGGGCAAAAGATGAATCAGGACGCATTCACGGATTAATAGTAGAGCGCGGAATGGAAGGTTTTACAACTCCAGAAACGCATAACAAATGGTCTCTTCGTGCATCGTCAACAGGCGAATTGATTTTTGACAACGTAAAAGTGCCAAAAGAAAACTTGATGCCAGGAAAATCTGGATTAGGCGCACCGATGCAGTGTTTAGATTCGGCTCGTTACGGAATTGCTTGGGGTGCTATTGGTGCCGCCATGGATTGTTACGACACTGCTTTGCGTTATGCCAAAGAAAGAATTCAGTTCGACAAACCGATTGCTTCGTTCCAATTGCAACAAAAGAAATTGGCCGAAATGATAACCGAAATCACCAAAGCACAATTGTTGACTTGGAGATTGGGTGTTTTAAGAAATGAAGGAAAAGCAACTACTGCTCAGATTTCAATGGCGAAGCGAAATAATGTAGACATGGCTGTTCACATTGCTCGTGAAGCTCGACAAATGCTTGGCGGAATGGGAATTACAGGTGAATATTCGATTATGCGTCATATGATGAATTTAGAATCGGTAATTACTTATGAGGGAACACACGACATTCATTTATTAATTACTGGTGCAGACATTACCGGAATTCCAGCATTCAAATAAAATTAAACAATAGATAAAATTGATACAAAATGCTTTTCAGAAATGGAAAGCATTTTTACTTTTACGGAAAGTAAAATCCTTTTGGTTTTTTTAACCGTATATATTTTAAAAAACGCTATGACAATTTCCATTATCAACACAAAAATAGAATCACACAAACAACTCTTATTGCAACATCCGCTTTACGAAAAAGTAAAAACGATTGAGGATTTGCATCAGTTTTTAGAAAATCACGTCTATGCCGTTTGGGATTTTATGTCTTTATTAAAAGCATTGCAAAGCAAATTAACTTGTACAACAACGCCATGGTTTGCCTCACAAAATCCGGAAACACGTTATTTAATTAACGAAATTGTTTTGGCCGAAGAAAGTGATTTAACGCTAGACGGAAAGCGGTTGAGTCATTTTGAGATGTATTTAGAAGCGATGCAAAGTTGTGGTGCACAGACGACAGCAATAGAAGCTTTTTTGCAAAATGTAAGCACTACTAAAAATATTTTTATAGCGATAAAACAAAGTGATTTGCATTACAAAATTAAGGCATTTTTAGACTTTACTTTCCGGGTTATAGAAGAAGGGAAAACACATAAAATTGCAGCAGCTTTTACTTTTGGAAGAGAAGATTTAATTCCGAATATGTTTACTGAAATCCTAAAAAACTTTGAGCAAAACTTTCCGGAAACCGATTTGTCGAAACTGATTTATTATTTCGAAAGACACATTGCATTAGATGCTGATGAACACGGACCAATGGCAATGAAGATGATTACGGAACTTTGTCAGGATGACGAACACAAATGGAAGGAAGTAGAAGAAGTTTCTATTATGGCACTCGAGAAACGAATTGGACTTTGGGACGCCATTCAAGAAAAGATTGAAAATAGCTTAGAATTAGCGTAAGCAGATTTAGGCTGAAACCCTCTTGCTTTTAGCAAATTATCACAAAACAACAGTAAAATGAAACTTATAAATAGGTTGTTATTTTTCAGCATCGCTCTTTTGTTTTTACAAAGTTGCAGCAGTGATAGTGCCACAGTTGCAAGACAAAAAAACTACAAGTATTTGGCGCTTGGCGATAGTTATACTATAGGTCAAAGTGTTTGCGAAACCTGTCGTTTTCCGGTTCAGCTGAAAGACAGCATTGGAAAGTATTTGAACTCAAATGATACTTTTCAGGTAAAAACTATTGCACAAACTGGCTGGACTACAAGTAATTTAAAATTGGCAATCGTTGCTGATAACCCAACTAGCGACTATGATTTAGTTACCCTTTTAATTGGGGTAAATAATCAATAC